>JAISJU010000058.1 GCA_031261165.1 Prevotellaceae bacterium
AGTGGTATGTGTTCATATTATTGAAATTCTGTTATCCACAAATCAAAGCAAGTACTACACAGCACTTCATCGAGATTTGCCTTAGGATTTGAAACATAAATTTTCTTGCCACATTCGGCACATTTGCATTCTATTGTTTTCATAATTATAGTAAATTACATTTTTTAAACACTTCCTTATTGCCGAACATCGTCTCTGCTCTAATTTCAAATTCATCTTCCACCCAATTCCATATATGCACTTTGTAAGCCTTGCAGGCGTAATGAGGTGGATTTTTTACCCATATAATTCTTTTTGTTTTCTCCCTTTGTATGCTATAAGCCACAAACTCTTGGTATAACTCATCTAATCCCATTTTTACCAATAAATCAGGAGTTTTTTGATGTCCATTTTTTATATGCTCTTTTCTCATTTTTTTATTTTTCGTTCCTGCGGCAGGAATCGAACCCGCCGCGAAAACCGTTCAGGATTAAATCACATCAATAATTCCCGTGCGACTTATAGATGTGATAGCCTTATCACAGAGCCAATCATTCAAATATACACTTGACATATCAAATGCTTCTTGCAGGTCGTCTGCTCTTACATAAAGAGTTTGCGAGCGTTTCCGTTCTTTTTGGTTGTCGTCCACTTGTATGAACTGAATGCCGACTTTAAAAGTAAAATCTGCATCACCATTATCTACCAATTCAACTGATGGTTTCAAGAGCGTTATCTGCTCTATCTTTACAGGCTCCTTAGCAAAGGGGGTCAGATACTCGAGTGTTTTCACACCTGCATCTTCGTTTTCATCGTGCCGTACGAGATATTTCTCGCCCTTGCCGACAATTTTGTATTTATACTGCTCATTTTCGCGTACAATACGTGCTGTTACTAAACTTAATGATTTCATAAACTTTTTATTTTTAAATTGTTAATTAAAAAGGTAATCCATTTCTCATAAACTCGCCGTTCAGGCGATAAGCCTCATCACTCGCCATTGCGTAAGAGGCACAATGCAAGACTTTTTCAGAGTCTTTTTTACTGCTATCCGTCCAACGATAGACGTAGAAACCACTACCCGCACCGGCAGGAAAGTAAGGTAAAAATCGTTCCGTTTTCATATCCGCACGGCATAAGTGGTTGTGCTATAAGTGCTGTAATGCACTTCTTCCCATAAGTCGCTCGGCAGGCTGTCGGCATTTTTTACTTTGATGTCGAGGCATTCGTCAAGCCCCGCCTGTTGAGCGCGATAGAGCCAGTCCGGCGTGATTGCCGTTTGGTCTATGATTTCTTTTTTCGACACACGTTTTTCAATCGTTACCGCGCCGATGGCGAGCGTGTCGAGTTCCAACTTTGCCGCCTCCGCGAGCAGCGATTTCTTCAAAGGAGTTGCTGTTTTTTCCAAATCCTTAATTTGCAGGACGATTTCCTTGTACTTCGCTGCTGCCTGTGTGAGGTCTTGTGCCTCTTTCTTTTTTGTTGCCATTTTAAATACTGTTTAAATAGTTATTAATAGATAGTGTTTTTATATCCGGCTCGCTGCCGAGATGGTTTTTTCGTCTATGAAATTCTTTGATTTCGAGCAATTTTATTTGCTTAACAATAATGTCAAATTCGGGTGCAAAACAACTTGTTTGTAGCAGCATCACACGTAACTCTTCTAAATTTTTATTAGGTATTGCTATTTTTTTCGGAATAGCCGCCCAATTAATATCAGGCTCTTTTGCCCGAAGATTGCGCTTTTTTGCTGCTGGGTGTGTTTTTTCGTAGTACTCTCTGTTGCGGACTTTTATTTTTGATTTATTTGCCTCGTAATACGCCTTACGACACGCTCTTTTTATCTCTAATTCTTTTTGCCTCTCCTCTTCCGTCATAACGGCTTTTCGGCGCAAACGTCTTTTCGCGCCATATTCCCTATTCTGTATAAGCATCTTTGCTCTATGCACCTCATAATATGCGCGTTTGACCGCATTAATTCTTTCTCTGTTAAACTTGCGATACAATTTCATATACTCTTTTTGTTCCATAGCATTTTTAATTACAAATAAAAACTTCAGTGTCGCCGTTGTCGGTAAAGAAACCCTTAATTTTGAAGGCAAATCTATACAGGTATAATATTTCGGCGCGAAATACCTTCGTGCCTAAATACTGATACTTTATATCGCCTTTTACGCGGAACGTTTCGCCGGGGTGGAGTTCTTTTAGTTTCATAATTACCACGCTCCTTGTACACTTAATACTTCAAGACTATAACCATCGCGCAGTTTCGTTATAAAAATCTCAACTTCTGCAACAAGGCTATTATCACATCTTAATTCATTGCAGTCCTCGAATAGTTGTTCCGACTGCTCGTTTGTTAGTGTTATCATAATTTTATTATTTTTATATCTGCATTTAATTATAGGTTGATAAATACTTAATCATATCCGCCGTAAATTCCTCTACGGTATTCAAATCCTTTTTCTTCTTGTTGAACGCCGCATACAGGCTGCGCAACTGCTCTTTCGGAATGTCGTTGAAATCCGTGCGTTTGGCGGCGCGGGCGGCAATTTTCTTTACTTTTACCATATCCATTCCAATCCCCATAGATTTTCCCCACGCAAATATGGAGGCGATTAACCGCTTACGCAGTTTATCCAATTCTTGCAGTTCCGGGTTGAGTTGCCGTTCCAGGTGGTCGCAAATCATTATCAACTGCCCAACGCTCAGGTAGCGGCTGCTAATCACGCCGAAATTATCTATCAGCAGCAGTTCCTTTGCATCGTTGCCGATACTGAGGCGGCTGCATAGCGTGTAGAACTTCTTTATTAAGCCGGTTATTTTGCTGTCAGTTGTTGTCATAATATTTTGTTTTTAAATCATATAAATCAATTAAATCATATTAAAATCATAGTTCAGACTGAAAAATCTTATCACAAACCCCATACCCCGCCACGACCAATTCGCGCAGCCATTTATCTTCTATTTTGCTCACCACCTCGGCACGTTTGGTTACGAACCGCTGCCGGGCGACTACCGTATTGCCGCGCTTGCGCAGTTGGTAGTGGAGTTTGTATAGTCTGTTTTTTTTTGCAGTTGTCATAATGATTGATTTTTGTGTAAATACCCCTTAGCCCCTTTTTCCCAAATCACATATTCCGAGAGACTTTCGCCGGCGCGGGTGTTGGCAAAAACTTTGTAGCCCTCACATCGCATTTTTAAATCTGCCATTTTCATTATATAATCGCCAACCTTCGTGTCTGGTAACTCCCATTTTTCGTGGCTCAGCCAAATGATTAGTTTGTTTTTCAGCCTCTTGCGAAATGCCTCATATTTTGCTATCGTGAAAGATTGTGCCTTTAATGGCGTGAGACTATCAATTATCAGTATATTACGCCCGTGCTTTTGGCTCATTCTCTTGATAATACTGCCGAACATATCGTTTTCGACCGCCGACAACTCGCCCTCGTCTGCTACCATTATATTTGTGCCGCATTCGCTCATTTTCTCGCGTTTCCAAGCCAACTGAAATGTCTTTGAATTACCCTGCTCGATTGACCAGTACAGCACTTTGTCGAATTTTGTCAGATACTTTGCTAATTGCAGCGCAAAACTCGTCTTTCCGCTGCCGCTCGCTCCGTAAATAATCCACGCGCCTGTGGGTGCCGGTGTTCCGAAACTGTCGAGCCATTTGCCTGTGAAAGGCAGCGTTTTGTGCTTTGTGTTAAGAATATTTGAGTTGGTAAAGACAGCCATTAGTTTTTCGTTTTATAGGCGTGAACACGCCTTTTCACACGGCGCAAATCACACTCACAATCGGTAATTATTTTTTCTATTTCTTTGCGGTCGGTAACGCCGTTTGCCGAACATACCGCCGCCACATCACCATCGCTCACTACCTGCATCGGAATAAATCGCCGACCGCAGCGACTGTAAATCTCTTTATACCCTCTTTTATTAGTCCTTAAACCGCGTTTAATGCGTTTTTCAAGAAAGTCCGTAGCACACAGAATAATACCGCAATGGTCTTCTAATTGGTTGTAGATGCTGATGAAAAAGTAAAGCAGCTGGTCGCTCAGTTTGTCAGCCTCGTCAAGTACTATCAACGGCGTTTCTTTACGTTTCAGGTGGTAGATAATTTCGCTCATCATTTCCGGCACACCGCAACCGGTATTGTCAATGCCCATCGCTGCGAGTAATTCCTGCATAAAGTATTTGCGTGTCCAAAATTCCGAACACGACAGGTTGAATACGCCTGTGTGGCTGCGGGCATAACTCTTTATCGCCTCGCTTTTTCCGCAACCCGCCTCGCCAGTAACGGCAAAGACAAGCGCGTTCTGCTGTGCATCGGCAAGCAACGCCGTCATTCGAGCGTATCCGCGCGTTTCTACCACTACCCACTTGCTTGCCTCTTGTTCGTAGCCGATGTAAGCCGCTACCGTGCGCCACATCTCGTCTGTTATCAGGTCCCAGTTGTTGTTCAACATCTGGCTGATGGTTGCCGCGCTCACGCCTTTCATTGTGTTCGCGGCTTTGTTCTGACTGCCTTTCAACTCGCAATATTCTGCAAGTTTGGCTTGAATTTGTTTTTTTTCTGAATTTTGCATATCTTTGCATCGGTTTTTTGAGCCGCGAATGCACGAATATTTTGCTTGTGTGTATTCGCGGTTTGGTTATTAATATAATTCCACTAAATCCATATCTTCAACCTCAACGGTTTGTATATTTGCCGCCTTCCATTGCGGCAGTTGTCTTGGTTCTTGCATCTTGGTTCTTGGCTCTAATCGTGCCTCATTGCGCCTGTCTTTATGCTGCCCTTTGCTGTCAGGCATCACTAACTTTTGCAAGTCATTATATTGCCTGAGTTGAGGCGCGTTGTTGAACAGTTCCGCCACTACATTGTCGGCATCACACATCACTTGCGTTACGTGCCTTTCCAAGTTTCTGTTGTACTCATTTACTCGTGCCAACTGTTCACCATCGCCCGCCTTTCTGTCCGCCAAAGCCATTGGTTGTATGTATTTTTCTTCGAGAAGAAAACGCTTGGTGCCGTCTTCACTTACCGCCAACACCTCACTCAAATCGTTGGGGTCGTACTTTACTGCCCACCTCACATTTGAGTTCCGGCGGAAATTCAAATCAAACGAGTCGTAAGAGCATTTTTGTCCTCTGATGGTCGGGCGCAATCCGCTCGCCTCAAGTGTATTTGTGTATCCGGTCTCCTCGCCGAAAGTCAGCAAATACATTTCTTTCGTCAGCGGCAGTTTATATTCTTGCGATAATTTCTGCCAATTCTCAACGTATGCAGCGCGTTTTTCGGCGCGTTCTTTTTCAATGATAAACACCACCTGTGCCACACAACCCTCGTAATCAGGAAAATTCTTACGAAACATATTCAGCGCATCTACATTTGGTTGCAGTTCCTTGCTACTCGTTACGCCGAAACCACTCCAATTTGGCATTAGTTGGCAATATTTTTTGTTTATCGTCCCAAAGTACGGCTCAACAGGCTTTGCCTTTGCGTTCTTGACCCGCGCGGGCGTAACGTGCTTGCTTATCTGCTCGTAAGCAGGCGTTAGTTTTTTTATCGCGTAATGGTCGCTTTGAAACTGATAAGCCTTATAGCGTGCGCCGAACAGTTCCTGTGTGTGATTAACAGCGTTTCGCAATGCCTCTGTTATCAGTTCCGGCGTTTCGTGGTCGCCGATGGCATAGCCTATCGGGTAATTATTGAAGGCATCTAATACCGTTACCACCGTCAGGCGGTTGTTGTAAGTCGTAACCGAATGCCCTTTTGCATTTTCTGCCGTTTTTTGATAGAATAGTTCCACATCCCAACCGTCAGCACTCCAAAAGAGCATTGGTGCGCTCGGGCGTTGACGCTTGTTCTGCATCTCGCGCGTATTGCGGTAGTGCGTCATTCCGCGCCGTCCTGCCGATGTTTCGAGGTCGTATTTTTTGCGCCAGTTTGCCACCGTTCCCGCACTAATTTGCTCCCAGCCCATTGTATCGGCTACAACGTTATAAAGCATTCGTATCTGCTCATTATCCAAATTTCGGCGGTCGCCGCCAAGTTTTACAAGCATTGCCTCCTGCTCGCTCGCCTTTATTTTCGTTCTGTTTTTATTGCCCATACGACCATTCAGCAATGAAGAGTAATTTCTGATTTTTCCACGAGCGGGGTCGTCAATCTCTGTGTAATAAGTTTCAGCCTTATACATTAGTTTTTCCCAACTCAAATAAAGCGAGTGCGGGTATTTGTCTGCCGATAAATTCTCAATAGCCAACTTCATATTTTTCCAAAAATCGCACTTTTTCATACTTTTTTTGCCCACCCGATACGATAAACTTCTTTCCCAAGTCAATTTGCAGGCATTCAGAATAATAGCATTCGTATAATACTCTCGCCGTTGTTTGTCTTCGAGCAAGTCGCCGTTTGGTTTCCGATAATTAGAATACCAGTCGTTTGCCTGCGGGTCGGGAAATATATTTTCTTCAAGAATGCTCATCTTACGCTCTTCCTCGCTTTTTTGTTTGAATTGCGACAGCGCAGGAAAAGCCCTATAAAGTATTTCCTTGTAATCTGTTTGCTTAACCGCCGGCACGCAGTCGGGATTATAGAGCGCAGGCATACCGTAGCAAGCCCTTTGGCGAAGGTTGGTGATTTTTCCGCGGTTAATCCAACTTTTAAAAGTTCCGGTTGGTATGACCGAAGTCATCTCCTCGCCTGTCAGGCATAATATATCGCCATATAACTCCATACCCTATCAAATATCAAGAAAAACAATCGTTACAAACCCAGCAGCCAAAAACGCCACCAAAATCGCTATTATCGCACAGCCGATAATAGTTCCTATTGCCTTTCCTTTTCCATCGAATAGGAAATAACCCAAGTCTTTTTTTTGTTCTAAATTTTCCATAATACTTATATTGATTAGATTATTTCAAATGTAGATTCATTTGCCGCTGATATTTTCTTCAGCAGTTCCCTTATAGCAGTAACCGGTGTCGGTTTGCCGCCGAGATAGCGTTCTATCGTACTTATGCACTCTTCTATTATTCCTGTATTTTGTGCAATCAGTCGAACTTCTTTTTCTGTTAAGTTTTTCATTGTAATATCTCCTTATATTTAGTTTTTAAAGATTAATATTCCACTTCCACGCCACCTCGTTCAAAGGCACCTTTGCGTATTCTTCTTGAAATATCACTGTCACACCTGTAATTTAGCGCATTGCAAACAGTCGGATAAGTTGTTTTGAAAATCTGCATCAATTTTTTATGACCCCCGTGTTTGATAATTATTTTTTTTCTCGTAGGTTGTTCCTTGATGAAGTATCTAACTTCCTTTTCGCTCAAATCAAACGGAGAAATTCCGCCTATATGTTTAAATAGGTACTGCTCTCCGAATTTCTCAACATATTCTACCTTTGTCGGATTTTTTCCGCCGATATATCGGTATATTTTTCCTTTTATTAAGTTCATATTCATAGTTTTAAAAGATTAATACTTCCCTGCCGTTGTCCAGCAAGGCATTTCTACCGTTAATAGCCACCACCATTGCCGTGATGGTTTGCAACCCCTTGCCAAACATCAATTCTTGCTGGTAGGTTACTTTATCGCCGCGTTTGATTTCGTTTTTCAGTGTCATAGTTTTTTTGTTTTAGAAATTATTACTAAATTTGTAGCCGTCTTTTAATATTTAAGACGCTACAAAAATACACGAGATATTTCGTATAAAAAAATATTTATGCAAGAAAAATCGCTTATAAAGAAAAATATTTTGAAATACCTTGATTTTAAGGGAGTTTCAAAATATAAATTTTACCAAGAGACTGGTATAACGAGGGGTGTTTTAGACCAAAACAATGGAATGAGTGAGGAAAATACAGCAAAATTTCTCGCCTATTACAATGATGTTGCAACGGATTGGCTATTGCTTGGCAGGGGCGAAATGCTTAAAAACAGCAATAAGAATGCTATTTTATCACCTGAAAGTAGTAAAAAGATACCTCTATATGATACCTCAACCATTGGTGGAACAAATGAGTTAATGGCGAATATGGAAGGGGTTGCATATCCATCTGAATACATTGATACCGGCGATTGGTTTCGTGAGGCAACCGCTGCTATTAGGCATTATGGAGATAGTATGATTGAATATCCTCCCGGTAGTATTTTGGCTTTAAAAGAGGTAATAGAGAGACAATTAATTATTTGGGGCAAGGATTATGTAATTGAAACAAATGAATACAGACTGACAAAGTGCGTGCAAAAAGGTATGGATAGCGAACATATCGCAGCATACAGTTCAAACACGGAAAGACACCCCGATGGGCGATTAAAACACGAGCCGGTAGATATTCATTGGAGCGACATTAGGCGCATATATTTAGTGCTGGGCTATGTTGTTAAAAACAATGGTGGGACCATCTTGTATAGTAATTAAAAGTAGTATTATATAATTATTTGCCCCAAAATACCCATTTTTCAAATGTAAATGCTTATTTATATGCTTTTTTATAATTCTCTGTGTTTAAATAATTTAAGTGGAAAACAGGGGTATTTATAAGCATATATTTATGGTACATAGGGGGTACTTATAAGCCCATTTTTGGCGTTTTAGCCCTCAAAAAAGTGTAATAAGGGGTATTTATAGGCATATTTTTAGTATCATTTTTGCATACCCAACTGCATACCCAAGTCAAAAAAACATCATTTTTGAGCAAAAAATAAGCCCGCCGGTATCATTACCGTGCGGGCTATTTTTGGGCTTATTTTGGCATCTTATGTAAGTGCCTTTAAAAAGCGTTTATTTCTCGTTTAATCGTTATTTTATGGGCTTTTCTGTCGTTTTTCGTGCCGTTCTTTCCGTATATTAAACCTGTATTAAACTTACCACCTCGTTTTTGCACAAAAAATTAAAGCAGAATTAAAGCAGAATTAAACTTTTGACGTTTGGTTTCTGCTGTGTTTCTGTATTTTTATCCTATGTAAATCGTTTGTTTTTAGCACTTTACTGTGCTTTTCCGTGTCTGTATTTTATTTACGTTTGGAAGTATGCCCCATATAATAACCAAATTACTAACTTAAAATCTTTTTTATTATGAAAAAATTATTTTTACTATTGAGTTTTACAACTCTCGCGCTTTCGTCTTATGCCATTGGTGCTATTCTGGCAAAAGACTATGAAGAAAAAGCCAATGCAGGTGATGCAGAGGCGCAGTTTTATTTAGGGCATTGCTATGAATACGGTAAAGGCATTGCCACAAATTACGAACAAGCGGCATTTTGGTACAAAAAAGCAGCAGAGCAAGATTATAGAAAAGCCCAAAATGATTTGGGAAATTTCTATTTTAGCGGCATTGGCGTAAAACAAGATTACGAACAAGCAACGTTTTGGTATCACAAAGCAGCAGAGCAAGGTGATGAAAAATCTCAATCCTATTTGGGATATTGCTATTTTAGTGGAAATGGCGTAGAGCAAGATTACAAACAAGCAACATTTTGGTATTGCAAGGCAGCAGCACAAGGAGACAATACGGCTAAATATTATTTAGAAGAATATGCCTATTTATTTTATTTAGAAGAATATGCCTATTTATTGGTAAACGATTCAATAAGAGAAGAGATGTTATTTGCTTTGTACGACAAAATTCAAATATCGCTTGACTCCAAAAACTACCAACCGCAAGAGGCTGTCGAATTGATAAACAAATATTTAGATTTGGCTTTGCCTAACGATGAAAACAGGGGCGAACTGCTCTATACTTTGGGCAACTTGTATGCCAACAATGAAGAATTAAGAAATTTATCAATAACGATACGTTCTCTTCAAAGATATGACAGGCAATTAGCACAGCCTGAATGGAGTGAGGCAATACAGGAATTGCAGTCGAAATACGATATTTTGTATGCCAACCGGAAAGCGAATTTCGGCGAATATGCCATTGGCAGTTGGGTTTCCGATTTGAGAGGCGAAGATGCAGATATGCCGCTTTTTATCATAAATATTTATCAAAACGGTGTATTGGCAATAAAAGAAATATCACCCGGCTTGGAATATTACGACATAAAAAAAGACAAAAGAAATAGTTTGTGCCGTTCTCAAAGTTTCTTTTTAGACCCAAATACACAAGTAGTCAGAAGTGTTTCCGGTACGGAATGGTTGAATTTAGGGATAGGCAACGGATTTACAACGGAACTGATGACTATTGCTGTCCAAAATATTGGCGATGGTATGAAAGATTACATCTATGCAAGCAATAAAAATTTTTGGACATCTATATTACAAAACACGGCAGTAGATGTTGCCACTACTGTTGCTATAGAACTCGTCAATACACTTGCCGTTGCCAAAAAAGAAGTGCAGGTTTGGACTTTTGATTTAAAGCAAAATGAAGCAGGACATTTGGAAGGGACATTTTTGAGAAACATATATACAATGTATTCAGACCAACCTAATCAATTATTTCAAGATAATAAAACAGAGAAAATTAAATTTATAAAAGCCGATAATGCCATTTTTGCCACACTAAAAGGTAAGCCGATATATTTAGGCGATGCCACAGAAGAAGATTATAAAAACAGCGAACTCTATACTATCAACGAAGACAAAAAGGGTAGGAGAAATAAAAAAGAGGCAATCAAACAATATAATGTTAAAATGTATAACAAACTAAAAAATGAATGATGATGAAACGAATATACAATATGATAATGCTGCTGTTTTTTGCACAAAGTGTCTTGGCAGGGGAATGCGAAGAATGTAGGGATAAAACAATCAGGCTATATGAAACAGAAAGAAATGATGCTCAACTGTATAAAAAAAATAAAGAATTGATAGACAGAACACTCGGCAAATTAAATTCTAACAACACTATTGTTGTTATGTGTAGTGGTTTTAATGGCAAGTATAGCGACCACACCGGCTATGTATTTGACAAAGACGAATTGCCAGAATGTGATAAAAAAGCCGAAAGATTTACGTCTACCTCAGCAGGAAGTGTTTATAAGGCAAAATGTTTTCAATGTCGCGGAACAGGAAAAGACTCATCATCATCTTCTTCTTCTTCAAACAGCAGCAACAGCAATTATGCAGATAAATATAAACAGAATGTTGAATATATAGACAAAGAAAATACGCTTGCTAATTACATTACGCCGGATGTGAGCGTTGTAACAGCAGATGTTTCGCAAACGGCTTATGTTGAAGTTCCTAAAACAATAGTTTCTGCGCCTGCGAATAGAAAACAACGCGTGGTTTTTGACGAAAAAACATCGGAGGAGAAAGCAGCGCACGAAAAATACATAGCGGAAGAAATGCAACAACATTCTAACGCAACGCCGCTACCTGACGGGGCAGTTGTAGCCATCAATAACTTTGAGTTTGAAGGCAGTCCGGAAGAGAAAAATGAACACAATTTAGCGGTAATATTGGCTAATGCCAATAAATTCAAAGAAGACCGGAAACAACAGGAAATGAAACAAAGAATGTCAGATGTTAAGTACAAAATAAACACAGTCCAGCAAAAAGCAAAAGAAATAAAACAGCAGAGAGAGAAAATGGAGGAAATAAAAGAACGTTTGAGAACGGAAACAAATGAGGATAATAAAAAGAAATATGAAAAAGAAATAAACGATTACAAACAGAAACAAAATGATTTGAAAGAAGAAGTAAAGCAGATAAAAACCGAGATGGGAAATTTGAAAAATGATTTGAAAGACAGTGAAGATAAAGACATAATAAAAGAAGTAGAAGAAATAGAAACACAAGTGTTGGAAATGGAAGAAGCCACAAGAAATGATGATTGGTAAATTTTGAATTTTTTATTTTTCTGGATTGCTTCGTGCCTCGCAATGACGGCACTAACATTGCTCGGTGCATTGTACAAACATTGTTCTGCCCGTCATTGCGAGTGTTGATAAAATAAATCAAATAAAAGAAAATGACGTAATAAAAATAGAAATTAAAATTCTGGATTGCTTCGGAGTACCTCGCAATGACGCGCCCTACGAGATTATACGCACTGAACTACTTTAGTACCGTCATTGCGAGGTACTCCGAAGCAATCCAGAAAAAAAATCAAAACAATTTCGTATAAAAAATCAAAAAATAATATCTTATGAAAAAATTAATTTTATACATTGCACTTTGCTTTTCATTCAACGCATTGTGTCAAAATCAAGAGTACAAAAACGGCACTTGTACGAGCGGCAACTGCCAAAACGGTGAGGGCGTGTTTGCCTACGACAACGGCGACCGTTATGCAGGCACTTTTGCCAACGGCAAACGAAACGGCAAAGGTAAATACATTTTTGAAAACAAAGATTATTACGACGTAATATGGAAAGATAACAGGAAAGAAGACCCTGACGGCAAGTATGTTTCAAGCACTTTTACATACAGAGGCGGTTTCAAAAACGACCAGCGTAGCGGACTTGGCATTATGGAATTTCTCATCGGCGATAAAAAAGGACAACGTTATGTCGGCGATTTTGCAGACAACCGAGCCGAAGGCGTTTGCAATTATTACTTTGCCGAGAACGACCATAGAATAAGGTACGAAGGCGGTTTTTCCAACAAAATGTTTAACGGCGAAGGCACGCTGTATTTCCGAAATGGCGAAAAATGGAGTGGAATGTGGAAAGATGATGAATTTTTAGGAGAAGAAACTGTTTATACATACTCCGATAAATTAAAGAAAAAATTGGAAGAAATGGATATATCTATTATGCTTGCAGAAGAAATGACAGGCGTACCTATCCAATTAATGGAAGATATTGTAGTATCGTTAGATGATACTGATATATTTTCCACTATTGACAATTTGGATTTACCTGATGAAACAAAAATAGAAATAAAAAATAGAATAGAAAAAATAGATGAAAGTTATTTGAAAATCAAATTATTTTTGGAAGTTCCCAGAATTATTGGAATTAAAAAATATGACATAGTAAGACCAATATCTAAAATAATGTGTGATATTCTATCTTATAAGAATGCAGGAGTGTCTTTTTCTGAATTAAGCGAAAATGCAAAAAAGAACACCATCAATGAAATGCTTAGAACCAATTATGGAATATCTTTAAATAAAGACAAGAAAGAAAAATATAATGTGACAAAAGAACAAGAAGAATTGGTAAAAGGTGCCGCCTCGCCTTTCCGAAAAACCATTTACAAAGGTTTCCACAATGAAAATATTAGAAAACAAAAGGAAAAAGAGGCAGCAGAGAGAAATGCAGCGAAAATATCAAAGGTGGCAAACAGTGTTGATATAGAACAGCCTCACAGTGGATTAAATCCGGTGTTTGATATTCCTTGAGGTTAAACTTTTCCAAAGTTCCGAACTTTGGAAAAGTCAGTTTATCATTTACAACGTTTCAAACACATACCCCTCATTCAGCAGCCACTCCACCGCTTTCGGCATTGCATACCGCATATTCTTTTCCGCTTTCAGCGAGTCGTGGAAGACGATGAGTGAGCCGCTACGGGCGTAGCAAGAAATTATCTTAACAACCCACTTCATTACCTCATTGTTGCAATAAAATGAGGTAATGAGGCAGGTTGTTTTTTTGCAACGTTTTTATTTGCTTGTCAGAATATTTTTGTATCTTTGTGGCATCATTTTTAAACAAAATCACTATGGCACGAGTAGCAGGCATCACAGTAGAAAAGACAGACACAGGCAAACCGAAAAAAATTATTTTCAGTTATCCTGTGTGGGGCATTTTGCTGCAAGAAATGTTTATCGAAAAAGGTTTTGAATTTCCAATACCTATACCCAGCAAACAAAAAGCAGTAACTACTACCAAAAAGACTAACAAAGAAATTGCAGGCACAAAACCAAATGTTGCAGCTGTAAAAATACCACGAGGATATTTGACAAGTCAAGAATTCAGAAAAG
>JAISJU010000091.1 GCA_031261165.1 Prevotellaceae bacterium
TGGTATTGGCGGAACTGACATTCGCAGTGCCTACTTTGGAGGCATTTGCACCGCTCTTGTAAATAAAATTGGTTTCTGTACCTTCGCAAACGGCGAGGGCGGAAAAGTTAGGTTTCACTCGGGGGAACATTTTTACTACTAACGGCGTAATACCGAAGTTTTCTTCAAACGCGCCGCCGTAGTCATAAACCGCACGTACATAGAATACCGTATCGCGTTGTAACTGAGGTGTATAAACAAAGGTATTTGTATGTCCGAGTTCGCCGCCGGTACCTACTTCATCGCGATACCAAACGGGCGTTACGCTACCGCAGGCTATCGTCAGAGGAGTAGGCATACCCAAACAAGCGAGGTGGCTCGAGCCTTCCCAAGTTACGGTCAATATCAAGACGCGACCCGACCCGAGAGAAATAGGACGGTCACTGCAATCGTCAGGAGAAAA
The DNA here is from genome assembly GCA_031261165.1 of Prevotellaceae bacterium. Classification (GTDB taxonomy): domain Bacteria; phylum Bacteroidota; class Bacteroidia; order Bacteroidales; family Paludibacteraceae; genus JAISJU01. Next base: position 443 of record JAISJU010000091.1, read on the forward strand.
GTTTGCATTCGTAATTACCTGACATTCCAACTCATAACGCGGAGCCGAGCAGTCATCATCGGCATCAGGCGTATAAAGAACAGGTATCCTGTAAGTAAAGGTGATGCTGTCCGTACGGTAGGGCAAACTGTCGTTCAACTGGTCAACAGGGAAATCCAGTTCGTAAATGCGGTCGCCATCGGCTGTTACCACACCGGCAGGATTGCCCGTGATGCTTATCACGCCGAATTGAGGACTGACAATGCTGCCGTTTATTACGATTTGTTTCGGAACACGCAAACGTACATAGTCGCCGTCTTTGATTAAATGAGTGAATACGCCCAAATCTTTTTTGAAAGTGGCTATCAAAGTATCTTTCGTACGGTCGGGGCTATACACGCGAGCGTCCATATTGATATTTTGCAAATTCACCTGGAAAGAATATTCAGGCGTTACGTCTGTGTATATCGTAGGCGTAATATACTGCGTGCCGTTGTCTTCGCAAGGCAAACCGCAGGAGTTTTTACCGTAGAAAGCACCGCGATAGCGGATACCCGTCAAGTCGGTTTCGCAAGTGGGAACAAAAGGTATGCGGATACTCAACTCGCGGTCGAGGTCGGTAAAACCGAAACTCGGGTCGGCACCCCAGCCGGGGAGCATAAACACCGTGCTGTCCAACAAGTCTTTTGCATAAATCGCAAATTCACGGATTTGAGTTTCATTTGAACCGCTGCCGATTGCCGCTGCCATAGCAGTACGAATAGCGGCTGGAATGGGACGGAAACCGCTGCCCACAGGATATTCAAATGATGCCAAACCAAACAGGGCGGTTGTATCTACATATACCTGACCCATCGGAACGCGAACTGTTACATAAGGGTCGTTCAACGCGCCCTGAGATACCCTGCCGTTGATAACATAATCGACAGTATAAGCACCATTGTAGTGCAAAGCACCCGGCTTTATTATATTGGGTACATTTGCGGTAACATAGCCTGCTATCTTTGTCTTGGGACTTTGAGAATCAAGTATCGTATAGGTGTAAGCACCACGATTACAAGCATTCACAGAATCAATTGGATAAGCAGTGTTCGGATTCCAGGAACCATTTTGAGCAACTGCATCAAGAGCGGTGTAAAGAGTTATGGTATCATTTGCGCCGCACTCATTTTTGCCTTTATAGTCAAACACCAAACGGTAGTTCTTCATTTGCATCGGGGTCATATTCCCCACATACAACCAGTTATTATCCAAGCCCTGACCGTTAATAGTGGTAGTACCATCAGTCAAAACAGCATTTTCAACATTGCCTTTCAAGTAAAGCCATACATTGCGGTTAGTCAATGTGCCGTGAGAGTTTTGAATTTTCACACTCGCCAATGATAATTGCTGAGAATTGGTATATACTATTTGAGGACTACTTTCCAAATACAAACGAGGACCATTGTAAGTTAAGTAGCACGCTACCGAATTTTTATCTATATTTGCATACGCTTGATTTTGGAAACTATAGACAGTATATACCTGATTACCTGTACTGATAGCAGGCGTTGCTCTCAAATTGTATAACAAATGGATACCCTGCGCATCATCGCCCATAAAATATTTGCCATTGCTCAGTTTGCCTGATACGGAAATATTATTGACTGTTGCGTTGCTGCCATTGTAATCATAATCAATGTATCTGCTTAAATCGAAATAATAGGTTTTGTTGTGCGTAGTAAAATCTTCTACTACATTGTCTGCCTGTACCAAAATATCATCGGCAGCCGATGCCCAAGTAAAGCCCCATTTCATAAAGCGTAACTTGAAAGTGGCATTATTAGTTACCTCAAAACCCGCAGGGATGGTTACACGTGCCTGTTTCGGGATTTGTTGATAACGAACTTCCTTATTAAATGTAGGCGTTTCGCAGTCTAATCCAAAATCTCTTACATAAACATAATGATAAAGAACATCTTGCGTGCTGCAAGCGTTGGTAAACAGAGCCGTTTGCGGTATTGAAGTCCATTGGTCTCTCATTGCGCCGCTATTTGTAGATGGGTTGTTATATTGACTTAACTCAAAGAATGTTATTTTAAATATGTCATCATCTTTGGCATACATATCTACCCAAACAGGACTATCGTCTTTGATACCATAAGTTTTGATACCAATAGCACTTCGGCGAACATAAGAGTATGGGATTTGTTTCACTACAAAAGGAATTTTGAGATAGACACTATCCCCGCCGTGCGCCAAATAGTCGTTGGCAACACCGTCATAATAAACAATCAATGAGTCAATATTATTAACAGTCGGAATGCTTAATGCAAAGGTATCCACAGAGCCGTCTGCCTGCTTTGTAAAGATTATAGTGGCTTGATTCCAGAAAGGTTGCGTATATTGCGTATTGCCGAATCTTGCCTGCACCTGAGCACCAAAACCTGTTCCCATTGTATATTTTAATATTGTTACCAATCTATCATATACATTCCCTGCTGTGCCGCCCACACGTCCTTTTACATAATAATAAGCCGTATCGCCTTCGAGCAACTTGTTGTGGTCTATTTCACTGTCAAGTGCAAGCGTGCCGTCATCGGGTATATGGTCGTTATTGCTGTCTTTAAATCCTCTGTTTTGACGATGCACGCCAAACTCATCAACGATTAATGCCTGATTTTGGCAGTTCAGTTTCAATATTGAGAAGATTTTGGTTGTTTTCTTAAAAGTTTTGCGGGCGGGATTGATGCCCGTATCGCCCGAATGCCAATCTGCCCATATCTGTATAGTATCGCTTATAATATCACCGGAAAGACAGACACCGGGTTTGATGCGAATATTTAAGGCATCTATAACATCTGCCGTATTCCAGAATTTGGCAGAATAAACGTTGCCGCCGCGTGCCTGCCCATCGGTAAAGACACGTCCGCCCAAATCGAATGCAGACTCTATCGTGCCGCCACTCATATCCAAACTACACCAAACAGGCAGTTTTACAAATATCTCAGTGTAGCGCGGACCCGTAGGCTCATCAGCAGGATTGGTATTAGTCAAGTTATTGTCTGAGGCAGTACGGAAACGGTTGCTTATTGTTGCAATCGTATTCGGATATACATAAACTTCTGACTGACCTGCCGAGTTAAATTGAGGCTTCCTTGTACTATAATTAGCACCCGGATATATATCACTTGTATTACTCCAAGTTGCCCCGCAGGCATTGCTTGTCCAAATCTCATCTACTATACGAAAGAGATTATAATTATAGTCGTTGTAGTAAGTCTGGTAATTGGATTTGCTCTGATAAGCCTCATTAATCCAATCGGGGTTGATAGCAAAACCCATTAATATTTCTACTTTTGCACCCACAGGCAACTGATTGTCCATACTAATGGGCAGATTGATGTAGTAACCGACAAATTTATTCAATAATCCGCTTGAATACATCTGTGCATTGGTAAATCTGCCGGAGGATACATTCATTGGATAATAAGGATTGCCTGTATTGCCTGTCAAATACTTGGCTGTTATTCTTGTTCTGTCTATTACAATACTGTCGGCTGTGTTGGCTGCATTTCGTACCGATACGCGGAAATAGATTTGTGTGCTGTCAATGTAGGCACAGGGCGACAACGAAGTTGTAAGCCATGACAAGATACGGAAAGAACTTGTCGGTGCGGAATTGCTGTTGCTAAAAGTCGCTTTTGCCCAGTTCAAACTACCGTCAAATTTCACATACCGCCAGTCGTTTTTATTGCGCATATTGTCAAAATCATCATCATCTTGTACTCTTGTTGTTGCACTGGAGTAACTGAATATCGGTGCTACGCCTTCACTGGGCAGTTGCAATATCACCTGGCTGCCCGTCCATCGGTTGCCGCACTGGTTGGCGGCATTGGTATTGGTGTAGGAAGCATCATACCATATTTCTGTATTGATAAACTGGTTACAGCCCTGATTGGAGGTAGCGCGGAAAGTAAGTTTTCGGGCTATATTATTTACATTGCCGTTGAGTTCCGCCTGCGTCAGCGTAATGGTTACGGTGCGCGAGGTTTGGGTGGTTACCGTAACGGGATTATATACTATCCGTGCCGCAGGTATCAGTACGCCGTCTATTTTAAAACTGTCCACATAGATAATTTGCGGATTGTAAGTGAACATCGCACGGAATGATTTTACATAGCCGTTTTGTGCGTCAATGTCCAATGATACGAGGTTGGTATCTTTGACTTGTGTGTAATTTATTATCTCGTAGCCTGACGTGGGCTGCAAGCGCATAGTAGGCTTTTGTACAGAGGCTTGATAGTCGCGGTGTCCGCCGAGAACAAAATCATTGCCCGAAATATCTATCACATAATCGCCCTGATTGAAAATATCCACGCCGCAGGTAGCGCGTATGGCTATTTTCATCACGATACTGTCGCCAATACGCAAAGTTTTGCTGTTGGCAGTGTAGTTGATGGTGAATTTTCGCGTACCGGCAACAGATGTACCGGTTACCGTTCCGTTGTCGAAAGAGGCAGCGGGAGTCAGGTTTGCGTCTGTGTAGATGGTTTGCTTGGCATTGCCGGGCGCAGCCGTGCTGCCTACACGCACAAAGTCAATCCCGACAGGCAAGACTACCTCTATTTTGGGATTTACAATGTTTTTGGCGTACAGTTTGGCATTGATATACAAATAGCCGCTGTCGCCAAGTGCCACAATGGGCGTGGGGTTTTGTGCCGGTGCGCCCTGCTCCCAAATAAGATTGGAAAGCACGGTCTGCGCTTGCGTTGTTCCCGCAAACGCCCCCAAACACAATAGGGTTAAGAGCATACGCTTGATGCCCCTAAACCAAATTCTTTGGTCTTGGTGTTTCATAAAATAAAAATTGAATTAATGAATGGTTTTTTTAAAAAATATATATCTTTCTGTCTGAATCAGGATTTACAGGATTTTCAGATTGTCAGGATTGTATTCATCTTGTAAATCTTTTAATCCTGAAAATTCTGCTTCAGACACATAAAAAAGCGTGTAATGCCTTTTTGTATTGGCTTACACGCTTTTTCTAATTATAAATTTGAATTATTTTCTTATTATCCAATTTTCGATTTTAATGTTTGAAATTCTATCAAAATGTTTGGTGTTATCTGTAACTAATGTTAGTTGATTAACAATAGCCGAGGTAGCTATCAACAAATCAAAATCATCTACCAACATTCCTGCTTTGCGCAACCTTGCCTTCTCTTTTGCATATATATCGAAAGTGTCAAAGACAGGCAATACATTTATTTCTTCTGAAAACTCTTTTATTAATTGCAAGTTTTCAATTACTCGATTGCTGCATTCCGCACCGTATTTGAGTTCTGCGATTGTGATTTCGGAAATATAACAATTCTCGAAACCAATCATTTCAAGTTTCTTATCCAATTCGTATTTTCCTCTCATATAGAAAATACAAATATTTGTATCTAACAAGTATCCTTTCATCATCAAAATTCGGCAATGCTGCGGTTAAAATGTCTGCTTCCTCTAATTTCCGAAATCATTTCTTCGGCTGTTTTGTCCGACTGGAACGCCCCAAAGAAACGATGAGCAGAGTTTTTTCTTGCCTTTATTTTTGCCGTCTCTCTTCGTGTAGCATCATTGATAAGTTCCACCGCCAAAGCCATTTTAAGTTCGGGACTTAAACCTTTTAATAAGCCTAAATAATTACTTATCACTATTGGGGTATTCATTGTTGTATTCATATCCTTTTGTTTTTTTTGTTGCTGCAAAGATACAAATTAATTGCAAATTATTAATTACATTTTTTATTTTTTTCGTGTAAGCCAATATTTCAAAGAACTTTATTTTGTCTGAATCGGGATTTGCAGGATTTTAGGATTATCAAGATTGTATTCATTCTGTAAATCTTTTCATTCTGAGAATTCCGATTCGGATATATTTATATACAAATACAAAAAACCTCAGCAGGGCATATATTCTATATCTGCCCAACCGAAGTCTTTTCATCGTCTTGTTGTTGCAGCGCAATGAAAAAAATGGATACATTTTTCCCGCGCCGATTGAACGACTTGTTTTTCATAAAAATGAGTTAATGATGAATGGTTCACTTATCTTGTTTTGTCTCGCTAATTCTATCTTTGTTAATATAACGATAAAATTCTGTGCAAAGATAAAAACAATATTTCGGTTGCACAAAATTTTTTACAAAAAAAATGCGTGTCCGTTAATCATTTTGTTTTACGGACACGCTTAAACGCCTATTAATAAAGGAAATAAGGTAAATGTTAAATTTTTAATTGGAACAAGAAACAGTTGTTTTTATTGATTTTTTGTTTGTATTTTTCGGCTTTTCAGCCTTAATTTTTAATCAAAAACGGGGTTTGAACGCAAATTACGCAGATAACGCAAATTTACGCAAAAGCAACGCTTAAAACTATTGAAAATTAGAAAACGGTTTTAGATTTCTTCTGAATGCTACGCGCGGGGCTAAATGTGCATAACCGTATGCAAGCGTAGCGCGGCTTACGGTAGATAAAGCCCTGCTGCTGTCCAGCCTGTTAAGCGCAAGGCTGTTAAGTTCTCTGTAAAACGTACCGAACTATGTAAGTCCTGTCATTGCGGGCTTGACCCGCAACCCCCTGAAAAAAAGGGGATTCTGACTTTCGTCAGAATGACAGGATTGAAAAGGGGATTGCGGGTCAAGCCCGCAATGACAAAACCCCGCTCGCACCGATTTGCAATTACGAGTGTTCGGAAGATTGGAAAGACCTCATTTTTACCTAATTTCTCTAACAAAACAACCTCAGTAGCCAAGTGATTTGTCTGTCCCCAACCTCATTACCTCATTTCTTTAATATCCTAATTAGGTAATGAGGTTTATTTAACTCCAATTTTTCTGCTACTGAGGTTGTTTTGTTAGAAAAATTAGGTAGAAATGAGGTCTTTCCAATCTTCCGAACACGACTAATTTGCAATCGGTGTGCTAAATGCTTGATTAATAATCGTGTATGGCGCACCGATTGCAAATCGGCGCGAGCGGAAAAAATCAAAACAGTTTCTAAACAATTTTGCGAAAATTTGCGTTATCTGCGTAATTTGCGTTCTTTTGAACTTTTCAAACCGTTAAAACCGGTAGCCCACCGACACGCCAATCTTATTTGGGTAATACTCATTCGAGCCGTTGAAAGGGTCGGGCGGGTTGTCGTTTTCGTGTCCGTGCGGTGTCATATTGATGCTACCGTCTGCAAAGTAGCCGTTGTACCAACTTGCCGTAAAAGACCAACCGAAATAACAGTCTATCAGCCATTTGTCGTTGATGCGATACTCGTAGCCGCCGCAAATGCCGAGCATCAAGCCAAAACCTTTTGCCGTGCCGTCATAAAAACGCAGTTTGCCACCGCTGAGGTAGGGCTTTGAGAGGTTAAAGCCCATTGCACCCGCGTTGGCAGCGGCATACCAACCTTTGTTGCGTTCGCCGAAGTAACGGCGCACTTCGTTGAGAAAAATGCCGAAATGCAGGGGTTTGTGCATTCCGTTTTCGTGGAAACCGAGCCAGGGGGAATAGACTATTTCCGCCTGATAGGTGTAGCGCGGCGAGAGCGGAAACTCCACGGCGGGGTTGAAAATGCCAAAAGGCAAGTAGAGCGCATTCATTTTCGGAACAATTTGCGCCGAAAGCGTGGCGGCGGATAACATTAATAATAATGTAAGGATTGTTTTTCTCATAAACTTCGTTTTTTGGAGGCACGCAGATGACGCAGATAACGCAGATTTTCGCAGATTTTTTTCTTAATTATAGAAATTATCTGCGAAAATCCGCGTTATCTGCGTCATCTGCGTGCCTGATTAAACATTGTGCTATCTTCAAATCAAAAACTGTCGTAATTTTTATATTTTCGCGGTTGCCTTCCGTCAAATGTATTTTTGCGCCGAAAGCCTCTACCACAGAGGCATCATCGGTAAAAGCAGGCGTAAAGGCTTGTTGATAAGCATCTTTCAGCAGGCGCACATCAAATACTTGCGGCGTCTGCACCAATTTAAAATTTTGTCGCGCAACGGCAATGCTTTCATTATCAACAATTTGCCGGATACTATCCACACTATCCACCACCGGCACTGCTGCGCGATGTTCCGCCGCCGCCTCAAAACAACGACTGATGGTGTCCGCGCTGACCAAAGGGCGCACGCCATCGTGTATGGCAACCAAGCCCTCGCCGTCAATCAACGAAAGCCCGTTTTTGACAGAGTGAAAACGTGTTTCGCCGCCTTTGGCAATGGGGCATTTTTGCTTAAAATTATGCTTTCTGCACAGTTCATTCCAAAAAAGGATTTGCGTTTCGGGCAATACCAAAATAATATGGATACCTTCATCGTAACGCAAAAACGCATCAATGGTGTGCATCAAAACCGGCTTTCCCGCGAGTTCCAAAAACTGTTTCGGCACCCCGCCGCCCAAGCGTATGCCGCGCCCGCCTGCTACTATAATTGCGTATTTTTTAGACATTGGACAGTTATTTTTTGAGGAGGCAAAGGTAAGGGTTTTTGTCGTTAAAATCAAACTTAATAAAATCTGAATCAGGATTTACAGTATTATAGGATAATACAGAATAAGAAAAATGCAGAATTTAAGTTCTGCATTTATTTTTCTTATCCTGTTAATCCTAAAATCCTGTAAATCCTGATTCAGACGACAGATTAAAAATCCGCTGTGTTTGGCGTGCGCGGAAAAGGTATCACATCGCGAATATTCGCCATACCGGTAACAAAGAGCAACAGGCGTTCAAAGCCCAAGCCAAAGCCGGAGTGCGGTGCGGTGCCGAAACGGCGGGTATCCAAATACCACCAAATATCTTTTTGCGGAACAGCCATTTCTTGTGCGCGATTTTTCAGTTTCTCAAAATCTTCTTCGCGCTGCGAGCCGCCGATGATTTCGCCGATTTTCGGGAAAAGTACGTCCATTGCACGCACCGTTTTGCCGTCATCGTTTTGTTTCATATAGAACGATTTGATTTCTTTCGGATAATCGGTCAAAATCACGGGGCGTTTGAAATGCTGCTCTACGAGATAACGCTCGTGTTCGCTTTGCAGGTCTGTTCCCCACGACACAGGAAATTCAAACTTATGCCCTTTGGCAACGGCTGCCTCCAGAATTTCGACACCTTCGGTGTAAGTCAGGCGTTTAAAATCGTTATCCAACACAAATTGCAGGCGTTCCGTCAGTTCTTTATCAAAATGTTCCTGCAAAAAAGCGAGGTCGTCAGCACAGTTTTCCAATGCCCATTTGATGCAGAATTTGATAAACTCTTCCGCCAAATCCATATTGTCGGCAATTTCGTAGAACGCCATTTCCGGCTCAATCATCCAAAATTCGGACAAATGGCGCGGCGTGTTCGAGTTTTCGGCGCGAAAAGTGGGACCAAAAGTATAAATATCGCCCAGGGCAAGAGCCGCGAGTTCGCCCTCCAACTGCCCGGAAACGGTCAAACTTGCCTGCTTGCCGAAGAAGTCGCGGCTGTAATCAATCGAGCCGTTTTCGTCTTTTTTCAGGTCGTAGAGGTTGAGGGTTGTAACTTGGAACATTTGCCCCGCTCCCTCGCAGTCTGAGGCTGTGATGATGGGCGTATGCACATACACAAAGCCTTTTTGATGGAAAAAGGTGTGAATAGCCATCGCCATATTGTGGCGCACGCGGTAAATCGCACCAAAAGTGTTGGTACGCGGGCGCAAGTGCGCTATCTCACGCAGAAATTCGAGCGAATGCCCTTTTTTCTGCAAGGGATAGGTTTCGGGGTCGGCAGAGCCATATACCTCAATCTTTTCGGCTTGTATCTCCACCGTTTGCCCTTTTCCCTGCGAGGCAACCAACTTTCCCTCAACGGCAATACACGCCCCTGTGGTAATGGGTTTTAGCAATTCTTCCGAGAAGTGTTCCAAATCCACCACAATTTGTATATTATTGACCGTTGAGCCGTCATTGAGCGCAATGAAATTCACGCTCTTATTGCCTCTGCGGGTGCGCACCCAACCTTTTACCAAGATTTTGACATCTGTTTCTGTCTGTTTGAAGACATCTTTGATTTTTGTCCGTTTCATATATTTGTTATTTTTTTATTGTTGTTGTCCGTGCGCTAACGCACACGGTTATTGTAAGTTCAGTCCTTTCAGGACTGCAAATGTCCCCGAAAGGGGGCAAATTATAGTAACCGTGTGCGTTAGCGCACGGAAAGAAATAGAATTTCGGGCGACAAAATTAATCATTTTGTTGCAATAATTCAACAATTCCTTGCACAATATTTTCAATATCGCTTTCCATATTGACCGTAAAGCGTGCTTGCGTGTAAAAAGCCTCGCGTTTTGCCACATTTTCTTTGATAAAAGCGAGCAGTTCCTCGTCTGTTTTATCGGCAATGAGCGGGCGTTTCGATTTGGCTTTGGCGAGCGTTTCGCACAATGTTTCGGGCGAAGTTTGCAGGTAAATCGTTACACCTCGCTCGTTCATCAACGCCATATTGTCGAAAAAGCAGGGCGTTCCGCCGCCGGTGGCAACAATAGTGTTCTCAAAATCAACTGTTTCGCGCAACATTGCCGCCTCCGTTTTTCGGAAACCGTCTTCGCCGCGTTCTTCAAAAACCTGTGCAATGCTTTTGAAAAACCGCTTTTCGATATATGCGTCCAAATCAACAAAGGGCATACCGAGCCGAGCGGACAGCAGTTTGCCGAGCGTGGTTTTGCCGGTACCCATATAGCCGATGAGAAAAATGCTTTTCATTTTTTTGATTTTCGAGGCGCAAAGATACAAAAAAAGAGGCTTTTGCAAGCCTCTTTCTCCAAATTATTAACAAGTTAAATCTTATTTTACGATGGACAAGAAGTCTGCATCGGTAGCAAATTTAGCAAATTCCACATCGGTGAGTGCTTTTTTCGCCAACGATTTGTCTTTGGTGATGGCGGCTTTCAAACCGTCAATCACTTGTTGTTTGTTAGCGGTACGCGCACCTACAACGGCTTTCAGATAATCGGTCGTAGCATCGGGATTTTGAACGGCTGCCAACGTAGCGTTTGCTTTGTTGTAGTTGGCGGTCAAAATCTGTGTCAGCGCAGCCACATTCGAGTTGTTTTTATCCACCGAAGTAGCAGCAGCCGAGTAACTGCCTTTGGAAATTTGGATTAAAGCCTGTGCATCTTTGTAATCGGCTTCAGGCACGCCACCTTTGCCTTTGTCCAAATAAGAGGCGGCTTTAGCGTAGTCTTTGCCTGTTGCCAAAGTAGCGATACCCAAGTTATAGTTCGTTTTCGTTTCAAGCGATGAAATGCTTAATGCTTTTTCAAACAACGAAGTAGCACCTGCATAATCGCCCTGTTGGAATTTGATAGCACCCAAGTTGTTGTAACCGCGCCAATCGTTGGGGAATTGGTCAACTACGGCTTGATAAATAGTTGCTTTTTCCTGTGCGTTAGTGGTTAAAGTAGCACCGTAAAGCAATTCTTCCGCATTCAACGATTTGATGTCTTTTTTGACAGTAACCACAATTTCCGCATCGGATTTTCCGAGTACATCAACCGTCAATTTCAGTTTTGAACGGCGCAGTTGCGGAAGAATGTCGGTAGCAAGTTGGTCAAACACAGACGACAGTTTTTTGATTTCCTGTTCGCGTTTTTCGGGGTCGGCAGTGTTTTGCAGAATACTCAAAATCGTTTGTTTTTCTTGAATATTAGACTTTTCCACCAATGTTTTGAAACCGTCCCAGTCTTCTGCCGTAAATTTAGACGAAACGCTGTTGCCGAGAGCCGACAGTTTTTGTTTTTTCAGTTCGGCTTTCAGGTAATCTACTGTTGCTTTTTCGCGGCTGCCTGCCAATTTGGAGTTCAAATCTTCGGCACCATCGGGCGAGGCATAAGCCTGTACTTCAACACCTTTCAGAGCCTGATTGGCAGTGCTGTCGGTGGTAGCCGCTAATTTTTTCAAGAAGTTGGTCAGATTTTTCTTTTCCGAATCGCGAATGTCGTACTTGTTAATCACAAACAAGACTTGGGCATCAATTGCCTGCTCAACGGATTTTTGGAATTTGTCTTCTGCAAAAGTGGGGGTCAGGCTTTTGCCTGTTACGAGCGTAGGTGTTATAATTACACCGTCTGCCACTTTCACGCGGGGCAATTTCTGTGTTTTTTTACCGATGGTGGCTTCCAAATCAAGATAGAGTTCCGATTTTTCAAAACCATCTACATAGTCAAAAGAAGCATTTTGCGTAACTACGCCGCCTTCTTTGTAAGGAATGACCTGGTCATTGCCTTTTACTTTTTCGCCCTGGTAAGATACCGACTCGGCGGCAATTTCTTTACCATCTGCCGAAACCAACACCGGTGTTACCTTCAATATGGCTTTTTTGGCGAAATACTTGGGCGGGAATTTTGCCGTAATAGCGGCATCAACCTTTCCTGCTTTCAACTCCAACGGACTCGGAACAACTTCAACGTAGTCCGAAGATAATTCTCCGATTTTGCCTGCACAAGAGGCAAAAAGGGCTGCAACTAATAATGCTGCAATGTAATAATAATTTCTTTTCATAGGATATAAAATTGTTTGATATAAATACACGTTAATTTTGGGGACAAAAATAGATATAAAGATTGATACACAAATAATTTTAGTGTTAAAAAAATAGAAAATTAAAATAATTATCAGCAAAGTATTGAAAAGACTATCATCAAAACCTTATGTTGCATAAACTTTCATAAAGCATTTTGCGGATAAAAAAAAATACATAAAATTTGCCGTTTAAAATTACATTCATTTATGCTGTATTTATCGTATCTCAATAAATTAAACTTTCGGAGGGTAATAAACCTGTTCTTACTATGGGCAAGTTATCGGTTGTCATACCTGTTTAAAAAGCCCTTCGTATGGGCGGTACCTGTATCGTGCAGCATTGAGCCGCTCAATTTTTGCAACCTGCAATGTCCGGAATGTTTCGCGGGAAACGGTAGCCTCACACGCCCCAAAGAAATGCTTGATGTGTTTGCATACCAAAGAATCATTAATCAATTCTCGCCCAACACGACATTTTTAACGCTTTATTTTCAGGGCGAGCCGCTGCTGCACCCCGATTTTGCAGAATTAGTACGCATTGCCGACCAAAAAGGCATTTTCACATCAACTTCCACTAACGGACATTTACTTGCCAAGCGCGAAATTGCCCGCAAAATAATACAATCCGGTTTAAAACACCTCATCATTTCCGTTGATGGCACTACGCAAGAAACATACGAAAAATACCGCAAAAACGGCAATCTGCAACAAGTGCTTGACGGTATTCGCAACATAACGGAAATGAAGAAAGAACTAAAATCGAAAACGCCTTTCGTGGAAATCCAGTTTCTCGTAATGCGCCACAACGAACACCAAATTCCCGAAATAAAACGCCTTGCCAAAGATTTAAACAAACTGACATTCAAATCGGTGCAAATATACAATATTGATAAGAGCGATTTGCTGCCCGCAAACAAAAAGTACAACCGTTACCGGCAAAACGCAGACGGCACACTCCGCATCAAAAGGCGTTTTCGCAACCGCTGTTGGCGGCAATGGTCTTCGGTGGTCATCGCTTGCAACGGCGATGTCGTTCCCTGCTGTTTCGACAAGAATGCTAAATATGCTTTCGGCAACGTGTTTGAAAAACCGCTCAAAGAGATTTGGTACGGCAAAAAAGCCAACGATTTCCGCCGCGCCATTTTAACGAACAGGGGGAATATTGATATTTGCTGCAATTGCTCGGAAAAATAATCCTTTCCCTTTGCTGTCATTGCGGGTTGACAATTATAACACCGCCCCCAACCATTTCCGCGCCTCTTTCTCGGAAATCCCTTTTCTTCGGGCGTAATCCGCCAACTGGTCTTCGCCTATCTCGCCAATCATAAAGTAACTTGCCGCAGGGTGGGCAAACAGCAATCCGCAAGCGGAGGCAGTAGGATACATTGAGCCGTTTTCGGTGATTTTGATGCCTGTTTTGTCAAAGCCTAATATTTTATCCAACTGAAAAATAACGGACTGGTCGGGCAAAGAGGGATAGCCCACTGCAGGGCGGATACCCTGATATTCGCCTTTGAAAAGTTGCTCGACAGTCAAATTCTCGGCGGGCGCGTAGCCCCAATGTGTTTTGCGGATTTGCTCGTGCAGCCATTCGGAAGTTGCCTCTGCCAAACGGTCGGCAAGGGTTTGCGCCAAGAGTGCGCGGTAAGTATCGCCCTCAAATTTCTCGCGCAGTTCATCGCTGCCCGCCACCGATACGGCAAAAATGCCGACATAATCGCCTTTTGGCGAAACAAAATCTGCCAAAGAAAGAAAATGTCCGTTCTCGTTTCGTTGCTGCTGCCGCAACATCGGGATATAAACCGGCTCATTTTCGGCATCAAAAACAATGCCTTCGTTTTCCGATTTGGCGGGCAGAATTTGAAAAACGGCTTTTATGGAAAATGATTTTTCGCTTTCGGCAAGCAAGCGTTGTGCATCGCGAAAAAGATGAAGTGCCTCGCGGGCTTTTTCGCGCTTGTCCTGCTTTTGCAGCCAAGCCGCCTCGCACGCCTCGCAAAGACAGACTTTTTCAATGCCCTCGTATCGCCCTGCGACTTTCCACGCTTTGAAAAAGTATGTCCAATTGATGTAACGCGCTATGGCGAAGACGTCAATGTTATTTAATAATGTAAGATTTTTGTTTTTGGGCGGATAAATCATTTATCTATATTGATTAATTCATACTGCCGCGTTCCCAAACCGATTTCTTCCGCGTGGTCAAGCCCTGCCTCCCATTTGGTGTTTGGGTGTACGAGGCGGAATTTTTCTTTGCCTTCAAAATCGTGGTGTTGGTGGCGGTCAGTTATTTTGTTATTGCCCAGCGCGGGGGCTTTGGTTACGAGGTCGGCGCAAAGTTGGTCGAGTGCCACAGGGTCGAACGAGGCGGCAATGCCGATGTTCGGCACAATGGCGGCATCGTTGCAGTTCCAGCAGTCGCAGTCGGGCGACACGTCAATGATGAAATTGATGTGGAAATTCGGCTTGCCGTTCAGCACGGCGTAGGTGTATTCTGCCACGCGGTAGTTCATTATTTCGGTGGAATTGTCCCAAACCGGCTGTGCGGAATCGAAGTTACACGAGGCAACGCATTGCCCGCAACCCACACAAAGTTCGTAATTTATCACCGCTTTTTTCTTCTCATTGAGAAAAATGGCGTCAGATGCGCAGTTTTTGATGCACTGCCCGCAGGAGGTACATTTTTCTGCATCAATAACGGGTTTTGAAGACGAGTGCAGTTCTAACTTTCCGGCGCGGGCGGCGGCACCCATTCCCAAGTTTTTGAGCGCACCGCCAAAACCTGCCTGCTCGTGTCCTTTAAAGTGGTTCATCGAAATCACGATGTCCGCCTCCGCGATGGCTGCGCCGATTTTTGCCGATTGGCAATACTGCATATTCAGCGGCACTTCCACATAGTCGATGGCGCGAAGTCCATCGGCAATGATTACCGGACAGGGGATAGCGATGGGGTTAAAGCCGTTTTCGTAGGCACTTGCGAGGTGGTCAAGTCCGTTGGAACGCCTGCCGGTGTAGAGCGTACAAGCGTCTGTGAGGAAGGGTTTCGCGCCTTTGCCGAGCAGGAATTTTGCCACGCGGGCGGCGTAGTTCGGGCGGATATACGCCATATTGCCCGGCTCGCCGAAGTGGATTTTGATAGCCGTAAATTTGTCTTTGAAGTCGATTTGCTCAATGCCCGCTTTGCGAATCAATATTTCCAACTTATCCAACAGACTGCGGTTGTTGCGGATACGCATATCTGTGAAATATACTTTTGAGGGTTGCGCTACTTGTGCCATAGTTTTTTTTAGTTCATTAAAATAATGCCACAAAAATACAAAACTTTTTCTTCACGGCAAAAAGGTTGTAACGTTTTTTTTTCATTGACCGGCGTAGGGGCGTATTGCATACGCCCTTCACAATGTTTTTTTTGTTGGGGGGGAAGAGGGCGTATGCAATACGCCCCTACAATCAACCAAATCCGCGTCAGCGGGTTACTGTTTTTATTCTGATTTACAAAAAAAGATATTCCATTTCTCGAAGAAATGGAATATCTAAAAACGCCGCTTTTTACGGCAACTCGTTGAGCGAACTATAAATATGGTCGGCACTCCAATCATACACATTGCCTTTGGTGTTGTTGGCAAATGTTACGTTTTCGTGTGTCAGGCGAAGATAACCTCTGTCCCAGTAGGCAATCTCAATGCCGTAGTTGTAGGAATTGCGGAAAATGCAATTTTTCAACGTCAATTCGGTTTCCTGCGAGCCTGTCAGGTAAAGTAATGATTCATACTGCCCTTTGCCGCCGTACTCAAATGTGCAATACTCAATGCTGTTGCCCGATGTTCCGTAAATCCGCACTTCGTTCCAATACTCGCTTGTGCCGGGCAGGCGGGTAATCAACACAGGTTTTTCGGCTGTGCCTTTTATCAGCAGTTTGGCAGAGCCATCGGCAGCCGTAAAATAACTGTCGGCAGCCCTGTAAATGGTAACGCCCGCATTGATGGTAAATTTACCTGTACACGAAATATTGCCAATGTAATAAGGTACAGTGGTTTCGGACAGCGTAACGTCTGCCACGCTTGTCGCATAAGACACTTCAATATAATCCTTTCCGTTACCCGCGAGTGCAGAAGTGTTATCCAAAATTTGTGCCTGCGCGATGTAATTTACCCAAATGGGATTTTCATCGCAAGCGGTAATTGTGTTGTGGTCAAAAGCCGACAGAATGTCTTTGTTACGGTCGGCAACCATAACGCCGTAGGTTTTCGACCCCGAAATGCTGCAATAACTGATGCCGACTTTTCCGCCATCATAAGTTGTTATCGCACCTTTTTTCGTTCCGCCTCTGTTTGTGCCGCCGCCATTGACGAAGTCGCAATACTTGAATTCATTGTCGTTGAGTGTCTGAATTTGAATACCCAACCAACTGCCTTTGTTCGCGCCACCGACAAACTGAATGTGTTTTTCAGCCATTCCGATTGCCTTAATGGCGGCACCATCGTAAATTTGCATACGACCGCTGCCGTCATTTTTTGTAAACTGAATGGTAACGCCCGGCTCAATGGTGAGCGTGGCATTATTCTCCACATACAAATCACTACCTGCAAAGAAGTAGTCAATCGGCAAGCCCAAATCTTTGAGCGTGGTGTTCTCGGTGATTGGACTTGTGAGTTCCGTCAAAACCCCGACAGGCGTTCCACCATCCGGCTCGTCTTCATCTTCTTTTCCGCAACTTGCGAAAGTGAAACCTGCGAAGAGGGCAATTATCATTGCCCAAAACTTCAATGAAAAATAATTTTTAGTCATAGTAATAAAGAATTTAGAGATTAGAAAATAATTAATTGAGATATAATCCGGTTATTGTCTTCTATAACTTGAATATTGTCTTCTATGTTTCAGTTATTGTCTTCTATATTTCAAAAGGAAACAAAAAAAACCGTACGAGGAACGTTTCCCTCGCCGGTTATGCTGAAAAATTATCGTAAGTCGCTTTAAATGAGTGATTTACCCCCCCCCATAAACAAATTTTAACAACCGCTGTATCTGCGGCTGCCAAAGGGTTTTGGTATGTTTTTGAGGTTTTCATTTTAGGGTTCAGTGTTTATTTTGATGGGGCAAAGGTAAAAGGGAATTTTGATATGTGCAAATAAAATGATATGTTTTGCAACATAAAAATACATATATAGTGCCGTCAGTTAAAACTGACGGAACTTACAAGCAATAAAAAAAAGCCAAGAGAAAAGCCAAAGACTTTTCTCTCAACTCCCAACAAATATGAAAAAACTATATTAAGATTAATCCTTTTCCACAAGTTCTTCCTGTTCCACCACGTTTTTGCGTGCCTCCATCATCTTTTCGTACTCTTCGCGCGAGCCGACAATCAGTTTGTCGAACTCTCTTTGACCGGTACCGGCAGGAATGAGGTTTCCGCAAATTACGTTTTCTTTCAAACCTTCGAGTCTGTCGAGTTTGCCGTTGATGGCAGCCTCATTCAGCACTTTGGTCGTTTCCTGGAATGATGCGGCGGACATAAAACTGTTGGTCTGCAATGCCGCGCGGGTGATGCCCTGCAACACTTGGCTTGACGTAGCGGGAATGCAGTCGCGCACTTCCACCGGCTTTAAGTCGCGGCGTTTGAGAATACTGTTCTCATCGCGGAGTTTGCGCGGCGTTACTATCATACCCGGTTTCATCGTTTCCGAATCGCCCGCCTCTATTACAAACTTTTTGTCCCACAAACGGTCGTTTTCTTCCATAAAGGCGAGTTTATCCACCATTTGTTTTTCGAGGAATATTGAGTCGCCCGGGTCTTCAATCTGCACTTTGCGCATCATCTGGCGCACAATCACTTCAAAGTGTTTGTCGTTGATTTTCACACCCTGCAAGCGATATACGTCTTGTACTTCATTCACAATGTATTCCTGTACGGCGGTGGGTCCCTTGATTGCCAAGATGTCCGAAGGCGTTATGGCTCCGTCAGACAGCGGCGTACCGGCACGCACATAGTCGCTTTCCTGCACGAGGATTTGTTTCGACAAGGGTACGAGATACTTTTTCTGTTCGCCGGTTTTAGACGTAACGGACATTTCTCGGTTACCGCGCTTGATTTTTCCAAAATTCACTTCGCCGTCAATTTCGGCTACCACAGCGGGGTTGCTCGGGTTGCGAGCCTCGAAGAGTTCGGTTACGCGGGGCAAACCACCCGTGATGTCGCCCGACTTGCCTACCGCACGCGGGATTTTCACCAACAACTGACCGCTCTTCACCGTTTCGCCCTCTTCCACTATGATGTGGGCATTCACAGGCAAGTTATAAGTTTTCAGTATTTCGCCTTTTTTGTCCAAGATGTGTGCTACCGGCACAATGCTCTTGTCTTTCGGCTCAATGATAACCTTTTCGCGCAAACCTGTCTGTTCGTCAGATTCGGTTTTAAAAGTAACATTTTCCACCATTCCCTCAAACTGGATTTTACCGGCAACTTCCGATACAATCACGGCATTGAAGGGGTCCCATTCGCAAATCACATCGCCTTTTTTCACATTGTCGCCGTTCTTGTAATACAGTTTCGAGCCGTAGGTAATGCTTTGGTTGGTCAAAATAATCTTCGTGTTCGGGTCGATGATGCGCATTTCCGCCAAACGACCGACTACCATTTGGAAAGTATTGTTATTTTCCGTAGCCTCTACCGAGCGGAGTTCGTCAATTTCGATGATACCGTCATAGCGCGACACAAGTTTGGACTCGGCTGCAATGTTTGATGCGATACCCCCTACGTGGAAGGTACGCAGCGTTAATTGCGTTCCCGGCTCGCCGATGGACTGCGCTGCAATCACGCCGACCGCCTCGCCTTTTTGCACCATTCTGCCGGTTGCCAGGTTGCGACCGTAGCATTTGGCGCAAACGCCTTTTTTCGATTCGCAGGTTAATACCGAGCGGATTTCTACCCTCTCGATGGGCGAATTTTGTATTGTTTTGGCTTGGTCTTCGCGGATTTCATCGCCCGAAGACACAATCAATTCGCCCGTCAGCGGGTGATAAATATCGTGTACCGACACACGCCCCAATATTCTTTCGTAGAGCGATGCCACCACTTCTTCGTTACTCTTTATTTCCATTGCCACAAGCCCGCGCAACGTGCCGCAGTCTTCTTCGTTAATAATAACGTCTTGCGACACATCGACCAGACGGCGCGTTAAGTATCCCGCATCGGCAGTCTTCAAAGCCGTATCCGCCAAACCCTTACGCGCACCGTGCGTTGAAATAAAGTATTCCAACACCGACAAGCCTTCTTTGAAGTTCGACAAAATCGGGTTTTCAATAATCTGACCACCCTCTGCCCCACTCTTCTGCGGTTTTGCCATCAAACCACGCATACCGGATAACTGACGAATTTGCTCTTTGCTACCGCGTGCGCCCGAGTCGAGCATCATATACACGGAGTTAAAGCCCTGATTGTCTGACGAGAGTTGTTTCATCAAAATGTTCGACAAGTTCGCATTTACGTGTGTCCAAACGTCAATGGTTTGGTTGTAACGCTCGTTGTTCGTAATGAAACCCATATTATAGTTGTTCATAATTTCTTCCACTTCCGCGTAGCCTTTTTGAACTAACTCTTCTTTTTCTTTCGGAATGATAACGTCTCCCAAGTTGAACGACAAACCGCCCTGGAACGCCATTTTGTAGCCCAAATCCTTAATATCGTCAAGGAATTTTGCCGTTGTGGCGATACCGCAAACTTTGATAATGTTACCGATGATGTCGCGCAGTGATTTTTTCGACAAAATTTCGTTGATGTAGCCTACTTCTTTCGGTACAAACTCATTCACGAGTACGCGACCTACGGAGGTTTCTTTCAGCATATCCACCAATTCGCCTTTTTCGTTCAAGTCTTCCACAATCACTTTCACAGGCGCGTGCAAATCCACTCTTCCTTCGTTGTAAGCGATTTCTGCTTCTTCGGGTCCATAGAAAACCAGCCCTTCGCCTTTTGCGCCCGGACGTATTTTGGTAATGTAATACAGCCCAAGCACCATATCCTGCGAAGGTACGGTAATCGGTGCGCCGTTGGCAGGGTTAAGAATGTTGTGCGCACCGAGCATCAGCAGTTGCGCCTCCAAAATCGCCTCGTTGCCGAGTGGAAGATGCACAGCCATCTGGTCGCCGTCAAAGTCGGCATTGAACGCCGTACAACTGAGCGGGTGCAACTGGATTGCCTTGCCTTCTATCAATTTCGGTTGGAACGCCTGAATACCCAAGCGGTGAAGGGTCGGAGCACGGTTGAGCAACACAGGGTGTCCCTTCATCACGTACTCCAAAATATCGAAAATAACAGGGTCTTTTCTATCTACAATTTTCTTTGCCGATTTCACTGTTTTTACGATACCGCGTTCTATCAATTTACGGATAATAAACGGTTTATAGAGTTCGGCAGCCATATTTTTGGGCAAACCGCATTCGTGCATTTTCAATTCGGGACCTACCACGATAACCGAACGCGCCGAGTAATCGACACGCTTACCGAGCAAGTTCTGACGGAAACGCCCTTGCTTGCCTTTCAAACTGTCGGACAAGGATTTCAGCGGACGGTTGGCATCGGTTTTCACAGCCGTAGTTTTGCGCGAGTTGTCGAACAAAGAATCGACAGCCTCTTGCAACATACGTTTCTCGTTGCGAAGGATTACTTCCGGTGCTTTGATTTCGATTAATCGTTTCAAACGATTATTTCTGATAATGACACGTCTGTACAAATCGTTCAAGTCCGAAGTGGCGAAACGACCACCATCAAGCGGCACGAGCGGACGCAAATCGGGCGGAATAACCGGCACAACTTTGATAATCATCCATTCGGGCTTGTTGCGGTGCTTGGCAGCGCGGAACTGTTCCACCACCTGCAAGCGTTTCAACGCCTCAGCCTTACGCTGTTGCGAAGTATCGGTGCTTGCCTTGTGGCGCAGGCTGTACGACAATTCGTCCAAATCCAGCCGTTGCAGCAATTCGTAAACCGCCTCTGCGCCCATTTTGGCAATGAATTTGTTGGGGTCAGTATCTTCCAACATATCATTTTCGCGCGGCAACGTTTCCACCAAATCCAAATATTCGTCTTCGGTCAGCACATCGCCCACAGCAACGCCTTCGTCGCCTTTAACACCGGGTTGAATCACCACATATTTTTCGTAATAAATAATGGTATCAAGTTTTTTGCTCGGCATTTCGAGCAGGTAGCCGATTTTGTTCGGCAATGAGCGGAAATACCAAATATGCGCCACCGGAACAACCAACTGAATGTGTCCCATACGCTCGCGGCGTACCTTCTTTTCGGTAACTTCCACACCGCAACGGTCGCACACAATGCCTTTGTAACGAATGCGTTTGTATTTACCGCAATGGCACTCGTAATCTCGGCAGGGACCAAAAATCCGCTCGCAAAACAAACCATCGCGTTCGGGTTTGTAGGTGCGGTAGTTGATGGTCTCGGGTTTCAACACTTCTCCGCTCGAATGTTCCAAAATTTCTTCGGGCGAAGCAAGACCGACTGAGATTTTATTAAAATTGCTCTTTAATTTTATTTCTTTTCTGAAAGCCATAGCTATGTATTTTTATTTGATTACTTTTTAAAATATTGATACTATCCATTGTAAAAACTTATCCCAAGGGAGAAAACTCGAAGATATTATGCCTGAAATAATGGCTGCTCCAAACCAACCTAAGAAAGATAAGATTTTCTTTGTTGTAAATTTTGCTATTGCCCAATTAATTTTAAGTCTGTATTTTTCCAACAAGTCATCTAAATTGTCGTATTGAATATAGACTTGTTCATACAACAAAATAGCATCTTCCTTATTAGTACGTTCCTTCGTCTTCGCTTCTCTCTTTTTTAAAACAATGTCATTGTAAATGACTTTATATTTTGGGTAAAAATTTCCACTGTCAATGGAAGTAATATCTATGTATTTAGTTTTACGTTCAAAATTTCCAACAATGTTTTCGTGTAATTTTACATTCAAAAATTTATAGCAATCCAACAATATTCTTTCTATATGCCCTGTTGCCTTCGGTATTTGTTCACTAATAATTCTTTTGTCTAACGGCTCCGTATAACATCTTGCAACATGGTCATTAAAAGCCCTGATTTCATTAAAAATAGGTCGCGGAAACTTTTCATAACGACTTTCTATATCAGCAACCAAGGGTTTAATCACCTCATTATAAGTTTTATATAATGGTGAAAGTTGCGAATGAAGATAAGTATGTATATTATCCATTATTTCTATTTATTTCAGTAATTTCAGGTCATCGTATTTATTTAATTCTTTACGATTAAATTCTATAAATCTATTTAAATAGAGATAAGGACTTCCTCTGCCTATTAAACGTTCATCGTTTATCGGTGTGTTTTTCAATCGTTTACCGATTCTGACTTCAACAACTTTGTCTAACGCATGAGCGTCCATTGAAATTACATCACTAAATCTTAAATTTAGTCGTTTTTCAATTATTTTTCTTGAAGAATCATTCAACGTATACATAACAAAAACCGGATTTTATTGTTTTTCTAATCTAAATTCACACTCAAGCACAATCCGCGCAATTCGTGTAACAATACATTAAGCGATTCGGGTATGCCTGCGTTGGGCATCGCGTCTCCTTTCACGATTGCCTCGTAGGCTTTGGCGCGACCATTCACATCGTCAGACTTGATGGTCAAAATTTCCTGCAAAATGTGCGCTGCGCCGAAGGCTTCCAACGCCCAAACTTCCATTTCCCCGAAACGCTGTCCGCCGAACTGCGCCTTACCGCCGAGCGGCTGTTGCGTAATCAGCGAATAGGGTCCGATGGAACGCGCGTGCATCTTGTCATCAACCATATGTCCGAGTTTCAGCATATAAATCACGCCGACAGTCGCGGGTTGGTCAAAACGTTCGCCGGTACCGCCGTCATACAGATACGTTCTGCCGTAATGCGGAATGCCTGCTTTGTCGCACCACTCGTCCAAATCTTCAAGACTTGCACCATCGAAAATCGGGGTGGCAAATTTCTTTCCGAGTTTTTGTCCTGCCCAGCCGAGTACAGTTTCAAAAATCTGTCCCAAGTTCATACGCGAAGGCACACCGAGCGGGTTGAGGACAATATCTACCGGCGTTCCGTCTTCGAGGAAAGGCATATCTTCTTCGCGCACAATACGCGATACAATACCTTTGTTCCCGTGCCGTCCTGCCATTTTGTCGCCCACGCGGATTTTGCGTTTTTTCGCAATATACACTTTTGCCAACTGCACGATACCCGAAGGTAATTCATCGCCGATGGTAATGTTCAGTTTCTTGCGTTTCAACTGCGCGTCAAGTTCTTTGTATTTCTTCACATAGTTTTGAATCACCGCCTTAATCATATCGTTCTTGTGAGAATCGGAAATCCAGCGGTGAGTTTGTACCTGCGTATAATCAATTTCGTTCAATGCTTTTTGCGAGAACTTGTTTCCTTTGGCAATCAGTACCGTACCCAAAAAGTCTTTTACGCCCGATGAGGTTTTGCCGTTTGTCAGAACAAGCAATTTTTCAATCAAAATAATTCTCAATCGTGCATTTTCCTGTTCAAACTCATCATCGAGTTTAGGCATCATTGCTTTGTCCGTCAATTTCGATTTGCGGTTTTTGATGGCTTTCGAGAACAGTTTTTTATCCACTACCACACCTGTCAATGACGGCGTTGCTTTCAAAGAGGCATCTTTCACATCGCCCGCTTTGTCGCCAAAAATGGCGCGGAGTAATTTTTCTTCGGGCGAGGGGTCGCTTTCGCCTTTCGGCGTGATTTTACCAATCATAATGTCGCCCGGCTCAATCAACGCGCCAATGCGCACGATACCGTTTTCATCAAGATTTTTGGTTGCATCTTCGCTCACATTGGGAATGTCGGCAGTCAATTCTTCCATACCGCGCTTGGTTTCACGCACTTCGAGCGTGTATTCCACCACGTGTACCGAAGTAAAAATATCTTCGCGAACAATGCGCTCGTTCAACACGATGGCATCTTCAAAGTTATAACCTTTCCAAGGCATAAACGCCACTTTCAGGTTTTTGCCGATGGCAAGTTCGCCGTTTTGGGTTGAATAGCCTTCGGTCAAAATTTGTCCTTTGCTCACACGGTCGCCACGATTGACGAGCGGACGCAAGTCCATTGTCATATCCTGGTTGGTTTTTTGGAATTTCGGAATGCGGTGATTTTTCACGGCTGTGTCGAAACTCACAAATTCTTCATCTTCTGTTCTATCGTAGCGAATGCGGATAACGTCTGCATCAACATATTCCACTATACCATCGTTTTCCGCCATAATTTGCGTACGCGAGTCGCGAATAAGTTGTCCTTCAATGCCGGTGCCGACAATCGGTGCTTCGGTACGCAACAAAGGTACTGCCTGGCGCATCATATTCGAGCCCATCAATGCACGGTTGGCATCATCGTGTTCGAGGAAAGGAATAAGCGCGGCGGCGATTGACGCAATTTGCGTGGGCGAAACATCCATCAGTTGCACCTGTTCGGGCGGCACCACAGGGAAATCTGCCTCCAAACGCGATTTCACGGTTTTGCGGATAAACGAGCCGTCATCTTTCAACGGCGCGTTGCCCTGTGCTACAATATTATCTTCTTCTTCTTCGGCAGTAAAATATTTGATGCCTGCGGGCGACAAATCAACCGTTGAGTTTTCCACATTGCGATAAGGTGTTTCGATAAAGCCCAAATCGTTGATTTTGGCATACACGCAGAGAGATGAAATCAAACCGATGTTCGGACCTTCGGGCGTTTCAATCGGGCAGAGGCGACCATAGTGCGTATAATGCACATCTCGCACCTCAAAGCCCGCACGCTCGCGGCTCAAACCGCCGGGACCGAGCGCCGACAAACGGCGTTTGTGCGTAATTTCAGCCAGCGGGTTGGTTTGGTCCATAAATTGCGACAGCGCGTTTGTACCGAAGAACGAGTTAATCACCGAAGAAATCGTCTTGGCGTTAATCAGGTCAATGGGCGTAAACACTTCGTTGTCGCGCACGTTCATACGCTCGCGAATGGTACGCGACATACGCGCCAAACCAACACCGAACTGATTGTACAACTGCTCGCCCACCGTGCGCACACGGCGATTGCTCAAGTGGTCAATATCATCAACCACTGCCTTTGAGTTAATCAGTTCGATTAAATATTTGATAATTTCAATAATATCTTCTTTCGTCAGAACTTTCACTTCCATATCGGTCGTCAAGTTCAGTTTTTTGTTGATGCGGTAGCGACCTACTTCGCCCAAGTCATAGCGTTTTTCCGAGAAAAACAGGTTATTGATAACCTCGCGAGCAGTAGCATCATCGGCAGGCTCGGCGTTGCGGAGTTGGCGGTAGATGTACAGCACCGCCTCTTTTTCCGAGTTAGACGGGTCTTTTTGCAGCGTGTTGTAAATAATCGCGTAGTCCGACATATTTTGGTCTTCCTTATGGATAAGGATTGTCGGTGCGCCTGTTTCCACGATGTCTTCGATGTGTTTGTTTTCAAGCACCGTTTCGCGGTCAATCACCACCTCGTTTCGTTCAATGGAAACTACCTCGCCGGTGTCCTCATCTACAAAGTCTTCCACCCAAGTTTTCAGCACGCGGGCGGCAAGTTTCGAGCCGACATATTTTTTCAGGTTGGTTTTGTTCACTTTGACTTCTTCTGCCAAATTGAAAATTTCCAGAATATCGCGGTCGCTTTCAAAACCGATGGCACGCAAAAGCGTTGTTACCGGCAATTTCTTTTTGCGGTCGATGTAGGCGTACATCACGTTGTTGATGTCCGTTGCGAACTCAATCCACGAGCCTTTGAACGGAATGATACGCGCCGAGTACAGTTTTGCACCGTTGGCGTGCGTGCTTTGTCCGAAGAATACGCCCGGCGAGCGGTGTAACTGCGACACCACGACACGTTCCGCGCCGTTTATCACAAACGAGCCTTTGGGCGTCATATATGGAATAGGTCCCAAATACACGTCTTGAATCACCGTGTCGAAATCTTCGTGGTCGGGGTCGGTGCAATAGAGTTTCAACTTGGCTTTCAGCGGTACGCTGTAGGTCAACCCGCGTTCGATACACTCGTCTATCGTGTAGCGCGGCGGGTCGATAAAGTAGTCAAGAAACTCCAGGTTGAAGTTGTTGCGCGTGTCGGAAATAGGAAAATTTTCCGCAAAAACTTTGTATAAACCTTCGTGTTTTCTTTTTTCCTGAGCAGTGTCAAGTTGAAAAAAGTCCCTGAACGATTTTAACTGTACTTCCAAAAAATCCGGATATTCCAACGGATTTTTTATCGAAGCAAAATTAATTCTTTGAGTTGCAGTGTTTGAAGACATTTATATATATGATATTAGTTTGATTTGTTTTTTTATAGAGAACTATCTATCTGTAATCCTATTTATAACCAAATCCATAGAAACTGTTTCCGATATTTTAGGAACTAAAACCGAAACAATTAATGGTGCTGCATTGGCTGTTATGCTGGGGATTACATCAGCAGTAAATAAATATTTATTTGCTGATAATTGTTGTAGCGACAATTTTTCCACATAACTATCCACATTACAATCTGCTACATTAAATACAATTAAAGAATATTTTGAGAAATCAATAGATATAGATAAACCAACTTTACAAGGGAAGTAATGATTAAATTCTTCTGACGAATTAATTATTTGAATAGTAGTTAATCCAATATTTTCCCAACAAGATGAAAATCCCATATTTAAGTTTGTGATTTCTATTTCTATAGGATAATTAGATTTATCTGTTTTTTTATCACAACCAATAAACAGGATAGAAAACAGCAATATTGATAAAATACTATTTTTTTTCATAGTGTTGTTGTTTTATTAAATAATTACTTAATAAGATGTGGCTTGAAAAGCCGAATTTCCATAACCGCAGGTCAGTGTTAGTGAGCGAAGTCGAGCTACGACCTACGGACAAAAACAGATACTAACTTTTGCCTGAAAGGCAAAATCTTATTATATATGTTCTGCCTTTCAGGCAGTTTTTACACTTTATTTTTATCCCGCAGGTCGTAGTTCGACTTCACTCACTAACCGCTGACCTGCGGTTATACAAATCTGGCTTTTCAAGCCATCAGTAATAAGCCTTTTTATGAATATAGCATAATCAAAATAAAAGATTGACTATCAATGAATTACAAAAATATTTTATTTATATACATAAAAAGGCTTAGAAACCTTTTTTCAAGGTTTCTAAACCGATTATCCTGATTCTCAGGATTTTGTTTTAACTTATTTCAGTTCGACTTCTGCTCCGCCTTCTTCGAGTTGTTTCTTGAGGGCTTCGGCTTCGTCTTTTGCTACACCTTCTTTGATGGGCGACGGTGCTGCATCTACAATATCCTTGGCTTCTTTCAATCCCAAACCGGTAAGTTCTTTTACCAATTTAACGATTGCAAGTTTGTTTGCGCCTGCTGCTTTCAAAACCACGTCGAAAGACGTTTTTTCTTCAACGGCGGGTGCTGCGCCTGCGGCGGGACCTGCTGCTACGGCTACTGCTGCTGCTGCCGGTTCGATACCGTACTCTTCTTTGAGGATAGTTGCAAGTTCATTAACTTCTTTAACTGTCAAGTTAACTAATTGTTCTGCAAAAGCTTTTAAATCTGCCATTTTTATTTACGTTTTTAAGATTTTTAATTTGATTTATTTTAATTAATTTCTTTCGGCGAGTGTTTTCAGTACGCCGTGAATGGTGTTGCCACCCGATTGAAGAGCCGAAATAACATTTTTGGCGGGTGATTGCAACAAAGCAATAATATCGCCGATAAGTTCGTTCTTGCTCTTGATACTGATGAGCGCGTCTAATTGGTCTGCGCCCACGTAGAAACTTTCTTCCACGTATGCTGCTTTCAATACCGGTTTGCCCGCTTTGTCCTTTTCGCTGAAACTTTTGATAAGTTTAGCAGGAGCGTTGCCTGTGTTTGAGAGCAGAATAGAGGTTGAGCCTTTCAGTGTTTCATACAGTGGTGTAAAATCTGTGTCCAAAGCGTCTAACGCTTTTTCCAGCAAGGTGTTTTTTACCACTACAAGCCTGATGTCTTCTTTGAAACAGAGTTTTCTCAATTCGCTGGTTTTTTCGGCGTTCAAGCCTTCAATATCCACCAAATAGAAATGACTGTATTCCCCAACACTTGCTTTTATCTGTTCAATGATTGTGCTTTTATCTTCCTTTTTCATAAAAATTTTAATTTTTAATTTTCAACTGATTTAGGGTCAATTTTAATACCCGGACTCATTGTACTTGAAAGATAAATGCTCTTCACGTATGTACCTTTGGCGGTGGTCGGTTTCAATTTTATCAAAGTTTGAATAAACTCGTGGGCGTTTTCCGTAAGTTGTTCGGGTGTAAAAGACACCTTTCCAACGGAAGTATGCACGATACCGAATTTATCTACTTTGAAGTCAATTTTACCCGACTTCACTTCTTTTACCGCTTTTGCCACATCTTGGGTTACGGTGCCGCTTTTGGGGTTGGGCATCAAACCTCTCGGTCCGAGTACGCGCCCCAATGCGCCGATTTTTCCCATAATGGAAGGCATTGTGATGATAACGTCTATATCTGTCCAACCTGCTTTGATTTTATCGATATATTCGTCAAGTCCCACATAATCGGCACCGGCTTCTTTTGCCGCCGCCTCTTGGTCAGGAGTACATAATGCAAGAACCCTTATTGTTTTCCCCGTACCGTGCGGCAGTGATACCACGCCACGCACCATTTGATTGGCTTTTCGGGGGTCAACACCCAGACGCACATCTACATCGACAGATGCATCAAATTTGGTATTGGTGATTTCCTTTACCAATTTGGCAGCCTCGTTGAGAGAATATGATTTCCCTGCTTCAATTTTTTCCAAAGCCAACTTTTGTTTTTTTGTAAGTTTAGTCATTTTTCTAATTGAAGTGTTAATTAATTACTACTCGGGAAAGTCCCTTTTACGGTTATACCCATACTTCTCGCTGTGCCTGCTACCATTTTCATAGCAGCATCTTGTGTAAAACAGTTTAAATCCACGATTTTGTCTTCGGCAATGGCTTTTACCTGTTCCCAGGTAACTTCCGCAACTTTTTTACGGTTGGGCTCAGCCGAGCCGCTTTTGAGTTTCGTCAGTTCAAGTAACTGAATGGCTACGGGCGGCGTTTTGATGACGAAATCGAAAGATTTGTCTGAATAATAAGTGATGACAACCGGCAATACTTTGCCCGGTTTGTCTTGGGTTCTGGCATTAAATTGCTTACAAAACTCCATAATATTGATACCCTTCGAGCCCAGCGCGGGTCCTACGGGCGGAGATGGGTTTGCCGCACCTCCTTTAATCTGTAATTTAATAAGTCCAGCAATTTCTTTTGCCATTTTTGTAAAAATTTAATTTGTGAAAATATGCGAGGCGGAAACAACCTGTCTGTAACAAAAAACCGATTATTCCTTCTCTACTTGCAAGAATCCAAGTTCAAGGGGTGTTTTTCTGTCGAAAATCTTGACCATAATTTTGAGTTTTTTCTTCTCGGTGTTCACTTCTTCAATAACACCGCTAAAGCCTGAGAAAGGACCATCTGTAACTTTCACCGTTTCATTTACTTTGAAAGGTACAAGCAGTTCTGCCTCCTGCGCTTGCAGTTCATCGACCGTGCCGAGAATGCGATTTACTTCCGATTGGCGTAAGGGTGTCGGTTTGATGGCGTTCCGTTCGGTGAGAAATCCTATCACATTCGGAAAATTCTTCAAGTGATGTTCCATCTCGCCCGTCAGAGCCACTTCTATCAACACGTAGCCGGGAAGATAACTGCGTTCTTTGATAATCTTTTTACCATTGCGTATCTGATAAACTTTTTCGGTTGGTATCAGCACCTGAGAAATGTACTTGTCGAGGTCGGTGTTTCTCACTTCCGCCTCAATCATTTCCTTCACTTTGTTTTCCTTACCACTGATGGCTCGCAAAACATACCATTTCTTCTCAATTTCTGCCATTATACCCTCCTGCCGGTTTAAAATTTAAGCGAATAGATAAAACCCATTATCTCTTCAAAACTAACATCCATCAGAAATACCACCAGCGCGATGATAAGGGAAGCAATCATAACAATCACTGCACTGCTGAAAACTTCAGGAACCGTAGGCCAAGAAACCTTATGAACAAGTTCGTTGTAAGATTCTTTGGTATATCCTTTTATACTGCTAACTATACTCATATAAAATAATATTTTTTTTGCACGGGAGGTAAGACTCGAACTCACGACACCCGGTTTTGGAGACCGGTGCTCTACCAACTGAGCTACACCCGTGTATTTGTTTTTCCCACATTTTTTGGGGCTGCAAAGATACGGACTGTTTTTTTAACTGCCAAATGTTTTCTGCATTATTTTTCAAAAAAAATAGATGGGGAATTTTCACAAACAAAACAGCGGGCTTTTGCCCGCTGTTTTTCAAGTCGTTTTCCTATACATTTTCAAAAACAAGAGCGGGAAAAATGCAAAATTCAGCACCATCAAAGCAAACAAAAGAAAGATGGCAAAAAGCATTAAACCGTCAGGCTGCCAGCCGCAAAATTTGGAAAGCAATGCCAAAACGAGTAGTGCAATTCCTGCAAAGCCCGAAACATAAGTCATTTTTCCACCAAAAGATTGTGCCAAATCTTTTTTGTAAAGATACATAAAAAGCACAGGCAGGAGCACAAACAGCAAAATTGCTGTTGTAATAACCAGCACAAGTTGCGCATACGGATAATGCATCAACTTCATAAAAAAGGTGGTAGTCGCGCCGATAGCCGACAAATACCCCGATAAAAACAGCGTTTTTCTCATAGATTTAATTTTTTTGTAAGTTAATAAATAAATGGTTTCCCGCTGAATTTCGTCAAATCCATCGGGCGAGATATGTTGATAAGCCTTATCATACGCTGTTTCAAAACTTGTTCCGTTTTGCATTTCCGCCTCAACGGCACAACAAAAATGGTCAATCAAATCCTCTTTCATCGCTGCCGATGAAATATTGCTTTGGTTGATAACCTGACTTATGAAGTCTATTTGTTTCTCCGTTAAACCTTTCATAATCAATATTTTTTATGTGGTTATGATTTTATTAATCGTGTCAATGAAATCTTTTAATTCGCTTTCTTTTTCATTTTTCACTTGCACACCCTGCGTTGTCATAAAATAATAATGCCGCACACGCTTACCGATGTTTTGCGTTTCTACGTCAATCAATCCGTCTTCTTTCAATTTGTGTAAGGCAGGATACAATGAGCCTTCTTTCAGTAAAATTTTGCTGTCGGACAACTCTTTTACTCTTTGCGTAATTTGGTAGCCATACATTTTACCGTTTTCGGCAAGCAGTTTCAATACGATTGCCGACAAAGTGCCTTTTAAAAGTTCTTTTGAATACATAGCACAAAGATACATAGAATTACGATGTATATCCAAATTTTCGAGCATAAAAAAAGTTAAAACAAAAAAATAGGAATTAGATTTCTCTAATTCCTATTTTTCTTATGGATTAACTAATTATTAGTCAAGCAATTCAGTAATCTGACCCGAGCCTACGGTACGACCACCTTCGCGGATTGCAAAACGCAAACCTACGCTGCAAGCAACAGGGTAAATCAACGTTACGGTGATTTCCAAGTTGTCGCCCGGCATTACCATTTCTACGCCATCGGGCAAAGAGATTTCGCCGGTTACGTCAAGCGTGCGGATATAGAACTGCGGACGGTATTTGTTGTGGAACGGAGTGTGGCGACCACCTTCTTCTTTTTTCAAGATATAAACAGATGCCTTGAAAGTAGAGTGAGGAGTTACTTTTCCCGGGTGGGTGATAACCATACCGCGTTTGATTTCGTCTTTGTCGATACCACGAAGCAACAAACCTACGTTATCGCCGGCTTGACCTTCGTCCAATATCTTGCGGAACATTTCAACACCGGTTACTACAGATTTTTTACCTTCTGCGCCAAGACCGATGATTTGAACTTCTTCGCCTGTTTTGATGATACCTGTTTCGATACGACCTGTTGCTACCGTACCACGACCTGTGATAGAGAACACGTCTTCAACCGGCATCAAGAATGGTTTATCAACAGCACGCGGAGGCAATTCAATCCAATTATCCACAGCGTCCATCAATTCCATAATTTTATCTTCCCATTCGGGGATACCGTTCAAACCGCCGAGAGCAGAGCCTTGAATAACAGGTGTGTTATCGCCGTCAAAATCGTAGAACGAAAGCAATTCGCGCATTTCCATTTCAACGAGTTCGAGCATTTCGGGGTCATCAACTTGGTCGCATTTGTTCATAAATACCACCAGACGGGGAACGTTTACCTGACGAGCCAACAAGATGTGTTCGCGCGTTTGGGGCATCGGACCGTCTGTAGCGGCAACTACGATGATAGCACCGTCCATCTGAGCGGCACCGGTAACCATATTCTTCACATAGTCGGCGTGACCCGGACAGTCAACGTGAGCATAGTGACGATTAACGGTTTGATATTCAACGTGAGCGGTGTTGATGGTGATACCGCGTTCTTTTTCTTCGGGGGCATTGTCGATTTGGTCAAATGACTTTACTTCCGAAAGACCTTTTTTTGCCAAAACGGTGGTGATAGCAGCCGTTAAGGTAGTTTTTCCGTGGTCAACGTGTCCGATAGTACCTACGTTTACGTGAGGTTTCGACCTATCAAATTTTTCTTTTGCCATAATTTTGAAACTATAAAAAGATTATTAATAAATAAATTGTTTTTTTGTAAATTTAGTTTATATTGAGCTGTTGATGGGAATTGAACCCGCGACCTCTTCCTTACCAAGGAAGTGCTCTACCACTGAGCTACAACAGCAATTTCAGACACAAGACACAAGATTATTAGACATAAGACTTGTTGTTGTACTCTGTTTTTTCTTTCTTTTGAGCGGAAAACGGGGCTCGAACCCGCGACCCTCAGCTTGGGAAGCTGATGCTCTGCCAACTGAGCTACTTCCGCAAGAAAATATGAGCCTCCAGAGGGATTCGAACCCACGACCCCGAGATTACAAATCACGTGCTCTGGCCAACTGAGCTATGGAGGCATAACATTTCAACGACCGTTTCGCTTATTTTTTGCGAAATCGGCTGCAAATGTACGGACTATTTTTGATATTAAAAAATATTTTCGACTTTTTTTATTTCGCACGTTGTTTTTCTTTGTATTTGGCAAGTTGCTTGTCGAGCGCATCAACCACCAAATCAGTGCTCTCCTCGAAAGTATCGGAAGTTTTGGAGGCAAAAATTTCTGTTCCGGGAACTTGAATTTTAATTTCCACTTCTTTATTTTGAGCCGCTTCGGGCTTGGTAACTTTCAAATATACATCTACGGCGATAATATCTTCGCTGATTTTTTCCAATTTTGCAACTTTTTTCTGAATGTATGCCTCCAATTTTTCGGTGGCATCAAATTTGATGGATTGAATTTTGATTTCCATAATTTTTTAAATTGTAAATTATACGTTTAATTCTTAACTCTTATTTTTTCACTCTCTCGGGTGCGCCTTTTTGTAAATATTCCGCAACTGCTCAAAGGTAGTATGCGTATAAACCTGCGTGGCAGCAAGGCTGGCGTGTCCCAAAATTTCTTTTACCGCGTTCAACTCCGCGCCAGCGTTCAGCACCGAAGTTGCAAAAGTGTGCCGCAACACGTGCGGACTGCGTTTCGACAGCGAACTTTGTGCTGTCATCGCATCGTGTACGATTTGATACACAAGGCGCGGGTACATTTTTTCGCCGTTCTTCTTTATATATAATGTATAGTCGCGGTTGGGAATTTCGTTCCGCAGTTTCCGATACATTATTATATTGGTGCGCAATGTGTTGCCAAACGGCACGATGCGCTCTTTATTCCTCTTTCCCAATACTTTAAGCGTGTTTGCGGACAAGTCCACATCACTGTCTTTCAAATTGACGAGTTCCGAAAGGCGTATGCCTGTTTCGTAGAACATATCAATTATCAAGCGGTTTCGGCACGCCTCAAAGTCGTTTTCGTCAATTTCGGCATCGTCTAACACGCGGTCAAGTTCGCTTTCTTTGAAAAAAAGCGGTAAGTTCTTTTCGGTTTTCAGGGCTTTTATCGCTTTTGCAGGATTAGTCGCCACTAATCCGCGCTGCAACAAAAACCTGTAAAACGAGCGTAATGCCGATATTTTTCGATTTACCGAACGAGGTACAATACCTGTGTCCATCAGCGAAACTATCCATTCCCGAATGTTTTTATCCTCAATCTCAGGCGGATTGAAACTGCCGTTTTGCTCGGAAACAAATGCCTCAAACTCCTCTAAATCAGTTTTATACGACAAAACAGTATGAGAAGAGTAATTTTTCTCATACTGCAAATATTTTAGAAAGAGGTCTATCATATATTCCTGTTATGAGAAAGGACTTTTTTCAAATTGCGAATATACGAACTTTAATTGTAAATTGCAAATTATAAATCGTAAATTTAGAAAACACGCTAATTATCAGCGAATTAATTTAAGATTTAAAATTCACCACTTACACTTAAAAGACTATTCTTCGCTTATTTGAATTTTCTTCACGTAAACGGCGTGTTTGATTTCTTCGCGGCGAGTTACCGAAGGTTTTTCAAACGCTTGGCGTTTGCGAAGTTCTTTCACTACACCGGTTTTTTCAAACTTTCTTTTGAACTTTTTCAGTGCTTTTTCGATGTTTTCGCCCTCTTTAATTGGAACTACAATCATAATTTTGTTTTGATTTTTAATGTTGATTTTTTGGACTGCAAAAGTAGATATTGTTTTTGGATTGACAAAATTTTTTGAACGATTTTTTTTGAACAAAAAACATTCTTGGGATTTTTGAGGGGATTGCGGGTCATACTTCGACTATGCTCAGTAAGCAGCCCGCAATAACAGCCTTAAATTACGGCACAGGGTCATACCCGTGTCCGCCCCAAGGGTGGCAGCGGGCGATGCGTTTGACAGCCAAGCACGAGCCGCGTAATGCGCCATACTTTTTTATCGCCTCTACGGCATATTCCGAGCAAGTAGGCGTGTAGCGGCAACTTGCGGGTGTGAAAGGCGAAATGCAGTAGCGGTAAAAGTAGATGGGCAAGAGAATGAGGTGTGAGAATTTTTTTTTCATTGCAATTTTCGGCTCAATTTTTCGATGCTTTCCTGCCATTTCTGTTGCATTGTTTCATAAGGGAAAATCTCGTTTGCAACATAATTGACAGATAAATAAATGGTTTTGTTTTCGAGCAAAGCGTATAAAGCCGCTTTGTTCAGTCGATAAACCTCTCTGATTAAACGTTTTATGCGATTTCTATCCACCGCGTGCTTAAAGCGTTTCTTTGGTACGCCAATCAACACTTGCACAGGGATTTCGCCTTTTTCCGCAACGCTAAACCCGATGCGAAAAGGATAGGAAAGGAAAAAATCGCCTTTGTCGAAATGCGTATTGATACGGATTTCGCCACAAAGGCGTTCCGCTTTGCTAAATGTGTGTTTTTGAACTTGCATAATGAAGTGGCAAAGGTATGAAAAAAAATTGGAAATGATTTGTTTTATAAAAAAATACGTCTTAACTTTGTTCTCTTAATTTTTTACTTTTATGGAAAAATTCATCACAAAAAAACGGAAAATACTGAGAAACATCTTTAGAGGATTGAGTTTGACCTCGATAGCCTTTGTTTTTCAGGCTTGTTATGGTATAGAAAGAGATTTTGGAAATGACATTTTAGTGGAGGGCGTTGTAACCACAAGAGGCAACAAACCAATAGAAGGCATTAAGGTTTCGTATGACAATTCGCTTCAATATGAATTGACCGACTCCGAAGGGAAATACTCGTTTTACACTTATAAAGCCGAGTTGAATATGAAATTTGAGGATATTGACTCCATTCAAAACGGCTTGTTTTTGCCGCAAGAAATGCTTGTGCATATTACTGCTAACCGAGTTAAGTTAAATGTAAAATTAGATGCTGCCCCATAAAATAACGCAATATCTGCATAATATTTTCAGGAAAAACGAGACAAATCTTCATATCTTAAATTATTTGTTTTGGGAATGTACGCAACGCTGCAACTTACATTGTTTGCATTGCGGGTCGGATTGCATTGCCGATGCCAAAACGCCTGATATGCCTTTCGAGGACTTTTTGCAAGCCATTTTACCCTTAAAAGATGCATATGAGCCTGATTCCATCACCGTTGCCATTACCGGCGGTGAGCCTCTGCTGCGAAAAGATTTGCCTCAATGCGGTAAAACTTTGCGCAAACACGGCTTTCGTTGGGGTATCGTTACCAACGGATATGCTTATAATGCAGAGATTCACGCAAAATTGTTGTCGGCGGGAATGGGGGCTGTTACTTTGAGTTTAGACGGATTTGAGGAAAGCCACAATTGGCTGCGTGCCAATCAAAACAGTTTTTCGCACGCCGTGAAGGCATTGGATTTGATAACTTCTTCGGACAGATTATTTTACGATGTTGTTACCTGCGTTCATCAAAGAAATATCCGCGAATTGGAAAGTTTTAAAGAGTTCTTGATTTCAAAACACGTGAAAGCGTGGCGGTTATTTACCATTGCGCCCATCGGCAGGGCTGCCGCTCGAAGCGAGTTACGCCTGACGACCGAAGATTTACACTTTCTGATGGATTTTATAGCTAAGGCGCGGGCGGATAAACGGATTGACACAAAATTCAGTTGCGAGGCATACGTTGGCAATTACGAAACAAAGGTGAGGGACTGTTATTTCTTCTGCCGCGCGGGCATAAACATCGCCTCTGTTCTGATTGATGGCTCCATTTCGGCGTGTCCGAATATAAACCGACATTTTGTGCAGGGCAATATCTACCGTGATGCGTTTTTAGACGTGTGGCACAAGCGTTTTGAAGTGATGCGAAACCGAGAATGGACAAAAACCGGCATTTGTTCCGCTTGCAAAAAACACAAATATTGCAATGGCGGCGCAATGCACTTGTGGAATGAACAACAAGATGGTATAATGCTGTGTATCAATAAGGAATTATCTGCGGGAAAAACTTAGAATGTTTTGCAAAGTTGGAATATATAGCCAGAAAAGGTATTATTCTATTATGTCCTTCATAAAAAACTTTGTGTGCTTTGTGGTAAGAATTTCAAACCACAAAGCACACAAAGTTCACAATTTAATTATTTTGTGCCATTTATCTTTTCGACAATGCCTTATGATTTTCCTTTACCACAATTTCGAGAGCGGCGGTAATGGAAGGCGCATCGGGGCGGGGCGCGTCAAAGTCGAGGCGCAATCCGGCATCTTTCACGGCTTTGGCGGTTGTGGCACCGAGCGTACCGATTTTGATGTCGCCCTGCTCGAAATCGGGGAAATTTTTCTGCAAAGAGGTGATGCCCGCCGGACTGAAAAATACGAGTACATCGTAGTCAAACGGCTCATCGGGCGCAAAATCATTGCTGACGGTGCGATACATACTTGCTTTGTCGTAGTGCAGTTTGTTTTTCTCCATCAACGCCATCAGTTCATCGTTCAACACATCTGCCGATGTGGAAAGCAGGTATTTTTCTTCTCTGTGTTTGAGAAGAGCAGCAACCAATCCGTCAAGTTTGCCGTTTTTTCCGTGAAAAACTTTACGCTTGCGCAGCAAAATGTATTTTTGCATATACAGCGCAACGGACTCCGAAATGCACACATACTTCATTGTTTCAGGCACTTTGATGTGCAATTCTTCGCACAAACGAAAAAAATGGTCAATAGCGGTGCGGGCAGTAAAAATAACGGCAGAGTAATCCAATATATTGACTCTCTGCTTTCTAAACTCCGTTGCCGAAATGCCTTCCACTTTGATAAAAGGGCGGAAGTCGATTTTCACGTTATACTTTTCGGCAATGTCAAAATACGGCGACTTGCTGTCGGTCGGTTTCGGCTGCGAAACAAGTATCTTTTTTATCTTCACAATTTTGTTATCCATTCTGTCAGTAAATTTGTCCGTTCTACTTCAACGAGTATCTGAATTAATGCGATAATCGGTAAAATTTCGAGGGTGCAAAGGTACAAAATGAAATACAAATAGGAAACAAATTGACTGCAAAAATATTTTAATATTAGGAAAGATTTGAACAATGCGAAAATCAGGCATAAAATACCGCCCAAAACAAGAAAAACCGTTATGTTCTCAAATGTGGCATAAACCAAAATTAAATTATTGATATATAGCAATATGCCGAACATTGAAATGAGTGCAAAATGGCTGTTTCGGAAGTGCATTGCTGTGCTTTGGTTGTTAAAAAACACGAATCCCAGAAATCTCAAAACAAGGAGTTTTGCAATATAAAAAATGTAAACAATGGCAAAAAACACCAAAACGAGCCGATTGTTTGCTGCCGGATTGGGATAAAAAGTTGCAACGGAAATATACAAAAGGATAGCCAAATTAGCAAAAGCAATAAATGTCAGATAAAGGGTTTGCCTGATGTCTTTCAGCGAAGAATCGGCAAAGAAACTCATACGTTCTTTGATTTTCAACAGCCCTTTGGTTTGTTCTGTCCAAAATTTTCGGAAACGAATCATATTATAGGCATACACAAAAAAGAGCAGCACAAAAAGCAACGTGAGCCAACTTTGCGCGTGCAGGGCAAAGGGGTGCGTTTGTCCGTCTTTGCCGTTCAAATGGTGCTTTTCCGTATCTTTGACGGTGTAAAATTTCAAAGACGACTGCGCCCGCACACTGTCCAACGCCAAAAGCGGATTATCGGCTTCGAGCAGCAGGTAGGGAATTTTTCCTTCGCTTGCAACCGCTGTGGTGTCGATATAGGGGAAATTTTCAGGCATTTTTCAAACTCTTGATAAGCATTTCAACATTATCGGCAATAGTCCATAAATTGCGGTCTTCCTGTTCCATAAATTCTTCTTTCACAGCCGTTTCAAACATCTGCAAAAGCGGATTGTAAAAACCGTTGGCGTTCAAAATAAATACACGTTTGGGAAAAAGTCCGAGTTTTCGCCACGTAATCGCCTCCACCAATTCCTCAAAAGTGCCAATGCCGCCCGGCAACGCCACCGCAGCATCGGCGCGTTGCAGCATCAATTCTTTGCGTTCGTGCATCGTTGCCACCTCAACCATTTCGGGCAGGGCGCAATGGTGCCAATTCAAATCGACCATAAAACGCGGAATAACGCCCGTGATATGCCCGCCCGCCGACAAAACGCCTTCTGCCAAATAGCCCATTAAGCCCTGATGTCCGCCACCGTAAATACAATGTATATTATTCTCGGCAAGCATTCTGCCGAAATCGCGGGCGGCGTTGAGGTAATGCTGCGGCACTCGTGCGCTTGATGCACAATAAACACAAACGGACTGTATCATTTTGTAAAGAAATAGGTTAGGGCAAATTCGAGGTTGTTGTTGTACTGTGCCGTTTGGTCATAAAAACCAATCGGGTCAACATTTTCAATTTTGCGGACAGGCAAAATAGAGTACGAAAAACGTGCGCCGAGCCTCAAAGGCAGTTTTGGAATATCGTAAGCCACGCCGAAAATGCCCGCGAGTTCAAACCGCCTGTAATCTTCGGTGCGTTCATAACCATAGCCGTCAAAATCCTCTTTGGCATTGATGAGGAAAGCAAAACCAAGCCCCGCCTCGCCGATAAAATTACTCCAAATGCGATATTGTGCCAACACCGGAACTTGGATATAATTCAGTCGCACTTTGTAGTATCTGTCCGTTTCCTGCACTATTTCCCGCGCACCTTTTTGCAGGAATTTAAGTTCCATCGCCAGCGAGAACTTTTCGCTCAATGCCCTATCCACAGACGCGCCGATAATCAGTCCGGGCTGGTAGTAGCCGCTACATCTGTCGCCATCAATCTGGCTGACTGACACACCTGCGAAAGCCCCGCCGCGAAAGTTTTGAGCGTTTGCGGCGAGTGCCAAAAGCGCACATATTAATAATGTTAGTTTTTTCATATTGTTGTAATTTTATTTCTGCAAAAGTAGGCATATACGTTTATAAAAACAAATAAATTTTCAATAGATACATTGACTATTTACTCATATTTTTTTCTTGCTGGATTGTTTCGCTTCGCTCGCAATGACGGTACTAACATTATTCCGTGCGGCGTACAAACGTTGTGATGCCCGTCATTGCGAGCAAAGCAAAGCAATCCGGAAAACTTAAATTTATCAATTGGCTTTTTGCAATAATTGCCGTATTTTTTCTACATTTTCTTTCTGATTTTCAGGTATAACGTCTGCTTTTTCGTATTTATTTAAATCTTCCAAACATTTTTCTGCATAAGAAAGCCCTTCGGTTGGCGTATTCAAAAGTTCCGAATAAACTTTTTCTGCATCTTCGTATCTATTTTGAAAAAGCAATGCTGCTGCTAAATTCGTTTTTATCCAAGTTTGCGTACTGTCTATACTTAAACCTTTTTGGGCTGATTGTTCGGATTTTTGGTAGTTTTTGGTAAGAATATAATAAAAGGAAAGATTACCATAGGGTTTGGCAAATTCTTTACCATTAGGTTTAATCACAGGAATATAAACTATTGAAGATTTTGAAATAAAAGGCTGTCCATTTTTCTTAATTGTTCTATTATCTAATGAATAAGGAGTTTGATAAGAAGAAGTTGCGACATTGTGTGGATTTAATCTAATTGCTTGTTCCAAATTCTCAATAGTTTGCAAAATGCTGTCTTGTTTGCCATAAATAGTAGCAAGATTAATGTAAGCATCTGAAATATACGGATTAATGGTAATTGCTTTACGAAATGTTTCAATCGCTAATTCATTATTCTCCTGCTTTAAATATGCCGTTCCTAAATTATGATACGCTCTGTAACTATTCGGATTTAAACGAATAGCAGTTTTAAAATGCTCAACAGCCTTTTCATAATCCCCTTTTTCTGTCAATGCCGTTGCTAAATTTGTGTAATTTGGCTCGATATGAGATTTTGTTATTGATTTTTCAAAAAACATAATAGCATTGTCGTATTCTTTTTGTTTTATATAAAAAATTCCAATATTGTTATAAGTGCAAATATTATTAGAATTAATGTCTAAATCTAACGCTTTTTGAAATACCTGTGCTGCTTGTGGATAATTTTCCAATTCTGTATATGCTATTCCTAAATTCGCATATGCCATAACATAAGTGGAATCCAATTTTATTGCTGACTGCAAAAATGGAACAGATAACTCAAAAAGTCTTTCTCTGTTGTAAATATTTCCCGCACTATTATAAGCCTTTGCATAAGTTGGATTTAAATTAATGGCTTTTGTATAATAACTTAATGCTATTGCAAGATTTCCTTTTAATTCTTCCTGAACTCCTTTATTCAAAGCCATTTCAGAACGAATAGTCTTGCAACTGCTAAAAGCAATCAGCAGCAAACAACCTATTATAATATGTATAAGATATTTTTTCATTCTCATTTTCTCACAGCAATTCCTTTTTCGCATAAATATTTTTTCAATTCCTGTATCCCAATTTCCTTAAAATGAAAAATGCTCGCCGCAAGTGCCGCATCGGCTTTGCCTTCGGTGAAAACATCGCTGAAATGACTCATTGCACCCGCGCCGCCGGAGGCGATGATGGGAATATTCAAACTCTCGGACAATGTACGCAGTGCCTCGTTGGCAAAGCCCTGTTTCACGCCATCGTGATTCATACTCGTAAAAAGAATTTCGCCCGCACCGCGTTCCTGCGCCTCTTTTGCCCACTCGAAAAGTTTTCGCTCGGTAGGAATACGCCCGCCGTTGAGGTAGCAAGTCCATTCGCCGCCATCAAATTTGGCATCAATGGCAACGGTGCAAACCTGCGAGCCGAAGTTTTGAGCGATTTCGCTTATCAAATCGGGGTTACGCAGTGCTGCGGAATTGACG
Source organism: Prevotellaceae bacterium (assembly GCA_031261165.1). Taxonomy (GTDB): domain Bacteria; phylum Bacteroidota; class Bacteroidia; order Bacteroidales; family Paludibacteraceae; genus JAISJU01. Next base: position 42,867 of record JAISJU010000091.1, read on the forward strand.
GACACTTTGTCCGCTCCCGCGCCGAGCAGTTTATCCACATCGCGCAACTCGTGTATGCCGCCGCCAACGGTAAAGGGAATGTTGATGTGGCGGGCGATGCGGCGCACAAGGTCGACAAAGGTTTTGCGCCCCTCGTGCGAGGCGGTGATGTCCAAAAACACAAGTTCGTCTGCACCCTGACGGCTGTATTCCGCACCCAACTCCACAGGGTCGCCCGCCGAGCGCAGGTTCTCAAAATTGATGCCTTTAACGGTTTGACCGTCTTTGATGTCGAGGCAGGGGATTATTCTTTTGGCAAGCATAACAGTTATTTTGTCCCTTGCGCCTTTTGCGAAAATCTTTGCGAACTTTGCGGTTAGATTTTTACCGCAAAGGGTGCAAAGGCTACGCTAAGTTCGCAAAGATTAATTGATTAACTCAATGAAATTCTTTAATATACGTTCACCCACCGCGCCGCTTTTTTCGGGGTGGAACTGCACGGCATAAAAATTATCGCGTTGCAACGCCGCACTGTACGGCTGTATGTAATCGGTTGTGGCAATGGTATTTTTGCCTTTTTCTGCAAAAAAACTATGCACATAATAAAAATAGTCTTCTTGCGACACTCCGCTGAAAAGCGCGTTGCCGTTGTGCTGCACAGTATTCCAACCCATATGCGGCACTTTGTCGGCAGGGTTGTTGGGGACAAACTTTTTCACTCGTTCCTCAAAAATGCCAAGACAATCCACATTACCCTCTTCGGAGTGTGCGCACATCAGTTGCAAGCCGATGCAGATACCGAAAACCGGTTGCCGCAAATCCACAATCACTTTATCCAAGCCGCTTTGGTGCAGGTACGCCATTGTGGTACTTGCTTCGCCCACACCGGGGAAAATGACTTTGTCCGCCGCACGGATTTTGTCCGCATCGCCCGTGATTTCCGCCTCTATACCAATGCGTTTCAAGCCGTTATCTACCGAAAAGATGTTGCCGGCGTTGTATTTAATGATGACTACGTTCATTTTATTTTTTTGATTTGCAAAGATACTGTTTTTTGGCACACGGATAACACAGATTAGACGGATTTTCACGGATTTCTATAAAAAATCCGTGTTTATCCGTCTAATCCGTGTTATCCGTGTGCTAAAAAACGTGCTATTCTTCGTTGAAACTGCAAGCAAATGCCTTTTGGATTTTTTCTACATAATCCAATTTTTCCCAAGTGAAAAGTTCCACTTCTTTTTCAATCGTGCCTGCGTAGGGCGATTTGAATGTTTTTTTCACCGTTTGCGGCTCTTTGCCGAAGTGTCCGTAGGCTGCCGTTTCCGAGTAAATCGGGTTGCGCAGTTTCAAGCGGTCTTCTATCGCTTTGGGGCGCAGGTCGAAGAGGCGTTCCACCGTTTCGGCAATTTCACCGTCAGAGAGCGACACTTTCGCTTTGCCGTAGGTATTCACATACACGTTCATCGGTTTTGCCACGCCGATAGCGTAGGACACTTGTACCAGCACTTCGTTTGAAACGCCTGCTGCCACAAGGTTTTTGGCAATATGGCGAGCCGCATAAGCCGCACTTCTATCCACTTTCGAGGGGTCTTTGCCCGAGAACGCGCCGCCGCCGTGTGCGCCTTTGCCGCCGTAGGTATCCACGATGATTTTTCTGCCTGTCAAGCCGGTGTCGCCGTGCGGTCCGCCAATCACGAATTTGCCGGTCGGATTAACGTGCAAAATCAGGTATTTGTCGAACAAATCGGCAAGACGTTTGGGCAATTTTGCTACCACGCGCGGAATTAAAATATTCTGCACATCGTCTTTGATTTTTGCCAACATTTCCGTATCGGCTTGGTCTTGCGACTTGCCTGCGGCGGATTGCACAAAATCATCGTGCTGTGTGGAAATCACAATGGTGTGAATGCGTTTCGGGTCGCCGAAATCGCTGTACTCAATCGTAACTTGCGATTTGGAGTCGGGGCGCAAGTAGGTCATAACCTTTCCTTCGCGGCGAATATCGGCAAGTTCCGTGAGCAGCAAGTGCGACAAATCCAACGAAAGCGGCATATAATTGTCCGTTTCGCCGGTGGCGTAACCGAACATCATACCTTGGTCGCCCGCACCCTGATTGTAGGGGTCTTCGCGTTCCACACCGCGATTGATGTCCGCCGATTGCTCGTGCAATGCCGAGAAAATACCGCAGGAATCGCCGTCAAATTTGTACTCGGCTTTGGTGTAGCCGATGCGGTTTATCACGCGGCGCGGCACGTCCTGCACATCAACGTATGCTGTTGATTTTACTTCGCCTGCCAAAACGACTTGACCGGTGGTTACAAGCGTTTCGCAAGCCACTTTTGAATTGGAATCGAATGCCAAAAACTCATCGAGAATGGCATCTGAAATCTGGTCGGCAACCTTGTCGGGATGCCCTTCCGAAACGGATTCGGAGGTAAATAAATAAGCCATAATTTTTTAGATATTTAGATGTTAGACAATTAGATATTAGAGTTTAGACTTGCCTCAGGTCGCTGACCTGAGGTTATGAAAATTCGACCTTTCAGGTCGTGCGTGGTCTGAAAGACCTGATTTTCATAACCGTATGTAAGCGTAGCGCAGCATACGGCTTTGTATGTGTAGGGATTATGGCTTATCAGCAAAGGGGAAAGGAAATGTATTTTTAGCATTTTTTTTCGTGGTTGCAAGCGAGCCAAATTTATCCACTTCAAATTTTCTGCAAAGGTAGGGCATTTTTTTGAATACTGCAAGAAAAAAACGAAAAATTTTAATTTTTCTCGCGCAATTTTATTACCACTACGCCGCAAGCCCCCTCTGAGCCGAAGATTGCGCCCGAAGGTCCTTTTACCACTTCCACTGTTTCAACGTCCCACACAGTGAGGTAGGAGGCATCGTAAGAATGTACGCCGTTGATAACGAAAAGCGGTGTGTTTCGCCCGCGAATAGAGGTAAAACCGCGAATAAGCAGGTTGCCGTTGGTATATTGCACACCGGTAACTTTGGTGCTGATTGCTTGCAGCAGATTGGTTTCGCCGCCTTGTTCCAACTCTTTGCGCGAAAGAATTGTGCCGCCATATTGCGGTTGCAGCACTTCGATTTTGTCGCGCTCAATGAAAATGGAATCGTTGCGCAGGGTGATTTTGAATTGGTTGTCGCCGTTGAGGGCGATTGCGAGCGTTTTTGCCGAGTCGAGGGCTACGATGAGCGTATCGCGGTCGGGCAGCACGTTGCGGATACGGAAATTGCCGCGTTTGTCTGTTGTGGTCGTTTTGCCCGAAACGGAAGTTTTGACGGTCATTTTTTGGGCGGGTTGGTCGCCGTTCAAAATTTGACCCTCTACAAAAATATCTCTTGCTGTTGCAGAAAAAGAAATGGCGGCTAACAAAAATATAAGTATTAGATTTTTCATAGCATTACATTAAGATTATGAGGCAAAGATAAACAAAAATGACGACAAAAAGAATATTTTACATACTATTGTGAATTTGAAATATTTGTTTTATTTTTGCAAAGAAATAATTTAAACTTTACTACTATGAAAAATCTACATTATTTATTAGTTGTGCTTTTTGCGGGAATGATGTTTGTTTCCTGCGAGAAATCTAAAAAAAACAATGGTAATCCGATTACTTCAGAATTTTGGGTATCGGTAGATAACTTGCCTGTGAGGAATTTCAAACAGGATACGGTTTATGTTATAAATAATGACGGTGAATACCTGCAACACCCTTATTTTATGCTATCTTCTACCTATAATGTTGATTTTGCAACACAAAGCATTTTGGTTAATTATTTTGCAGGTTGTATGTTTTGCGATGTTAAATCTACTTTTGACAACAAAAACGGCTATCATTGGAATGTTGTTTATTCCGCCAACAAAGATATTATGTGTGTCAGGGCAATGGATTTTATGGTGTATAAAATTGTGCCTAAAATTCCTACAAATACACGTATAGAACTGAATGCGGTTCTTGTTCCCTGCACAGACGCCAAAACAGTTTCTGAATAAATAAACTATTTTCAGAATTTCCCTTAGTAGTCAAAATGTTGATACAATATACCCTTATTCCCTTATTAAATTACTGTAATAAGGGAATAAGGGTTTGATAAAAGAAAACTTGCTACTAAGGGAAATTCTGAAAATAAGGTTTATTTATTCTTCAAAATATCCCGAATTTCGGTCAATAAAACCTCTTCTTTCGAGGGTGCAGGCGGTGCGGCAGGTGTTTCGTTTTCTTGTTTTTCCATTCGTTTTTTCAGCGTATTAATGCCTTTCACAAAAAGAAAAATGCAGAATGCCACAATGATAAAATCGAAAGTTACCTGCAAAAAGTTGCCATAGTTGAGCGTAACCGCCGCTTGTTCCACGCCATCAACCACGCGGGCATCGCGCATCACAAACTTCAAATCCGTGAAATTCACACCACCGACCAGCAAACCGATGGGCGGCATAATCACGTCTGCCACGAATGACGACACAATTTTGCCGAACGCGCCGCCGATAATCACACCGACAGCCATATCAATTACGTTGCCTTTCACGGCAAATTCTTTGAACTCTTTTATAAAACTCATAATGTTAGGCTTTTAGATATTAGTTTTTTAGATTTTAGACTATGGACTCAAAAAAAATTTGCAACAAAGTTACGGATAAAATATTTTATTCCAAAAAAAATAGGTAATTTTGTAACTTTAAAATAACAAAAATATGAAAACAGCAAAAATCATAGTGGTAGCAGCCCTTGCGGTGCTGTTGAGCGCGTGCAGCACCTCGAAAGGTTGCGGTTGCCTTTCTATGGAAACGGCAGTAAAAGCAGTTATTGAACTTGTAAAATAAACAAGGGGATTGCGGGTCAAGCCCGCAATGACACCCATAATTAAATGTATAAGATGAAAAAAATGAAATGGTTGGCGGTGGCTTTTGTCTGCATTCTGCTGCTCGGCTCGTGCAAAACGCAACACAAACCGGGCTGTCTTTCACTGAATGCGATAGTGGAAATGGTCAAAAGATAGCAATAGGGGATTGCGGGGCAAACCCACAATGACAGTATGAAGAATGACTTAGTTACCATACTCGGCGTTACGGCGTGCGGGAAAACTGCTTTTGCCACCACGCTTGCCTGCGAACTCGGCGGGGAAATTATCAGTGCCGATTCGCGACAGGTGTATCGCCGAATGGACATCGGCACGGGTAAAGATTTGTCGGATTACACCGTGAATGGGCGGAAAATCCCCTGTCATTTGATTGATATTGCCGAGGCGGGCGAGAAATATAATCTTTTTGAGTACAAACGCGATTTTTTCCGCGCTTACGAAACGATAAAATCCAAGGGCTATTTGCCGATTTTATGCGGCGGCACAGGGCTTTATATTGAGGCTGTGCTGAATAACTACGACCTGCCCGATGTGCCGCAAAACCCTGAACTGCGCGAAAATCTGGCGCAAAAATCCTTATCCGAACTCACGGAAATACTGAAAACCTACAAAACGCTGCACAATAAAACCGATGTGGATACGGCGCAACGGGCTATTCGGGCTATTGAGATTGCGGAATTTCAAGCGAATGCAGGGGGATTGCGGGTCAAGCCCGCAATGACAAACCCCACCTGTCATTGCGGGCTTGACCCGCAATCCCCATTGAACAGCGTAATCCTCGGTTTGGACATTTCCCGCGAAGACCGCCGAAAACGCATTTCCGAAAGGCTGCAACAACGCCTGCAAGCGGGAATGATTGACGAAGTGCACGACATTCTGCAAAGCGGCGTAGCGGCAGAAGATTTGATTTACTACGGACTTGAATATAAATATGTAACAAATTATATTCTCGGAAAACTGACTTATGAAGAAATGTTTTCGCAACTCGAAATTGCCATACACCAGTTTGCCAAACGGCAAATGACGTGGTTTCGCGGTATGGAACGGCGCGGTTTCCACATTCACTGGATTGATGCGCTGCTGCCGATGGCGGAAAAAGTGGAAATCGCAAAAGAAAAAATATACCCTAAATAGGGTATTTCCAAAAAAATAAACTACCCTTATCTTTGCAGTGTAAAAAATCGAAAAATTCATTTGTTATGAAAAAGATAAAGACACTGCTTTTGCTTTTAGCCTTTACCGGTGCGGTTTCTGCACAGGACATTTCGGTGGGAAACACCAAGTTTTTGCAACCGCTGCTCGAAAAATGGGTGAGCGAGTATAAAAAAGTAAATCCCACCTCGCAACTCGAAGTGAAGAACGGCGAAGTATCGGGCTTGTCGGTAATTGCCAACGAAACGACCGGCAATGATGTGATTTATCTGGGCAAATATGCCCTGCTGCCCATCAGCAACACAAGCAATCCGTTGCTGAGCAAAGCAAAAAAAGGCTTGAAGAAGAAAGATGTGAGCAGTCTGATTTTCGAGCGCGATGCTTTTGCCGATGATGAAGATTTTGATGATGAAGAGAAGGCAAAATATACCGCTAACGTGTATTCGCGCAAAGGCGATGTTTCTACTACGCTGGCTTTGGCGGAGTTTTTTAACCAAACGCCCGAGCGAATTAAAGGCAAAAAAATTATCGGCGATGATATTTATGTGCTGAATGCGGTGCAGAAAGATGAGAATGCGGTTGCGTTCAATACATTAAATTATGTCTATAATCTGGACTCGCGCCAACTGAAAGATAATATTTCGCTGCTGCCGCTCAATATCAACAGCAAACAAAAAGAAGTGTGGGCAACGCAGGATATTGACCAAATTATTACGCTGCTCGAAACGGCTAAAAATGATATTGTGCCGGTGGAAAAATTCGGTTTGCTTATCTCGGCTGAATATGCCGACAATGCCGATGTGAAAAACTTTGCGGCGTGGGTGTTGGCGCAGGGACAAGCGTATAATCACGCTTTCGGTTTTCTGAATTTAGATGAAAGCACGCTGACCGCACAATTGAACAAAGTAAAAGCCAATTATTTGACTTTTAAAAATTGAAAAGTTCTCACATATTTTCTTTACCACAAAGAACACAAAGATTTTTCGCCAAGAGCGCAAAGCATTATTTATTTTCTGCTTTGCGCTCTTGGCGAAAATGTATTCTTTGTGGTTAAAACAGCCTTATGAACCTGAGTTCCGGATAAGAATTTAGATAATTACCTGAAAATAAATGAATAATTGCCCATCGGGCATTTATATCAATAGAAAAAAAATGGTTGTTTGGTCTTTTTCCCGTAGGGGATACACAAAAATAACTGTTGTGAATGTCATTTCGGCTACGCTCAATGCAACGCCTACGGACATTTTAGGTAAATAGAAATATTGTTATTCTACGGTTGCTGAGCGTAGTCGAAGCATTGATATACAAGTCCTAACGGACTATTCTATCCGGAACTCAGGTTATGAAAAAAGAAAATTTCATTCCTTTACATAAGTATTCGTCTTCACATCAACACTTCCTGAATAAGGATTGTCCTTGTTTTTCCAACGGCTGACTGTATAAGTAAATGAGGACAAAGGCGTTAAATCCTTTATCTCATCTATTTTGATTTGAGCGGCATATTGGTCGAACACCTCTATTGCCTTTTGGTCGCAGGCATTGAGGCTGCCCGCATCAAAGGCTTGTTCTTTGATGATGTTTTTTGAACTGACATAATTCTCTATTTTTATACTGTCATCGGGCAGAGCATTTACCTCGCTGACGTGATAAAAATAAAGCGTTCCTGTTTCTACTTTTTGACAAGCGGCAAAAATGACGGCTGCCAAAAGTATGCTTATGTAAAAAAATAGTTTTTTCATATACCGTAAATTACGTCAGTTTTTCCTCTATTTCTTTTGCGGCTTTTGTTTCCGCCTCTATATCTTCGGGCGATTCTTTGATGAGTTCTTCGGTGCGCGATATCCAAGGGCGTTTGCCGAAAATCTTTTCCACATCTTCCGAAAATATTACTTCGCGCTCTATTAATAATGTAGCCAGTTCGTTGTGTCCTTTGCTGTTCTCGCGCAAGATGTCTTTGGCGCGGCTGTACTGTTCTTCTATCAATGCTTTTACCTCTGCGTCAATCATTTCGGCGGTTTTCTCACTATATGGTTTGGAAAATCCGAAGTCAAACGAGCCGCTCGAATCGTAATAACTCACATTGGCAAGTTTGCCGCTCATTCCGTAGTACGAGATAATGGCATACGCAAGTTTTGTAACCCTTTCCAAGTCGTTGAGTGCGCCGGTGGACATTTCATTGAAAAACACCTCTTCGGCAGCCCGCCCGCCGAGCGTGGCACAAATCTCGTCAAGCATCTGTTCTTTGGTGGTCAGTTGCCGTTCTTCGGGCAAGTACCACGCTGCACCTAAGGCTTTCCCGCGCGGAACGATGGTAACTTTGACCAACGGATTGGCAAAGCGCAGTTTCCAACTCACCGTAGCGTGTCCCGCCTCGTGGTAAGCAATGGCGCGTTTTTCGGCAGTGGTAATAATTTTCGATTTCTTTTCCAAACCGCCGATAATCCTATCCACCGCATCAAGAAAATCCTGCTTTTCAACAGTCGTTTTTCCTTTCCGCGCCGCAATCAACGCTGCCTCGTTGCACACATTGGCGATGTCCGCACCCGAAAATCCGGGCGTTTGCCGTGCCAAGAAGTCAATATCAATCGAATCATCAACTTTTACCGGTCGCAGATGCACTTTGAAAATCGCCTTCCGCTCATTCACATCAGGCAGTTCCACGTGAATTTGCCTGTCGAAACGCCCTGCACGCAAGAGTGCTTTGTCCAGCATATCCGCACGGTTGGTTGCAGCCAAAATAATAATACCGCTGTTCGTGCCGAAACCGTCCATTTCGGTCAAAAGTTGATTTAGCGTATTTTCGCGCTCGTCATTTCCGCCGTAATTGGGGTTTTTGGCTCTCGCCCGCCCTACTGCATCTATTTCATCAATAAAAATAATGCAAGGCGATTTTTCCTTAGCCTGTGCAAAGAGGTCGCGCACGCGGCTCGCGCCTACGCCGACAAACATTTCCACAAAGTCCGAGCCGGACAGCGAGAAAAACGGCACATCTGCCTCGCCCGCTACGGCTTTTGCAAGCAGCGTCTTGCCTGTTCCCGGCGGTCCCACGAGCAACGCGCCTTTGGGGATTTTCCCGCCAAGTTCGGTATATTTAGTTGGGTTTTTGAGGAAAGAAACGATTTCTTCTATCTCCTGTTTCGCACCTACCAGCCCCGCCACATCGGCAAAAGTAATTTTCTTATTCCCATTCTCTTTGTCAAACAACTGCGCTTTGGAACGCCCTACATTGAAAATGCCGCCCATTGCGCTCGACAAACCGCCGCTCATTCCGCGCATCAGGTAAAACCAAATGCCTATGAAAATGATAAACGGCAAGAAACTCAACACGCTGTCCCAAAACCCGCGACTATCCTCATAAGTATAATCGCCCGTGAAATTATATTGTGCTATCACATCTTCCAGTTTGTCGTTAGACGGAATACGCGCCTCCACATAACTGCCTTTTTTCTGCTGTTGCTTGTCGCTAAACACTTCGGACAGCGAGGTTTCTTTGATATATGCCTGCACTACCCGCTTGTTATCCACAATCAAAAGTTTTTCCACATAGCCCTTTTCCATATAGGTTTTAAAAGTGGAATACGGTACTTCTTTATTGGTAGTCGCGTTGGGTGCCATCACCCACATAGAAAACAATACAACGGCAATAGCGGCATACACCCACGTGATGCCGCCCGGAAATTTGAATCCTTTAAAATTTTTCGGACTTGGTGTCGCTTGACTTTTGGTATTCATTGATTGAATAATTGAAATTGAGTAATTGAATAATGAATGTCTAACATCTTGTGTCTAATATCTAAACTTCTTGTGTCTAATATCTCACATCTGATGTCTAATCATCTATTTCAGTAATTTTGGCATCAGACCACAGGCTTTCGAGGCGGTAAAACTCGCGTGCCTCGCGCAAAAAAATATGCACCAAAATGTCGCCATAATCAAAAACAATCCATTGTGCATTTTGGAAACCATCGCTTGCAAAAGGTTTCGTTTTCGCGTTTTTGCGCACATAATCGCGCACGCTGTCGGCAATGGCACTGACGTGCGTAGTAGAATCACCTTCGCAAACAACGAAATGGTTATACACCAAGCCTTCGAGTTTCGTCAAGTCGATGCTGACTATTTTCATG
>JAISJU010000124.1 GCA_031261165.1 Prevotellaceae bacterium
TGAATTGTGCAAGAAAAAATCGAAAAATTTTTATTCTTCCGTTTCCTTATTCACATCTAAATCCGTGAGCGGTGCCTGCCGTTTGAATGCCTCGTTGAACGAGATGAGCGATTCTGTGCTGCTTATTCCTTTGATTTTCTGAAGTTTAGTGTGAATAATCTCCAACAAATGCAGGTTATTTTTGGCATAAATTTTGACGAACATCGCATATTTTCCGGTCGTGTAGTGGCATTCCACCACTTCGGGAATTTCGTGCAACGCCTTTACCACATCTTTGTACTCGTTGGCATCTTTGAGGAAAACGCCGATAAATGCGCAGGTTTGGTAGCCGATTTTGTCGGCATCAATGATAAACTCCGAGCCTTTGAGAACGCCCAGATTCGTCAGTTTCTGAATGCGCTGGTGTATCGCCGCGCCCGACACATTGCACTCCCGCGCCACTTCCAGAAACGGTATCCGCGCATTGCCCGCAATGAGTTGCAAAATTTTTTCGTCTAACTTGTCTATTTGATGATGTGCCATATCCAATTTTTTTTGCCAAAAGTAGTAATAATTTTTCTGATTTGAGTAGGAAAAAATTATTTTTTTTTGAAAAAATGGCGAAAAGTATTTTTAACCCTATTTTAAAGGCTCTATTTTCTGCAATGTTTGTTGTTGCTCTATGTGTTTCCAATTTTCCAGCAACTCGCTTTTGTGCAAAATTGCCCATTCAACAACAAGCCCTAATGCACGTGCGGGAAAATAACCCTCTATCACGCTAAGCGATTGTATATCAACGCAACAATTATATTCACCATATTGTGCGTGAAAATGTGGCGGATTATGTTCATCATAGAACATTCTGATAATAATTCCGAAAAACTGACTAACTTGCGGCATAATTTATCTGATTTTTTTGTTTCCACTCTTCAAATGTGATACCTTTCAGTTGCAAATAAACATTGTCGGGACAAATATCAATATCTTCATTCCACGCAATAGCCCCGCCGTCATTAATGTGTACACACGCAAAAAGATTATTCTTGTCCCATTCTTGAAAAATGCCCCTGTGTGCCAAATGCCGCAAGTCAATAGTGCCTTGCGTTCCATCGGAAAAATTTACATAAATAGCATAATTATCCAATGCTTTTACCCTTGTCGGTTTTGCCATCATAATTTTCTGCATAAAAAGACAATACAAAGATAATGCAAAATATTTTTACAACCAAAGGAAAAATCTATTATTTTTGCACTTTCAAAAAACACAATTATGAAAAAACTATTTTTCACAACCGCCGTCTTCGGTTTAATATCTTGCAATGCAATGAAAAACAACAATGAATTTAATTACCACGTGGATAAGTTTGCAGACGTGGAAGTGCTGCGCTACCAAGTACCTGATTTTGAGCAATTAACATTGCAACAAAAAGAGTATATTTATTACCTTTCGCAAGCCGCCACAGAGGGACGCGATATTCTTTTTGACCAAAATGGCGAGTATAATCTTCAAATTCGCAAAGTGCTGGAAGCCATTTATCTGAATTACAAAGGCGACAAAAACAGCGAAGATTATAAGCAATTTGTGGTGTATCTCAAGCGCGTTTGGTTTTCCAACGGCATACATCATCATTATAGTATGGATAAATTTACGCCCGAATTTTCGCAAAAGTTTTTTATTGACGCCTACAATACGTTGCCCACCGGTACATTATTCCCATTTGCAAGAGATAACGATAATTATCTGTTTGATGAAAACCTTATGTATCAGAAGATTTTTGTTCCAAAACTGACAAAAAATGAACTTTTAGAACTAATTTTACCTGTCATATTCGACCCTACTGTTGCGCCAAAGCGCGTTAATCAAGCCGAAGGGCAGGATTTAATCCTCACTTCTGCCAATAACTATTATAATAATGTAACACAAAAAGAAGTTGAAGATTTTTACAACGCCAAACGCAATCCGAATGACCACACGCCTGTTTCTTATGGACTGAACAGCACCTTGATAAAGGATAAAAACGGTAATTTGGCAGAAGAAATCTGGAAAATCGGCGGAAAATATTCCGAGCAAATCGAAAAAATCGTCTTTTGGCTCGAAAAAGCAAAAACCGTTGCCGAAAATGAGCAACAAAAAAAGGTAATTTCCTTATTGATAGATTTTTACCAAACAGGCGATTTAAAAACTTTTGACGATTACAGCATTGCGTGGGTGGAAGATTCGCTTTCTCGCATTGACTTTGTCAATGGTTTTATCGAAACCTACGGCGACCCGCTCGGCATCAAAGCAAGTTGGGAAAGCATCGTGAATTTCAAAAACCTCGAAGCCACCAAACGCACCGAAACCATCAGCCAAAACGCGCAATGGTTTGAAGACAATTCGCCTGTGGATAAGCGTTTTAAGAAAGAAACCGTGCGCGGCGTTTCCGCAAAAGTTATTACAGCGGCAATGCTTGGCGGCGACTGCTATCCGGCAACGCCCATCGGCATTAACCTCCCCAATTCCAACTGGATACGCGCCGAACACGGCTCAAAATCGGTTACGATTGAAAACATTACCGATGCCTACGACAAAGCCGCGCGTGGCAACGGCTTTTTGCAGGAATTTGCGTGGAGTGATGCGGAAATCGCGCTGATGGAAAAATACGGTTTCGACACCGACAACCTGCATACCGACCTGCACGAATGCCTCGGACACGGCTCGGGCAAACTGCTGCCCGGCGTTAGTCCCGATGCGCTAAAAGCCTACGGCGCAACGATTGAAGAGGCGCGTGCCGACCTCTTCGGACTGTATTATATGGCAGACCGAAAAATGCTTGAACTCGATATTTTGAACAATGCAGATGCCTATAAATCAGAATATTACAAGTTTATGATGAACGGTTTGCTCACGCAACTCGTGCGTATCAATCTCGGCGACAACATTCAGGAATCGCATATGCGCAACCGCCAACTGATTGCCAAATGGGTGTTTGAAAAAGGCGCGGCAGACAAAGTTGTGGAACTGAAAAAACGCGGCGACAAAACTTTTGTGGTAATCAATGACTACGAAAAACTGCGCCAACTCTTTGGGCAACTTTTGGCTGAAATTCAGCGCGTTAAATCGGAAGGTGATTTTGAGGCAGCCAAAAATTTGGTGGAAAACTACGGAATAAAAATCAATCCCGAAATTCACAAAGAGATAAAATCGCGCTACGAAAAACTGAACATTGCACCTTACAAAGGTTTTGTAAATCCGGTTTATACACCTGTTTTTGACGAAAAAGGCAAAATAATTGATGTGAAAATTGACTATACGGAAGGATATACGGAACAAATGCTACGCTATTCCGGCAAAAAATAGCCTGAAAATCAACGAAATATTAATTTTTTCGGAAAAAAGTCGGAAAATATTTTGCAGATAACAAAAATACCTGTACCTTTGCACCGCTTTTAAAGAAAAGTGTTATTCGGGCGTTTAGCTCAGCTGGTTCAGAGCATCTGCCTTACAAGCAGAGGGTCGGGGGTTCGAATCCCTCAACGCCCACACAGACAATCAAGCAGTTACGATAAATAGGTAACTGCTTTTTTGTTTTGGTAAAGGCACGATTTTAGGGCGTTTTAGCGTGGTCAGTTAAACCAAGAGTTAAACCGAAAAACACTATGAAAGGTACTATTAACGTGCTGTGTTACAAGTCGAAAACTCTTGCAAACGGCGAAAATCCGCTTGTAATTCGTGTCTGTAAAGACAACAAAAAGAAGTATCAAAGTTTGGGTATCTCTGTAAATCCCAAGTTTTGGGACTTTGACAAAAACCGCCCAAAGCCAAATTGTCCCAACAAAGAATTGATTTTGAAAATCATTTTGGAAAAAGAAACCGAGTATCAAAAGCAGATATTAGAGTTTCAATCCGATAAAAAGGACTACACGGCTACTACCTTATTGCTCTCTAAAAAAGAGAATATCAAATCAAAGACTGTTTCAGACTTTTACGAAGAAATAGTTGCAAGTCTTAATGCAATAGGCAAAACAGGGAACGCCAAAATCTATAAGGATAGCCATAACTCCTTAAAGCGTTTTTATGGTAATAAACTCGAAATACCATTTTCGGATATTGATGTTATTTGGCTCAACAATTACGAACAATTTTTGAGAGGCAATAAATGCAACGAAGTAAGTATCAGTACATTTTTCCGTACTTTGCGGGGTGCTTACAACCGCGCCATAAAAGCCAAAATCGTAAAACAAGAATTTTATCCGTTCAACGAATTTAAACTATCCAAATTTGACACCAGCACCGAGAAACGCGCTATTTCTAAAAATGAAATCCTGCAAATAATCAATGCAGACCTTACCAATAGCAGTGATTATGTGCGGTTAAGCCAAGACCTATTCACATTCAGTTATTTGTGTGGCGGGATTAATTTTGTGGATATGGCAAATTTGAAACAAAACAATGTTACCGACAACCGAGTTATTTATGTAAGGCAAAAAACAGGAAAGAAAATCAATGTGCCATTGAACGAAAAAGCGCAAAACATTATAAATAAGTACGTTATTGATAAAGATACAGCCGATTACATTTTCCCCATATTAGACAAAACGATACACAAAACCGAACAACAAAAACACAACCGCCGTCATAAGGTACTCGCACACATCAATAAAAACCTGAAAGCAATAGCAACGAAATTAGAAATAAGCACCGATGTAACTACTTATGTTGCACGCCATTCTTTTGCAACCGTATTAAAACGTTCAGGCGTTGCAACCTCTATTATTAGTGAAACATTGGGGCATAGTTCCGAGAAAGTTACGCAAATATATTTGGATAGTTTTGAGAACACACAAATAGACGCTGCAATGGCTAACCTCTTGTAGCACCTAATCCAATCTTTAAAAGAAAAAAAGACAATTTGCATTGCTATAATGTAATTTTCTGTATCTTTGTGCGCTTAAACCCAAAAATCGGGGTTGCAGTAAATTTTTTGTTTTAGGTCTATATAAGAGAAAAGTTGAACAAATTTTTACTCAAACCCTATATTTAAAGACAACCCAAATATTAAATCAATTAATACTATGAAACACAGAGAATTAGATGTTTATTTCGGCGAGTGGCTAATAGACGCATTTAAAAGAGAAAACGAAAATGAAAAAGACAAATACCCGCTTAACGCTATTCCTACCAATTGCATAACTTTTCTTTTTTTCAAAAAAAATCCCCACCTTTGCAACCAAACCCATCATTCATTACGTCTAAACTACAAACAAACATTTTTCAACAGTGCGCACAAGAAAAAAGTTGTTGCAAAACTAATTTTATTTTTTAATCCTTTAAAACTTTAATATTATGAACAGTTTTAATTTCGCAGACGATTTAGTTCCTTTGGCTGGCATTTTTGCTATTTTCATTATGCCAATGATTATGTTTATCTTCATTGCTTGGTTTAAAACAAAACAAAAAAGCAAGCAGGATAAATTGAAAGCAGAGTTGATTGCAAAGGCAATCGAAAACGGACAAACTATTCCCGACAATCTTTTTGAAACGAAAGAAAAGAAAACATCGTTGCAAAAGGGGATTACTTGGACTACCATCGGGGCAGGCATTGCATTGTTTTTTGTCTTTATGGGCATTGCAGAGAATGATTATAAACAAACTTTGCAAGGTGTAGGCATATCAATGATTTTTATTTTTCTCGGCATAGGCTATTTGCTCGTTCATTTCACTGGTAAAAAACAGAAAAATGACAGCGATAAATGACACATTGTTAGTTTCGCGAGCCGCATTGTTGGGCGATGAAGGCGCATTCTGCCAATTGGTGGAGGCGTACCAGTCGCCCATACGGCGTTTTCTTTTCAACCTCGCGGAAGGCAATGAGGAACTGAGCAAGGATTTGGCGCAGGAAACATTTATCAAAGCGTGGCTGAATATTGCCTCGTTTAGAGCGGCGGCTAAATTTTCCACGTGGCTTTATCGCATTGCCTACAACGTTTTTTACGACCACGCCCGAACTGCCAAACAAACATTCAGCATTGACGAGGTGCAACAATTTGCCACACCCGCGCCGGACGCCGACCGCCGTATGGATTTTGCCCACGCTCTCGGACTTTTGAAAAACGATGAACGCTCGGCAATGCTGCTTTTTTATATGGAAGATATGAGTGTGGAAAAAATTTCAACAGTGATGAATTGCCCCACAGGTACGGTAAAATCGCACCTTTTCAGGGGAAAAGAAAAATTATCGGTTTATTTTAAAAATTCAGGATATGATAAATGAGCAGGATTTAAAAAACGTGTTTGCGGAACATCGCGCGGACATTGCGGATAATGGATTTTCGAGGCGTGTGGCGCAACACTTACCGCCGCGCCGCAGCCTTTTGCCGCAAATCATACCGGCGGTTTTCACCATCGCGGGCTTTGTGCTGACGGTTGCTTTACAGGATATGACGGTTATTGAGGTGCGGCTGTTGGGGCTGGTAAATGCAGTGGCGCACTTGCAAATGCCGTCTTCGGTGGAAATTATGACTTATCTCGGCGTACTGGCTACAATGGGATTTATCGGCTTTGCGGCGGCGGAAACGGACATTGCGTAGAAGAAAGATACCGCCGACCATACGCCTTTGTCATTACATATTTCAAAAAATGTTTCTCATCAACATTCCGCGTAAACCGGACAATTAAATAAGTAATAACAAAGGCAAACACCGCTCGAAAGACCACCACGCCCGACCAATGTCCGCCCATCGAGAGCATTAACAATGTGTCTTCAATGATGCTGTGGAACAAGCCCATCAGCGTCATTGAATAAAATATTTCTTTGGGTTTCAGGGCATTGCTGTTGTTTCTGCATTCTTCAATCATTAAACCGCCGCCGTAGGCAATGCCCATCGTCAGCCCGATAATCGTGAGGGGAAGCATTTCGCTGCCGATGCCGAGCCATTTTAAAGCGGGCTGCATTGTCTTGTTAATGATTTTAATCAGCCCTGTTACTTGCAACAATCGCAGCACAGTTACCAGCGTGAAAATAATGAGGGTAATAATCGCGTAATTTTTCAGTTCGTTCAACGCCCACGCGCCCCACGTTTTTTGTGTGGTGCTAAAAATCGGCGTTATCTGTGTCGGCTCTTGCAGATAGTGGAATGCGCTGTACATTTTTGCCATCAAAAAGCCCAACAGTATGGCAAACCCGAAACGGATAAGGAACATTATCCACGTTTTGACACCTGTTTTTTGCGAAATGGTCAGTTCGATAGGGAAAGTGTGCGCTACCAAAATCATTGTCAGCAGTGTGGTCATTTGCGCCACCGTCATCGGCTCGCCCAGTGCGGGATAGATGCTGAAAAAGGTGAGCAAGCCGCCGTAAATATTCACCACCATTGACGTGAGCCACACCAAACCCATTTCGGCAGGCAAGTCCGCCACGCTCATTATCGGCGAAAGAAATTGACTGAAATAAGTAAGCAAACCCCATTCCTGAATGAGCCTGACGGCTATCGAAATGGGTATCATAAACTTGAACAGTGTCCAACAGGAGTTTTTGGTGCGATGGAGTATATAAAGGAAAAAATCTTTCATTGGTTGTCAATTGTACTACAAAGATTTTCGGTGCGTTGCACCTTTTTATTATCAAGTCGAAATCTTCGATAAGAAAAAACAAGACCTGCAAAAGTAGGCAATGAATTTAATAATAACATTGGCCACATTTCGGTTTTCAAGATATAAACAAACCACACTACTATTCCAATGCACGGTAATAAAAACCACGATAAGAAACTTAAACCCTCATTCTCTTTTATTTTCTCTGATAAATTTAAAAAAATGGTTATTGATAATGCAGACAAAAATAAAAAATTACAGAAAGATAGCCAAAATACTATAAAAACAGCAAATAACGTATACTCCCCCTCATATCCTATTACCAGACCATACATCAATGGCAAAAAAGTTAATATTACAGGAATTAAATTTGCTATTATTATTTTCAAATAATATTTTTTCATCATTTTCATAGCACCCCCTTCGTACTCGGCAATTCATAATGATAAATATCCCGCCGTATCGCCATTTTCAACGCCCGCGCGAGGGCTTTAAAAATCCCCTCTATTTTATGGTGTTCGTTCTCGCCTTCGGCTTTGATATTGAGATTCATTTTTGCGCTGTCGCTGAGCGATTTGAAGAAATGCAAAAACATTTCGGTCGGCACATCGCCAATTTTTTCACGGTGAAACTCGGCGTTCCACACCAGCCACGCCCGCCCGCCGAAATCCAGTGCTACCGTGCAAAGGCTGTCGTCCATCGGCAGGCAAAAGCCATAACGCTCTATGCCGCGCTTGCTGCCCAATGCCGTATAAATCGCCTCGCCGAGCGCAATCGCCGTGTCCTCCATCGTGTGGTGCTCATCAACTTCAATGTCGCCTTTTACGTTGATTGTCAGGTCAATACCCGAATGTTTGCCGATTTGTTCGAGCATATGGTCAAAAAAGTGCAAACCTGTAGAAATGTCGGTTTTACCGCTGCCGTCAAGATTTATTTCCACGCGAATATCCGTTTCTTTCGTGGTACGCTGCACGGTGGCGCGGCGTTCTCCTGCAAACAGAAATTCGGCTATCCTGTCCCAATCCGTTGTGATTAATGCACAAAAATCCGTCAGTTTTTTTTCTTGCAGCAGTTTTTCCGCCTCGTCTTTTTCCTGAATGAAAATCGCCTTTGCACCCAAGTTTTTTGCTAATTCCACATCTGTAATCCTGTCGCCGATGACGAAACTCTGCGCGAGGTCGTAGTCGCCGTTCAGGTATTTGCCGAGCAAGCCGATGCGCGGTTTGCGCGTGGGCGCGTTGTCTTCGGGGAAGGTTTTGTCAATCAAAATGTCGTCGAACACAACGCCCTCGCCCGCAAGTATTTCCAACATTTTGCTTTGCACGCGGTCGAAATTTTCCTGCGGATAACAATCCGTACCCAAACCGTCTTGATTGGTTACCATCACGAACTCGAAATCAAGTTTTTGGCGCACAAAGTGCAGGTTTCGCAACACTTTGGGCAAAAACGACAACTCTTCAAGCGTATTCACTTGAAAGGTTACCGGCGGTTCCACGATAATCGTGCCGTCCCGGTCAATAAACAGGGCTTTTTTCATTGGCATTATTTTTTCGGCACGCAGATAACGCAGATTTTTTCGTATTCCTCTGCGAAAATCCAAAAAATCTGCGCTATCTGCGTGCTATTTAAAACGGCAAATCCGAGTCGCTGCTCGAAGGCAAAATATCCTGTTCGCCAAACGGCGTAGCGGCGGGCGGCAGCGGTGCAGCAGCAGGTGCGGCAGCGGGCGCAGTAGCCGTTACAGGTGCGGGCGCGGCAGCAGCAGGATTAGCCGGCATTTCGCTCGAAATGGTTTCGACACGCCAAGCGCGAATATCGTTAAACCAACGTCCCTGAAACTCGCGACAATCAATGTCGAAATCGACTTTCAACCACTGCCCTTCTTGGATTTTGAACTGGTCGATTTTCTCGCCCCAAAGGTTGAACGACATTCGTTTCGGATACTGCGATTCGGTGTTGTGTTCCAGCACATAATCTTGTTTACGCCACAAGCCGTTGCGCCCTTCACCCGATTGCAGGGGCAGCACGGCGATGATTTTTCCTCTTAATTCCATATTATTTTTATTTTAGATTTAATGATTTACGATTTAATGATTTAGATTTTAGATTTACGATTTTTTGATTGCGTAGCCAATCGTCAATCAATCGTCAATTCTTTTAATGTATTAATTAATATTTCATTTTCTTCTTTTGTGCCCACCGTAATGCGCAAACAACCCAAACTTAGCGACACATTATTGCGATTTCTGACGATAATGCCCTTATCCGTCAAATACTTGTAAATGCCGTTGGCATCGGGAGTTTTCACCAAAATAAAGTTGGCGTCAGACGGGTAAATTTTTTCCGCCAAAGGTAATGATTTTAATTCTTTTTGCAAATAGTCGCGTTGCTCTAAAAGCATTTTTACCCACGCATTTTTTCGTTCCTGTTTGTCAAGTTCCTCACTGACAAAGTTTTGCGTCAGTAAATTTACATTGTACGGATACTTCACTTTGTTGAAAAATGCAATAATTTCTTCACTCGCAAACGCCATTCCGCAACGCACAGATGCCAATCCCCACGCTTTGGAGAATGTTTGCAACACAATGATATTCTTGTACTTATCCAAATCCGCAAGCCACGATTTTTCCGAAGAGAAATCAACGTATGCCTCGTCAATAATGACTATTCCGCCGAAATTTTCAACGATTTTCAACATTTCCGCACGATTGAGCAAATTTCCGCTCGGATTATTGGGCGAGCAGAGGAAAATGACTTTTGTTTTTTCATTTACTGCCGCCAAAACACGGTTGGCATCAAGTGTAAAATCCTCATTCAAAAATACTTTTCGGTACTCCACATTGTTAATTTCCGCGCAGACTTTGTACATTCCGTAAGTCGGCTCAATGGCAACCGCATTGTCCTCCTTCGGCTCGCAAAAAATGCGGAAAACGAGGTCAATCGGCTCATCGCTGCCGTTGCCGAGCATTATTTGCGCGGGGCGCACGCCTTTCAACTTTGCTATTTTTTCTTTCAACGCCCATTGCAGCGGGTCGGGATAGCGGTTGTAGGGCGCATTCAGCGGGTTTTCGTTGGCATCAAGAGAAACTGATGCCTCGCCTTTAAATTCATCTCTTGCACAAGAGTATGGGCTTAATTGCGCGATGTTTTTTCTGATTAATTTTTGTATGTTCATATTTTTATTTCGCAGGGCATTACCCTGCGTTGTATAATTGCGCTCTTTCAGAGCGGTGATTTTGTTTGTGTAATTATGGGTAGGCGGGGTAACGCCGACATTGAAAATACCCCGACATTATTTATTTCAAATATCCTCATTACTACATCTCTCTGTTAATTTCGACAATGTCGTCTGGAATTTCATTGTCAATCAGCCAGTTAATATCCAAATTGCTGTATGTCGCAACTGCCATTAATGTCGGATTGTCGCTAAACAAGTGCCCAATAGTTTCCAAATCGTCAGCGAAATCAATCATCAAGTCTTCGTGCATTTTTTTTAGTAAAATCAGAATTTTAAACATTCTTGACACAAAATACACATTCAATTTATGTGATTTTTCTGCCGGATAATCTTTGAAATTATCATTGTAAAGCGTTAGAAATTCCTTCACCATAAATATTTGAAGTTCTATTTCGCCATATTTGTCTTTTGTTATTTTGATATGTTCGTTGATAATCTCGCTTGTTTCCCGCATATATATCAACATAATTCTCGGATTGTCGTATCGAATATGTTCTTTTACGGCATTGATATTGTTTGTAACTGCTTTCTTGGCTTGTTTTCGCCTGTCTTCTTTGCTGTCGCCGGAAATCAGTTCAAAATAAAGTCGGTTTGCCAAATCCAAATCATATTTCAGCAGGCGAAAAATCAGTTTGTTTTTTTCTCTTGAAGGCAATCGAATGATTGCTTCTTTAAATTCTTTGTCGAAATTCATATTGCTCTTGTTTTTTTAGTGAATTTATGTGTTTTTTTATTTAATCTAAAAACCTTTTATTAAACAACAAATACCCAATATTAAATCCAAAATTCCAATTTTTGGCAGGCGAACTGTAATAATTCACAAACACGCTTGCCGAGAGGAAAGGCAGGCGGAATACAAACGCCACCTCGCCGATATATTCAAAAGTAGAAAAATAATCGCCATAACGGGCTTGCAAATTTTCGTCTTTTTCAGTAGGTCGCAGCGGCAGAAATCCGTAAAAACCGCCCCTGAGGCTCAACTGCCGCGTGAAATTGTACATCGGCATTGCACCGCCGGCAACGAACTGGTTTGCCGAAAACGCAGGGTTGAATATGTAACGGCTATGCACCGTAGGATTAAACGCGGGGGCTTGCAAAATGCTTGCCGTGTAATTGTCGCCGAGCGGGTGGGTGGAATATGCGGCATCGCCCATAATGCCGAGCGTAAGGTGCCTGCCAAACAAAAAATATTGCTCATAAAGCAAGCGGCTTTGCCACCACAAAATATTATCTCTCCTAATCTCTGCGCCCAACAACGAACTTGGATTATACCGCTCGTTGCCCGAAACAATCTGCGTTACAAAATCAAGATATTGCCCTTCGTTGGCATATTGCTTGTCATTCAGCGTATTAACCTGAAAATGATAATACAGATTTGCCAAATCGTAACGGTTTCTATCTTTGTTGTGCTGCATAAAATCCAACGGCGATTGATAATAAGAATCGTACAAACGCGCTATGCCGACACCCACGCCCATTTTCGATTTGAAAGACGAGGGGAAATCAACGCCAAATTTCAAATAACGCTCTTGCTGAACAAAATAACTCGCTTCTTCGTCTTGATAAAACGGCTTGTTGTTCTCATAAAAATAAAAACCCTGAATATTGCCCGTCAATTTGAGGTAACAGGGCAATTGCACAGACGGAAAATCGACCTGCGAAGTAAATTGCAAACCGTTGTACGCTCTGCCGAACTGGGCAGTCAAATCGTTTGTCCAGGCACGCGACTGCAAGCGTTGGTATCTCAACCCGAAAAACGCTTGGCTCGACACCGAAGACGACATATTACCCCCAACCGCAAAGTAGAAATTGTCATCAAGTTTCACATTCAGCAATAAATCAAAAGCCTTATTGATAGAGTCATAAACGGCTGTCGGGCGAATTTCGGAAATATGGTTGTCCGCCATCAGTTTGAAATAACTTTTCCTGAATTCTTCTATATCAATATATTTGTCTTTTTCGTGGAAAGAATTGGCAATAAAACGCTGCTGGGCGGTATTGACACCGCTAACCTTCATTGTTTTAAAACGCAATTCGGGGAAGGTGGCACGAAACGCTTTGCGCCTTTCCCGCAATTCTTCTTTGGAGCGGCGAGTGCTGACTTTTGCACGAATTTGGTCAATGATATTTATTGTTGAATCGTAAGCGAGTTGGTACATCGCATCTATTTTATAAAAATCCAGCAGTTTAATACGGTCAAGGTCGGTACTGAAATCAAGCAACACGCCTTCGTCTTTGTTGATGCTGTAATCGGTCGGCACCATTACCATATTGAGAATACTTGCTTTCAAGTTCTTCGCATTCGGCTGGTCGGGATTGTCGGCTACGGCACTGCCCACGATATAATCGGGGTGGAAATCGCGCCGCATTGCCGTGAGCGGAAAGTTGTCGTAAATACCGCCGTCAAAAAGTATTCTGCCGTCAATTTCTATCGGTCGGAAAATAAAGGGAAAAGTCATCGAGGCACGCACGGCATCGCCCAAATCGCCTTTGTTCAACGTTATCGACTCTTTCCGATAGACATCAGACGCCATACATCGGAAAGGCACAAACAAACGGTCGAAATTGCCGCCGCAAGCCGCCGTTGCCTGCGAATAAAGCGCAAGAAACACCGCGTTCATTTGAATGGGACTGATAACATTCATCGGCAGTTTCGGCTCAATAATCAGTGAATCGGTAATACTGAATTTGATGGTAAAAATATCCGGCTCGGGGTCTTTACGCTTGTAAGAATAGACGTATTTCTCCTGCGTTTCGCCGGTTTGCCAATAAGCAAACTCCTCAGATTTGAAAATTTCGACCATCTCGACAGGCGAATAACCCATCGCATAGAGCGAGCCGACCACCGCACCGATAGATGTACCGGTGATGTAGTCAATGGGAATTTCATTGTCCTCCAACGCTTGCAGCACGCCCAAATGCGCCATTCCTTTGGCACCGCCGCCGCTCAGCACTACGCCGACTTTTTGTGCCGATGCCAACAAAACCATCATCAATAAAAAACCTATCAACGGAATTTTGTTTTTCATTGGTTTATTTGTTTTTCAGAATACAAAATTACAAAAAAGTCCCAAGAAGTAAAAACTTCTTGGGACTTTTTAATTTTGTTTTTTTAGAAGTAGAAATTTACACCAATTTTACCATTTGCTTTTGTTGAAAAATCAAATGCGCTACCGCCTGCTGTTTTTGTTTCTTCTTCTTTAACAGCACTACCGTTCCAATATTCTACGCTTTGTACGCCTTCGCCTTGTGTATTAAATCCTAAACTCAAACCAACTTCGCCGCTAATGGAAATGCGGGGAGCCACAAAGTATTCAACACCAACAAAGCCGCCTAAACCAAAACCGAAAGTAAAACCGGGTTTATTTTCTGTCAGGCTACTGCCGTCTACTCCGCTAAAATGAGCAGGGTTAGTTGCAGAAAGTGCATTCCCGTATTCATAAGTAACCTTATTATTTCTTCCGAAATTTAAACCAACTTCCGGTCCATAGAATGCTTGCAAACGACCGTTACCGCGATGGAACACATAGCCAACATCAAGTCTAAAAGCAGAATTTGACACTTTCTTTGAGTCTTCAACTTTTTCATTTGTAGTAGAACCTACTTTGTCAACCAATTTTTTTTGCGTGTCGGTGTTAAAACCAAAGCCCAAAGTAGCACGAACAGAAGTATTGTCCGTCAAGAAATACGAGCCACTGAGACCAAATTCGTTACCAAATAAACCGTTTACGCTGGCATCGTTATCGCTAAAAATACCACCGATAAACTTAAACGTTGGGAGTGCGTTGATAGACAAACCGAAATCGCCTGCTTTCGGCAAAATGGGTTGTCCGCTTTTGCTTACCACTTCTTGTGCGCTTGCACCAAACAATGTAGCCGTTGCTAAGGCTACTGAAAGTAATACTTTTTTCATTGTGTATAATTTTTAATGAATGTCCTCTTATAATTTAGTTGAAAATGCCAGAGGACTTTAAACATTTTCAGGGCGCAAAATTACAGCATTCTTATCATACAAACAAATTTTTTACCTATTTCTTACCACTTTTAACTAAAAAGCCCACATTTTCGTAGGCTCACTGCATTTTTATGCGCCATAAGTTGCTCATTCTCAGCCATTATCTCAATCGCACCGCCGATATTCTGCAAACCCTCTTTTGTCAATTCCTGAAAAGTGATTTTTTTCATAAAACTGTCCAAATTTACACCGCTGTATGCCTTTGCATAGCCGTTTGTGGGCAGGGTGTGATTAGTGCCTGAGGCGTAGTCGCCTGCGCTTTCGGGCGTGAGATGTCCCAGAAAGATAGAGCCTGCATTGGTGATTTTTTCGGCAACGGCGCGGTAACTTTCTGTGGAAATAATCAAATGTTCGGGCGCGTATTCGTTAGTCAGGGCGATTGCCTCGTCGATGTTGCGCACAATGATTATTTTGCTGTTTTCCAATGCTTTGCGTGCCAAATCCACGCGCGGCAAGAGTTCTACCTGTTTTTCTACTTCTATCATCACCTTTTCCGCCAATTCCTCGCTCGTGGTTATCAAAACTGACTGACTGTCAATGCCGTGTTCTGCCTGCGAGAGCAAATCGGCAGCCACAAAAGCGGAGTTTGCCGTGTCGTCTGCCAGCACTTCCACTTCCGATGGTCCGGCGGGCATATCAATCGCCGCATCGCGCAACGAAACCAACTGTTTGGCAGCGGTTACATACTGATTGCCAGGTCCGAAAATTTTATACACTTTAGAAACACTCTCCGTGCCGTAAGCCATTGCGCCAATCGCCTGAATGCCGCCGATTTTGTAGATTTTCGTAACGCCCGCCACGCTCGCAGCATACAACACAGCAGGGTGGATTTTGCCGGTTTCTTTGCTTGGCGGCGAGCAAAGCACAATCTCCCCGCAACCCGCAATTTGCGCGGGGATTGCCAACATCAGCACGGTAGAAAACAGCGGTGCCGTGCCGCCCGGAATGTACAGCCCGACCTTTTCAATCGCTACGGCTTTTTGCCAGCAGATAACGCCGAGCATTGTTTCGATTTTCGGTAATTCGTGGCGTTGCGCGGCGTGGAATTTCTCGATGTTCCGTTTTGCCAACAAAATGGCGGCTTTCAATTCTTCCGAAACTTGTTTTTCTGCCTCTCGTATCTCATTTTCAGGCACTTGTAAAGCCAACAAACTGACTTTGTCAAATTTCAGTTCGTATTCTTTCACTGCCTCATCGCCGCGCGTTTTGATGTCGTTTAAGACGGTTTGCACGGTTTCGGTTAATGCCGAATTATCGAAGGTTGGGCGTTGTAAGAGTTGCGCCCAATCGGGTTTTTGAGGGTATTTTATTGTTTGCATAAATTTCTATTTTTCTTGTATAAAAAATCAACAACCATATAATATCGCTATAACAATATATTTTCTTTCAACTAACTTTTTCTTTTGATAACGGTCAATTCGGAAAAGAAAACTATCATATCCATAACCAAATAACTTATTATCTTTTGTCAAAGTGAAAACAGAGGTATATTCACCCGGAACTTCCACCAAAGTATCTTTTAAATGGTATTTCTTTTTTATTCGATTCCATTCTTTTTCATATTGTTTTTGTTCCCAATCCATCTGTTCTTGAGTATTCTGATTAGGAAAAACCATTTCTCCGTTCTCAATCGTTACAACTTCCATATCGGGCGAATGAGGCAAGGCTCTGAAAAAATATCGTGCAGAATCTTTTATCTGATAATAAGGTGTTTGCTCTTTTATTTGAATTAAATCTTCATAACGAAAATTTTTTAATTCTTCGCGTGAATAATTACGGTCATCTATTCCTTCTCCCAATCTACTCAAATAGCAATAAAACATTTCAAATCTATCTTGTGGATTATTGGGTAAGATTTGAAATAATGTATTATTTATTCGGTTGTCCTCATATTCTTCGCCCCAAGATTCTGATAAAAATAGAGTGTCTTTGGTAACAATTAGCGTTTCGACATAATTTTCGTTATCGCGTTCATCTTTATTAAAATAAACACCTTTTGTAAATGGATAATCCAAAGAATCTTGTTCCCAATAAAGCTCTTTCTCCCATTCTGTGTATGCCTGAAAATCGTGAATAATTAAATTAAAATTCGGGAATCGCAATCTGGTTTCTCTGTTTTGTTTTATTTCTTCTTGTTCTGATGTTTTTCTATCCCAATACCAATCGTCATAGGGTAAGGTATCAGCACTAACAATTTCATTTTGTACATTGTCAATCCGTGATTTTTCTTGTTTTTGCATTTGCTTTATTCCGCACGAAACAAGAAATGTTAATAATATAAATAAACAAAGTTTTTTCATTTTAATTGTTTTTATTATTTTGTGAAATTATTCTTCTATTCCCAACACATTTTTAGCATTCAGCGCACTAACCACTTTTTTGCCTGTTTCGGCTTCGAGTTTCAGGCGGGCATCGCGGGCGATATTTCCGCCGCGCCGTGCAATGTTTTCGTGTTCCGCCATCGTTTCGGGATTGGATACTGCGGAAATTTCCTTTGTGGAAAGTTCGGCAAGCATATTGATAACCAATTCTTTATTGGTCATATTATCGCGCAGATTTTCCTTTTTCAAACCTTTGAATTGCTTGTATTCCTTCGATGTTTTGCCCGACCAAGTTTTGTAAATAATATCGGTGAGCGAGGCAAACTGCACACCCTCTTGCAAGCCGTGCCGTTTCCATTCATCGGTCAAGTCCTTGCGGATTTCAATGCTTTTCAGGCGTTGATTAATCCAATTGTCCGAATAACCGAGCCGTTTGTAGTCGGTCATTGCCTGTTCTATCGACAATTCGGGGTCTTGCAACTGGTCTAAACGCTCTTTGGCAACCTGCGCCATCCACTGCTTGAACGGCTCGGCTTTGGGCGAGGGAATGGATTGAATTAGGCGGAAAAGTTGCTCTGTGCTGGCAACATCTGTAAGGTATTTTTTACCATCTTCCGATTGCAATCTCAGTTGTCCCAAATTTTGGGACAACTCACTTCCTTCTGCTTTGAGTTTGGTTTTCAATGCGTTCCAATACTTGCGCGGGCGCGGACTGTCGGTCAGCACTTCCACTACATCTACTACGGAAAAATACCATTCTTCCTCGTCTTCGTTCCACGCTGTGCGGACACGCTTTTCTTCAAAAAGTTGAATTTTGTTTTGCATAAATATCGTTTTTGTTTTGTTACTATTTGTATATATTCTACTTTATCAACACATCTTCTTCTTCACAGTCGTCAGTGCGAGGAAGAATAAATTCGCCTTTTACTGTTAAACAGGTGGTGGGAGATAACAGTGAATTTGTTTTTACTGTAATTGTACTCTGATGTAGTCCGGGTCTTCCTTTAGTAATTTGCGAAACGGTGATAACTCCTCTTTCTCCTGGAAGGATTTTCTTTGGAAAATTTGTCGTTCCACCACCGTTAGAATTATACGCGCCAAAGAAAATCAATGGCTCTGTCCCAATGTTTGTAAAATGAAATTCACCTTCTGCTTTGTTGCCTACTACTATTCGTCCATAATCACAAACAGTCGTGTCAAATTTTATTTCGGCTTGTCCGAAAAGGAAAATTGACCACAGCAGGAAAGGGATTGTTGCAACTATTTTTTTCATTAGCATATTATAAATTAGCACATTAAACTATCATCTTCTCAATCGGCGTTACCAAAATCCCCTCCGCACCCAAGGCTTTGAGTTTTTTGATAATATCCCAAAACTTCTTATCGTCAATTACCGACTGCAACGAACTCCAACCGCTTTTGACAAGCGGCGTTACGGTGGGCGATTTCATTCCGGGCAAGAGTTGGCACACATCGTCAATTTTGTCGTTCGGTACATTTAATATAATGTATTTTTTATCTTCGGCGTTCTTGTACGAGCCTAAACGGAAGAGCAATTCGTCTAATATCGCCTGTTTTTCTTTGTTGAGTTTTTTGTCGGCAATCAACAAAGCCTCCGAGTTCATAACGATTTCGACTTCTTTCAAGTTATTGCTAATCAACGTGCCGCCCGAACTGACGATGTCGAAAATGCAATCCGCCAAACCGATGCCGGGCGCAATTTCTACCGAGCCGGTAATGATGTGAATGTCGGATTTGATGCCTTTCGACTTCAAGAAATCTTCCAGAATTTTGGGATAAGAAGTTGCAATCTTCTTATCTTTAAACCATTCAATTCCTTTGTAATCCACATCTTTCGGAATGGCGAGCGAGAGGCGGCAACGGCTGAAACCGAGGCGTTGTATGATTTCGGCATCTTCGGCTTTTTCCACAAACTCGTTTTCGCCCACAATGCCCACATCGGCAATGCCGCTGGCAACGGCTTGCGGAATATCGTCATCGCGCAAATACAGAATTTCGACCGGGAAATTCTTTGCCGGAACGAGCAATGTGCGCTTGCCCGACTCGATTTTAATACTTGATTCACTGAGCATTGTCATTGTTTCTTCAAACAACCGCCCTTTGGCTTGTACTGCAATTCGTAACATAATTATTAATTGTAATTTTTAATTTGTAAGTTCATAATATAGGCGAAAATAGCCGTGCAATGGATTCTTTAAACTTTTGCCACCGCTCGCGTTTTTTCCATAGCGAGAGTTCCACGCGCAGGCTGTTTTTGAGGTCTGCCTCATAGATTTTCCGCATTCTGACGGCAAATTCGCGGTCGTAAATAAACGTGTTTATCTCAAACTGCATCTCAAAACTACGGAAATCCATATTCGTGGAGCCGACAGTGCTGATTGTGTCGTCTGCCACAATGGTTTTGCTATGGATAAAGCCGTTGTCGTAAAAATACACCTTTACGCCCGCGTCCATCACTTCGCGCAGGTACGAGCGCGAGGCAATGTTCGTAACCCGCGCATCGGAGTTCCGCGAAATCAGCAGCCGCACATCTACACCGCTCAATGCCGCAATTTTCAGGCTGCTCAGCAAACTTTCGGGCGGCAGAAAATAAGGCGTTTCGATATACACATATTTTTTTGCCATCGCAATCACTTTGCAAAACGCCTGCAAAATGCTTTCCCAGTCGGAGTCGGGCGCAGAGGTTACCGTCTGCACGAGTTTCTCGCCCGCCGCCGCGTTTTGCGGATAATATTCGGTAGCCACAATGTAGATACGGCTCACAAAATGCCAATCAATCAGGAAAGTGCTTTGCAGCCCGTGAACGGCGTTGCCCGTTATTTTTATCAGCGTATCGCGCCACGCGCCGAGTTCGTTGCCCGAAACATACCGGTCGGCAACGTTCAGCCCGCCCACAAAGCCCACCGCGCCATCAACCACTACGATTTTACGGTGGTTGCGGTAGTTGAGTTTGTCGCTGAAAAACGGCAGATTGACCTTTAAAAACGAGCCGACTTCCAAACCGCCGTCTTTCATCTGGCGCAAAAAAGTTTTCTTTAACCGCCACGAGCCAAGACTGTCGTAAATCAACCGCACCCGCACGCCTTCCGCCACTTTCCGCAGCAAAAGGTCTTTTAGCCGGTTGCCGATAACATCGTTTTCGATGATGTAAAACTCAATGTGTATGTGGTGCTGCGCCTTTTCCATTTCGGCAAAAAGGCTGTCGAA
Organism: Prevotellaceae bacterium; assembly: GCA_031261165.1. Lineage (GTDB taxonomy): Bacteria > Bacteroidota > Bacteroidia > Bacteroidales > Paludibacteraceae > JAISJU01. The sequence continues at coordinate 20,355 of JAISJU010000124.1, forward strand.
CGCCTCGTTGCCGGTGGTGTAAATTTCTACCTCGTTGTCCGCGTAAGGGATTGCCTCGCCGTTGTTGTAGAGCAAATTGATAATGCCCTGCGTTTCTTCGCTTACCATCGGCAGGCTGTCATTGCGGACTTGGTTACAGAGCGAAGTCGAAGTATGACTCGCAATCCCTTTTTTTATCTTTTTAATGCTCTTTCTGGAAATAATTTTCTGTTTTCGGTAATTCCGCCCGAAAAAAAAGTAGAGCAAAAGACCCAAAACCGGCAGCAAAATCAGAACGGAAATCCACGCAATTGACCGAAACGGATTACGGTTTTCGGTAATTACCACAAAAACCGTAGAGGCAACAATCAGTGTAAAAATGATTGTTACAATATATTCTGTGATTTTTAGATAGTAGATAGGCATACCTGTGATTTTTTTCCGTGCAAATTTATATATTTTCTTTAAATACTTGAATAATATTTTGCCCAAATTTTTCCTCGTGCTGCAAAACGGTATTCCGAAACGTGGGGGCTTTCACACCATTCCCGAGAAAAATATTTTCCGCCGTTTCAACGTGTATCTCGTCAAACAAATTTTCGTCAATGAAACTTTGCAGCAGTATTGCACCGCCTTCTACGATGAGCGAGAGCAAGTTACGGCAATACAATTCTTCCAAGATTTGCGGTAAAATGTTTTTATGGAAATCTATATTAATATAATGTGTATTATCCCTGTCATTGCGGGCTTGGTTACAAAACACCAGCGTTTCCGCCTCATCATTAAATAAATTGTATGTTTGCGGAATTTTCAAACTGCGGTCAATGACTACGCGCACAGGATTTTGCTCAGCCACCGGACACAGGCGAACGGTCAAGCGCGGGTTATCGGTCAATGCCGTGCGCGTGCCGACCATAATTGCCGATTCCGTTGCCCGCATTTGATGTACTATTTTTTCGGTTTCGGGCGTGGAAATTTTTAGCGGTTGCCGCGTTTCAGGCGCGATGAAACCGTCTGCCGTTTGCGCCCACTTTAATATAATGTATGGTCGCCGTTTTTCGTGGAAAGTGAAAAACCGCTTGTTCAAATCGGCACATTCGGCGTGCAGAATGTCCGTAAGGACTTCCACGCCCGCGTCCCGCAAGATTTTGATGCCGCCGCCCGCCACTTTCGGAAAGGGGTCGCCGTGACCAATCACCACGCGGGGAATGCCGCACTCAATGATTTTCAGGGCGCAGGGCGGCGTCTTGCCATAGTGCGAACACGGCTCTAAATTTACATAAAGCGTGGATTTTCGTAATAAATCTTTGTCTTTTACGGCATTAATCGCATTCACTTCGGCGTGCGCCTCGCCGCAACATTGATGAAAACCCTCGCCGATAACTTCGCCACCCGACACGATAACCGCGCCCACCATCGGATTGGGGGCTACGTTGCCTGCGCCTTTTCGGGCAAGTTCGAGGCAACGTTGCATATATTTTTCGTGTGTTGTCATTTTCTTTTTACTTTTATTACGGTGCGCTGCACCATAATTCCGCATTTTTCTTTACTTTTGCCGTATGTTTGATTATATAAAACAATCATTAAACCAAATATACACCAGCCGCGAAGCGCAACAATTGGCTGTGCGGGTGTTGCAGCACGTAACCGGCTTGTCGCAAGCCGCTGTTTTGACTTGCAAAGATACGATTTTATCGGAACATCAGCACAAAGAAATTGCCGATATTGTCCGCCGACTGCAAAAAAACGAGCCGATAGCGTATGTTTTGGGCGAAACAACGTTTTACGGCTTGCCGTTTTCGGTCAATTCGCACACGCTTATTCCCCGCCCCGAAACGGAAGAATTGGTTGATTGGATTGTTCGCAACCACAAAAACGACAACCCGCGCATTCTCGACATTGGCACCGGCAGCGGCTGCATTGCCGTTGCTTTGGCGAAAAACATTGCAGGAAGTAAAGTGTTTGCGATGGATATTTCGGCAGAGGCATTGGAAATTGCCAAAAAGAATGCGGATATAAATAATGTAGAGATTGAATTTATACAGGCGGATATTTTTGATTTGCGATTTGCGATTTGCGATTTGCGACTTGCGACTTGCGACTTGCGAGATTTCGATATTATTGTGAGCAATCCGCCATACGTTTGCGAGCGCGAGAAGGCGGATATGCAGGATAATGTGCTGCTGTATGAGCCGCACAGGGCGTTGTTTGTGCCTGATGATGAGCCGTTAAAGTTTTACCGCGCTATTGCGGATTTTGCAAGTCTTTCGGCTTGTCTTTATTTTGAAATCAACCGCGCTTTTGGGCAAGAGATTTGCGCGATGCTGCGTGAAATGGGATTTTCCGACATTGAACTGCGGAAAGATGATTACGGAAATGATAGAATGATAAAAGTATGGAATACAAAAAAGCCTTAAACAAAGCCGCTCAGCTCTGCTCGGAAAGCGAGAAATGTGAGCAGGATATTCGCGAGAAACTCCGCGCGTGGGAGGTGTCGGACAGAGATGCGGATAAAATCATAGCGTATCTCGAGAAAGAAAAATTTATTGACGAGGGGCGTTTTACCGCGTTCTTTGTCCGCGACAAGTTTCGATTCAATAAATGGGGAAAGATAAAAATAGGCTATGCCCTGCGACAAAAACACATTTCGCAAGCCACCATAACAGAGGCGTTGCAGGCGATTGACGAGGAGGAATATTCTTCGGCATTGCAGGAGGTATTGCAGTCGAAAAAGCGCGGACTGAAATATGCGAATGAGTATGATTTGCATAACAAATTAACTCGTTTTGCGGTTGGTCGCGGATTTGAATATGAGGCTATCTCGCGGATTGATTATTAGTCATTAGGGGGTTGCGGGTCATACTTCGACTTCGCTCAGTAACCCAGCCCGCAATGACGGGTTATCATCTCGCGTGCGGCTCCCGCGCTTTCAGATAATTAATGTAGGGGTTGGCGTACATTTCCAAAATTTTATGGCGAAGGAATGCCTCGTCTTTGTTTGCCAAATCTACTTTCTCGATGCGGCTTTGCAGGTATTTTTCAAATTTGTTTTTTTCTTCCTGCGTATATTTTTCCGCAGAAACGTTGCCCTGCAAGAGGTCGAAAGCAATGATATTGATGGGATAAATCTTGTAACTCCGGTGGATATGGCGGTCTATCAGTTTTGAGAGTGCGCTGATTTGCTCGTTCTTACTGCCTTCGGCGATGTGGGCAATGTCCATGCTGAGGGGCGATACTTCGTAATGCACGCGCCCCTTCCAACCCCACAAGCCGGTAACCATATTCTTGCTGTCGTCTTCGGGCGACTTTTTGAAGTCGGGATTGTCCCTTTTCTGCTGAAACTCTTTGGCTTTGAGGTAATCGCAGGGGTCGTATTCGTAAGAAATGCCGATGGGCGTGATGTTCAGTTGGCGCATATTTTCCAGCACGTTGCCGCTGCCGCTGATGTTGAACATTTTCAGTACGGCGTCTTGGGTGCGGTCGTCTGCGTCTTTGGCACGCCCCTCGCGCTGGGCTATCCAGATGCTGTTTTTCAGTTCGGTAACGGAAAACCGGATATAGGCAGAGAGTTTTGCCGATGCCTCCAGCACTTGGCGCACGGGCAGGTTGCGGCGCACTACGATGCTTTTGTTGATGCGCACGAGTTTTTCTACCCAGGGGGCGATAAAAAGGTTGTCGCCGATGCAGATTTCGCAGGTTTCGCGCCCGCCGTCGAGCAGCAAGACGTTCAGGAAAGCCGAGTCGAGGATAATATCGCGGTGGTTGGAGATGAAAAGGCGGTTTGGGCTGTCGGCGATTTGCTCCAAGCCCGCAATGGAAATGCCCGCTGTGGTTTTCGCGGCAACGCCTTTCAACAAGGCTCTGATAATGGTTACCTGAAACTCTTTGACAGTGCGGAAAGCACTCATTATTTTAATGATGCTGCGGGTTGATTTTCGCGGATAAATCTGTTTGAGCGAAAAAAGCAACTGCGGCTCGCGGCTCAATACGGCAAGTTCCGCGCCAATTTCCGAGTCGTAAAAAGGACGTATATCGTCAAAATTGTATTCCATTTCTTCAAAATTTGGATATGCAAAGTTAAAGGTTTTTTGTATATCTACCAAATATCAAGTGTTTCGTCAGGTAAAAATGAGGGTAATTTTACCGCCGTTAGGCTTTCCCCCGCCGGCGGGGGTTAGGGGGTGGAAAAAATAAACCGACAAATAAATAAATCCACCCCCTAACCCCCGCCAGCGGGGGAAAGCCTGACGGCGGCGGGAAACTATGTTTTATTTTTCTTGTGAGAATTAAAAAAATCCCCTTTTTTTATTTGCATTATAAAAAAAACATTTACCTTTGCACCAACAAAATAACAAAAAAATATGTGTGCAACCCAAAAAATAATCACTCAAACATTTGGCAGAATGAATAATTTTGCTAAACACACACACAGTATGAGCGTTCGGCTATTTATACTTGATGCATAATGCATTAGGATATATTGTTGAAGTTTTGATAAACAAGAATAAAGCAAACGCTTTTTGTTAAAAATAAGTCTTTCCAAAACTCAACATTTTGAGTATATTGGAATTGGCGACAAAGATACACAAAAACATTTACATCTTGCAAAAAAATGCGTAAAAAAAAAATTGTTGATTTTTTTTAGTTGCAGCGCAACGAAAATCTTTGTGGTATAATGGATTTAATTTTCAGTAAAGGCACAGTGTGCCGTAGTTTTTTATATTTCGTTGTGCTGCAACTTTACTGATTTGTTAATCTAAGGAATACAAATATTATCGAGGCTATGCCTCCGAAAATATAATAATTGTCCATTTCAACAAAAACATCAGCTTTTAATGAGCATAAATATTTGTTTTTGGAATTTTTCTGTTGATTTTGACTGTGGTTTTGGATTGTTTTTGTAATTTTGCAGAAAAAAATAATCCTTTGGAAATAAATAGAAATGAAAAAGAAAATCAGCCGTTTTTTTTTCAACCTGAAAAGAAAAAAACTCGTAAGACGGCAAAAAAAGTTTTTGAATTATGCAGATATTCAAACGGTTTTGTTGCTGTTTGAAAGCAATCTGAATGAAAAGAATCCCTACGTCAATCAGATACTCAAACAGTTGGAGGCAGACGGAAAAAAGGTTACGCTGTGCGGATATGTAGATAAAAAGATGTCGGAACAACCCACATTGCCTGACTTTTATATGCTCGACCGTTCGCAAATCGGGCTTTTCGGCGAGCCGAAAACGGCGTTTGTCGCACCGCTCTTGGAAAGACAGTTTGATGTCGTGCTGGATTTGACACTGTCGGATATTCTGTCTTTACATTATATTATAATGTATGCCAACGCGCCGCTCAAAGTGGGACGGAAAATAGAGAATTGCGATATTTTGGATTTTATGATTGATTTAAAAGACGGCGAAAAACCAATGGCAGTGGGCAATGAGGACTATATCGCCCAAAGGGTTTATCTCTTGGAACAAATAATTTTTTATTTGAAAAGTATAAAATCTCACAAATAATTTCTACTTTTGCAACGTATTTCCGTTATTGCGGCGTTTATTCCTATTTGTCGGAATAAACGCCGCAATGACAGCAACAACAAAAAAGCAGATGAATACAAAAATAACAGGTATGGGCGTTGCGCTGGTAACGCCGTTTAAAGACGATGAAAGCGTTGATTACGAGGCTCTCACGCGTTTAGTCGATTACCAAATCAAAAGCGGTACGGACTATCTCGTGGTGCTGGGTACGACTGCCGAAACGCCTACTTTGACCGCCCAAGAGCAAGACGAAATCACGAAATTGGTTGTCAATCGTGTGAATAATCGCCTGCCCATCGTGCTGGGTGTGGGCGGCAACAACACGCGAGCCGTAACGGAACGCCTGCAAAACGGCAATTTCAACGGCATTGATGCCATTCTTTCTTCTGTGCCGTATTACAACAAGCCCTCGCAGGAAGGCATTTACCAACACTACCGCGCCATCGCCCAAGCCTCGAAACTGCCTGTTATTCTGTACAATGTACCCGGTCGCACGGGCGTAAATATGACCGCCGAAACCACTTTGCGCCTCGCCGCCGAGTTCCCCGAAAAGATTGTCGCCATCAAAGAGGCATCGGGCAATCTCAACCAAATGAACGATATTATCAAAAATAAACCGAAACATTTTCAAGTGATTTCGGGCGATGACAGTTTTGCGTTTCCGCTTATCACAATGGGTGCGGTGGGCGTTATTTCCGTCATAGGCAACGCTTTTCCGGCAGAATTTAGCAAAATGGTGCGTTTGGCGTTGAACGGCGATTATGCGGGCGCACGCGAAATACATTTGCGGTTTACGGAACTGTTTGATTTGCTGTTTGTTGACGGCAATCCTGCGGGTGTAAAATGTATGTTGTCGATGATGGGCTTTATGGAAAACAAACTGCGTTTGCCGCTCGTGCCGACACGCATCACAACGAAAGATAAAATGAAAGATGTCTTGGATAAATTGAATGTAAAATATTAAAGTAGCCCGATGTGAAAAATTTGGGTTGCTTTTTTTGCATATAAGAATAAAAGTATTTACTTTTGCGCCACTTTTCAGAACGAAGAAACTTTTAATTATTAATTCCTAATTATTAATTGACTATATGGATTTTGCATATTTTTGGGTAGTATTATTTACCGCCGCTTTTTTGGTCATAGCGGGTTTGGGCGTTGCACTTTTGCTCGCGCCATACTCCAACAACCTGCAAAAACGCGAAACATACGAGTGCGGTATTCCCACGCGCGGTACCTCGTGGATGCAGTTTAAAGTTGGGTACTATCTGTACGCCATACTTTACCTGATGTTCGATGTGGAAACGGTTTTCCTCTTCCCTTGGGCAACGGTGGTCAGAGAACTTGGCGCGGCGGGCTTCGTCAGCATCATATTCTTTCTCGTAATATTAACACTTGGCTTGGCTTATGCTTGGCGGAAAGGAGCATTGGAATGGAAATAAAAAACATCAAGATAAAAGGTATCCCAAACGAGGAGTTTCAGGACAACGAGTACCTCGAGAAATATGTGGAAGAACTGCGTGCCAACGGTACAAACATCGTGCTGGGCAAACTTGACGACCTCATTGATTGGGGGCGCAGCAACTCGCTTTGGCCCCTCACTTTTGCTACGAGTTGCTGCGGTATTGAGTTTATGAGCGTGGGCGCGGCGCGGTTTGACTTTGCCCGTTTCGGCTTTGAAGTAACGCGCAATAGCCCGCGACAAGCCGACTGCATCGTAGTTGCCGGAACGATTGTAAACAAAATGGCACCAATCCTCAAACGCCTTTACGACCAAATGGCAGAGCCGAAATATGTGATAGCAATGGGCAGTTGCGCCATTTCCGGCGGACCGTTTTGCAAATCCTATCACGTTGTCAATGGCATTGACGAGATTATTCCTGTTGATGTGTTTGTACCCGGCTGCCCGCCAAAACCGGAGGCGTTGCTCTATGGTTTTATGCAGTTGCAACGGAAAGTGAAATTGGAAAAGTTTTTGGGGAATAAGAAGAGATAAAATATTATGGAATTGGAGGTTATTCATAATAAAATATTTGAGGTCAGAGGCTTTAAGGTTATTATGACTGATTTCCATTTGGCAGAATTATATCAAATAGAAACAAGAGCCTTAAAACAAGCAGTCAGAAGAAATATAGACCGATTTCCTGACGATTTTATGTTTGTTTTGTCTAATAAAGATGCTAATGAGTTGATACACATAGGGGTATCACAAAATGTGATACCCCCCGATTACAATGTTGGGAATGCAAGTATTTTTGTATTTACAGAGCAGGGCGTTGCAATGTTGTCAAGCATTCTAAAATCAAAAGTTGCAATAAATATCAATATTTCCATTATGCGAGCGTTTGTGTATATGCGGCATTTAGCCAATGGTTATGCAGAACTCAAATCTCTATTAGATAATTTTATGGAAGAAACAAATGTACAATTCAGTGATATTTATCAGGTACTTACAGTATTAACCGAGCATAAAAATATGTTGGAACAACCAAGAAATGTAATAGAAGGTTTCAAAATAAAATAGAAAAATTGAAATTATTTATAAGAAAGGATAGCAATATGAAAAATTACAGTGTAAATTATTCGTTTCCACACCCCTCGTTTTTAGCGGGAATGGGTAGTGTTTTTAATGTTGCGGGGAATTATTATAATGTCAGACATTACAATACTAATAGAAATATGGTTGCAGATGCTTGGAATGCTGTTGGTAGAGAAATGAGAACGGCAATGTTTAATACTTTATTAAATAAAAAATATTAGACAATGGAAGACAATACTCTAAAAATAAATTCGGAAGATTTAGTTTCCATTCTTTCTGACCCTGAACTTTCTAAAGAGAAGAAAGAACAGATAGTTCGTACAATAGGGAATATATCAATACAACAGGCTTCTATGTTTAGTGGTCCTGTTCCGCCACCGGAAATATTGAAAGGTTATAATGAAATAATTCCAAATAGCGCAGAAAGAATGCTCGTAATGGCAGAAAAACAATTGGGGCATTTAATAGAAATAGAAAACCACGCCATTAAAGAAGAATTGAAACAAAGCCGTTTGGGGCAATTATTCGGTTTTATTCTCGGATTGGTAGGATTTGGACTTGCTACTTTTTTAGCATTTTTCGGACACGAAACCATCGCGGGCATATTTGGTACAACAACCATTGTCGGACTTGTAACTGTCTTTGTGTTAGGCAGAAAAGTCCAAAAAGAAAAAACAAAAGAAGAAAAATAACCATACCAATAATATGGAAACCATAAAACAAAAAATACAAGCAGCCCTTCCCAATGCCGTCATTGAGGAAAAGAAATACCTGACCGTAACGGTTGAGCCGCAAGACTTGCGCCTGCTGGCAACAACGGTGCGCAACCTGCTGTTCGACTACCTCGTGCAAGTGATTGGCGTAGATGAGGGCGAGCGGCTCGGCGTGGTGTATTACCTCACTTCGACCGATTTCCCCAACGAATACATCGTGCTGAAAACTTTTACCGCCGACCGCGAAAACCCGCAGTTGGACACCGTGAGCGATATTTGGAAAACCGCCCTCGTGAATGAGCGTGAAGTATTCGGATTTTTCGGCATCAAGTTTGTCAATCACCCCGATATGCGCCGCCTTTTTCTTGACAATAGTTGGCAGGGATACCCGCTGCGGAAGGATTATGACCTCAACAGCAATCCCCTTTCGCTCGAAAGCAAGGAAATGAACGACACGCTCTGCCGCCTGCAAATAGACAACGGCAAAGTGGTGGAAGTGCAGGAAAATGTTTTTGAAGAAGACGAATATGTTATCAATATAGGACCGCAACACCCTGCCACGCACGGCGTTATGCACTTCCGCACGGCACTTGACGGCGAAATAGTGAAAAAACTTGACATCAACTGCGGCTACATTCACCGTGGCATCGAAAAACTGAGCGAAAGCCTTACATACCCGCAAACCCTGCATTTCACCGACCGCTTGGACTATCTCGCCTCGCACATCAACCGCCACGCGCTGTGTATGTGTGTCGAAAAAGGTTTGGAACTCGAAATCCCCGAACGTGCCGAATATATCCGCGTGATAATGGACGAACTTACGCGCGTAGCCTCGCACCTTTTGGCGTGGGCGTGTATGTGTATGGATATGGGTGCGCTCACCGCCTTTATTTACGGTATGCGCGACCGCGAAAAAATTATCGACATTTTCGAGGCAAACACCGGCGGGCGTTTAATTCAGAATTACAACGTCATCGGCGGTGTGATGTACGATGTGAAACCCGATTTTCAGAAACAAGTCAAAGAATATATCGCTTATCAGCGCAAAATGATGAAGGAATATCATCAGATTTTCACAGGCAACGTCATTGCCGAGCAACGTATGCGCGGTATCGGCTTGCTGACCAAGCGTGATGCCATCACTTACGGCGTAACCGGTCCTACGGGGCGTGCCTCCGGCTGGGCGTGCGACTTGCGCAAAACCGCGCCGTACAGCGTGTATGGCAAAGTGGATTTCAAAGAAATTATCCGCGAAGACGGTGATGCCTACGCGCGTTATCTCAACCGTTTAGATGAAATACCCGAATCGCTCAATATTATTGAACAACTGATAGATAACCTGCCCGAAGGCGACTTTGCCGTGAAGACGAAACCGATTATCAAACTGCCCGAAGGGGAATATTTTGAGCGGGTAGAGTCCTGTCGCGGAGAGTTTGGCGTGTATATCGAAAGTCGCGGAGAAAAAACGCCCTACCGCCTGCATTTCCGCTCGCCGTCATTGGCGTTGGTTTCCATAATGGAACTTGTAACTAAAGGTGAAAAAATTGCGGACTTGATTGCGATAGGCGGGTCGTTGGATTATATTGTGCCTTGTTTGGATAGGTAAGAATTAATAATCTTTGATTGGCGAAATAATGTCTGAATCAGGATTTTCAGGATTATAGAATTAACAGGATTTAAAATCAAGAAAATCCTTAAATTCTGTAAATCCTGATTCAGACAACAAATAAAAATAACAAAAATATTAATAACTAAAAACCAAAATTACTATGAAAAAGAAAATTTTTATTTTAACAAGCCTATTGGCAATAGTTGCAGCCGTTTTTGTAGGATGCGGGGATAAAGATAACGAGCCGAAGCCACAAAAACAAAAGAAAACATTGAATGTTACTTTGAAAGACGATAATGCTTGTAGTATATCTGGCCAATATTATGAAACCGTTCTTGGTCAATTAGAAGAGCTGAGAAAAGACCCAACCACAGGGGAACTTGTTGTTAATATAAGTTGTAACGATTTAAGTGGTATGGGTAGATTAAGTCTTCGTGATGCTTTAAGAGCAATTGATTCGGCAGCCGTAAAAAACAATGCAATAATTGCTCCGATAGTTTTATATATAGGCGGTGCAGAATCCGCGATGTCCAAAATGGAACCCGACGTAATCGCAATCATGCAAAAATATGGGATTCAGATTGTAGATTATTCTCAACTACACTGATTGGCTCCGCTGGCGCGGATTTGCAATCCGTGCCGAATAATAAGTTAATTGCAAAAGAAAAAATATGACCACCGAAATTCAAAAAACACAGAAGGGCGAAATAACGCTCAATGATGTGCAGGATAAAATCATTACAATCCGAGACAAAAATGTACTTTTGGATAGCGATGTGGCGGCATTGTATGGTGTGGAAACGAAACGCATCAATGAAGCGGTAAAAAACAACCCCGACAAGTTCCCCGATGGCTATGTTGTTTCTGTGCAAAGTGCTGATAGACAACAACTGGTCGAAAATTTCGACCGGTTCAATAAACTCAAACATTCGATAAGTACAACAGCCTTTACCGAAAAGGGTATGTATATGCTCGCCACCATTTTGAAAAGCGAAAAAGCAACCGACACCACCATTGCCATAGTAGAGGCGTTTGCTAAAATGCGCGAATTGTCGAATACGGTTGCCGAACTTGTTAAATCGCCCGAAAACACGCAAAAGCAGGCTGCCGTGATGCAGAAAAGCAGCGAAATATTGTCGGATATGGTTACAAAAGAATTGCAAATCACAGGCACGGAAACAAGTTTTGAACTTAACCTGTTGTCGGCGGTGAAAATTAAACATACCATTAAAAAAGAAGTGAAATAATGAGCCAACTAATCGCACAAGAATATCAAACCTTTGAGCAAATCAAACACACTGACGAGGCAGGCGGTGAGTTTTGGTTTGCGCGGGAACTTGCGCCGGTTTTGGAGTATTCCAAATGGGAAAACTTCCAAAAAGTAATTGACCGCGCAATGTTAGCATGTAGAAACAGTGGTTTCAGTATTACCGACCATTTTCCTGACGTCAGGAAATCGGTCGAGATGCCGTCAAAAGCGGCTTCCAGAAAAATCATTGATTACAAACTTTCGCGTTACGCCTGCTACCTGATTGTGCAAAACGGCGACCCGCGAAAAGAAGTTATCGCCATTGGGCAAACTTATTTTGCCATTCAAACGCGCCGCGCCGAACTTGCCGATTATTTCAATCAGTTGAACGAAGACAACAAGCGGCTTGTTATTCGCGGCGATATTAAACAATGGAATCAGATGCTTGCCGAAGTGGCTCACAACGCAGGCGTGATAACCAACGAAGAGTTTGCCGAGTTTCAAAATGCAGGATATATGGGGCTTTACGATGGCGAAACGGTGCAGGATATTCATACGAGAAAACAACTGTCGCCCCGTCAAAAAATTTTGGATTATATGAATAGCCAAGAATTGATTGCTAACCTTTTTCGCATTTCGCTTGCGGAAGAAAAAATCAGATTGGAAAATATACAAGGGAAAGACAACGCGACATTGGCACACAATCAGGTAGGGCAAGAAGTTCGGGAAACAATCAAGCGCGTAGGCGGCATTCTGCCTGAAAGCCAGCCTACACCGCGCAGAAGCATTGAAGAAGTACAACGAGAACAGATAAAAAAACTCAAAGCACAAAAAACATTGATGCTTGATGAATAAAGCAAAGACAAAGATAGAAAAATAAATAAACAAAAAATATGTTCGATTTTTCAATAGTAACAACGTGGATAGATACGTTTCTAAAAACCTATCTTCCTGAATTTTGGGTGTATGCCATCGAATTTGTCGTGGTAGGTTTGCTGGTGCTGACGGTGTATGCCGTGTTGGCGTTGGTGTTGATTTATGTGGAACGCAAGATTTGCGCGTTCTTTCAATGCCGCTTGGGACCCAACCGCGTGGGCTTGTTCGGCGTTCTGCAACCGATTGCCGATATGTTCAAAATCCTGCTCAAAGAAATTATCCCCATCAACCACGTGGATAAATTTCTGTTCTACCTCGCGCCGTTTTTGGTCATCGTGGCATCGTTCCTGTCGTTTGGCGCACTGCCTTTCGGCAAAGGGCTGCACATTATTGACTTCAACATCGGTATTTTCTACATCTTGGCGGTATCCTCGCTCGGCATTTTGGGCATACTGCTGGCGGGGTGGTCGAGCAACAACAAATTTTCGATGATTGGCGCGATGCGTTCGGGCGCACAGTTGATAAGTTACGAACTTTCGGCGGGGCTGTCATTGCTCACAATAGTGGTGCTGAGCGGCTCGCTGCAACTTTCTACCATTGTGGAAAGTCAGGCAGACGGCTGGTTTATCTTCAAAGGACACATTCCTGCCGCGATTGCTTTCCTCATTTACCTCATTGCCGGACACGCCGAAACAAATCGCGGTCCCTTTGACTTGCCTGAGGCGGAATCGGAACTCACAGCCGGTTATCACACCGAGTATTCGGGTATCCAATTCGGCTTTTTCTACTTGTCGGAATATTTGAATATGTTTATTATTGCAGGTATTGCCGCTACGGTTTTCTTGGGCGGTTGGATGCCGTTACACATTCCGGGATTAGACGGATTTAACCAAATAATGGATTACATACCTTCGATATTTTGGTTCTTCGGAAAAACGTTCTTCTTGGTCTTTTTGAGTTTGTGGGTGCGCTGGACTTTCCCGCGCCTGCGTATTGACCAACTGCTGAATTTGGAATGGAAATATTTGTTGCCCTTGAATATGGTTAATCTTTTGTTGATGGTGGCAATCGTATTGCTTGGCTTGCATTTTTAAGATAATATAAGGAAATGAAAATGAAAAATATTATATTTATTGTAATAATGACATTTGCTCTTGCTTATGCAGCAATGGCGCAGTCTAACAATGCTAACTTAGGAAGTTTAACACTTCACTACGGAGAATTAATACCTGCTTTCAATGAAAATACAACAGAATATATTGTAAATATACCATACATTAAAAGAAGTATTGGTGGAGATGGCTATGCTGCCAGCAATAATGCCACTGTTAGTGTAGGAGGACTTTATAATTTTGATTATAATTATTCTTTTAGGTTTGTAGGGAATGATTTACAAGTAGGCGACAATATTTTTACCTTTACTGTTACTGCCGAAGATAGAGAAACGCAAAAGATTTACACGCTTGTAGTGAATAGGGCTACATTGGTATTGGAAAATGATATTGAGGTTACAAGCAATAGTGCATTATTAGTTTGGCAATACCAACCAAATGTCTATGGTTATAAATTGTTGGTTTATGCCGATGAGGCACATATGGAATTAATTTATACAATAGAGTTCAATAGCGCAGGCGACTTGCTGACTGCCACTCCACAAAGTGCCAAAATTAAAACCGCAAGTACAGACATCAATTATATCGTAGAGGGATTGCAGAGTGGTACAACTTATTATTATACGCTCAAAGTTCTTAATACAAGCAGTATTGTATTAGCAGACCAATCAGGCTCATTTACCACTGCAAGCGAAATTCCTACAGAAGTTTCGGGCGTATCGTATACGCCTGGTGTGATGGGTTATTACGGCATTTTGGGGCAAAAACTTCTGCAAGAACCACAAAGTGGAGTTTATATTATCAAATATGATAATGGAAAGACTGAAAAGGTTGTTAAATAAAATATACATTATATGAATGCTTTAATAGATTATTTTTGGGGTGCAATCAAAGGCATTTGGTCTTTGGTGGTGGGAATGTCGGTAACAATCAGGGAACTTTTCACGAAAAAAGTAACCGAGTGTTACCCCGAAAACCGCGCAACGATGGTTGTTCCCGACCGTTACAAGGGCAACCTCACGATGCCGCACGACTCGAACAACGAACACGCCTGCACGGCTTGCGGACTCTGCCAAATGAACTGTCCCAACGGTACGATAACCGTTGAAACAGAAATGATTGAAACCGAAGACGGCAAGAAAAAGAAAGTGCTGACCAATTATTTTTACAATCTCGGTCAATGTACATTCTGCAACCTTTGTGTGTTGTCCTGTCCGTCAAAGGCAATAAAATTCGATACTTCGTTTGAAAACGCCCTTTTCACAAAGGCGAAATTGGTGCGCAAACTCAACCGTGAAGGCTCGAAAGTGAGAGAAAAGAAAAAAGTAGAAACAGAATAAAAATATATATAATATATTATGGTACAGAATATTATATTTTACGCAATAGCGGCAGTGATGGTCATTTGCGCCATATTGTCGGTAACGTCAAAGCGAATTTTGCGCTCGGCAACCTACCTGTTGTTTGTGCTGATAGCCACAGGGGCGTTGTATTTGCAACTCGGTTACGAGTTTCTCGCGGGCGTGCAAATTTCGGTGTATGCGGGCGGCATTTTGGTGCTTTACGTGTTTTCCATTTTGCTTACCAGCAACGCGGGCGATAAGGAAAAACCGAAAAATTGGAAACGCATATTAAGCGCGGCAGCCGTTGCCACTGCGGGTTTCGCTTTGTGCGGATACATTATTTTTAATAATGTTGCAACATTCAAAGACAAATACCTGACTTCCGCCCTCACAGCCGAAGAAATAAATATGAATAAAATCGGTATGGCGTTGATGGGAACGGATAAATATCAATATTTGCTGCCCTTTGAGGTGATAAGTATTTTGCTCTTGGCGTGCATTATTGGGGGGATTTTGATTGCAAGAAAAAGATAAAAGTTTAAAATATGAAAAAGTTACTTTCGGTTTCAATAATATTTTGCGTGTTTGTCTTGACTGTGATGCTTGCTTGCAAAAAGGATAAAGAAAACAAAAACTATACAGATGCAACGATAGTTTGGTCTGGTATGTTAGCAGTAGATGGTTGCGAGTGGCAGATTGTTATAGATAATAACTACTATAAATCATCTAATTTGCCAAAAGAGTTTGAAATAGATAATCTTAAAGTAAAACTTATCTATGAAGAAGATACAGAATATAAGTATTATTGTGGAGATTATCCAATACCTCAAAAGGCTATAAAAATTATTGAAATAAAAAAGCGGTAAAATTAGCCTTTGACTGGCGCAAGTCTGCGACTTGTGCCTAAAA
>JAISJU010000142.1 GCA_031261165.1 Prevotellaceae bacterium
CTGCGATGAGTAATACCAACAAAACGAGCAAAATCCAAAGCCAAACGCGCTTTTTCTTCTTTTTGGGCGGATTTTCTTCGGTAATTTCTTCTGTTTCAGGCGTGTCCACCTGCGAAGTATCAAAAGCAGTTTCTTCTTCAATCGGTTTGCTAACTTCGGGGAAGACCGCTGTTGAAGTTTCCTGTGGTTGCTGGGTTGGAATAATTTGTTCCATAATATGATTTGAATTAGTGTGTTCTTCGGTTTTTTCAGGCTCAACTTCGGTTGGCATTGCTTTTATTTCGGCAATCATTGAGGCGATTTCCTGCGCTTGAACGCTCAAACCGGTCAAAGGATTGGGCAATTCCTCTTTGCTTTCTTCGCTGTCGCCGATGATAATCGTTTCCAGATGTGCAAACGGCTCATTCACTGCATCTTTCAGTTCTGTTTCGGGCGAAAAAACGATTTTGTGATGCCCCGCGATTTCTATTTCTTCGCCGGTTTGCACATTCACGCTTTTGCGGCTTTCGTTCCATTGCAATTTGAATGTGCCTAATCCGGTTATTTTTAACGTTTTATCTTGCAGCAAAGCCTCTTGAATAAGCGACACAAATTCCCGCAAAAAAAGGTCGGCATCTTTTTTTGTTTCCCCTGTTTTGTCGGCAATACCGGCAATCAGGTCTTGCATATTTAACTTTTCGTTATTCATTTTTCGTTATTCATTTTTTCTTTCAAAGTGGAACTTGCTTTGAAGTTCAGCACCAATTTTGGCGGCACTACCATACGCTTTTGCGTGGCGGGATTGATGGCAATCCGTTCTTCTTTTTTCTTCACTTCAAACACGCCGAAACCCTGAAACGAAACGGAATTGCCGCGTACAAATTCCTCTTTCATTGTCAGTATGGTCGTGTCGAGCAGTTGGGCTGTGTCTTTTGCCGACTTGCCCAAACGTTTTGCTAATTCCGATGTAAATTCTTTGTTGTTCATAGTTAAGAAAAAATAATGCCCAAATTAAATACTTTTTTTTCTGAAAAACAAATTTTTTCGGGATTATTTTTGCGTAAAATGTTTTTAAGTAAATATTACGGTGCTTTGCACCTTTATGAGATGTTTCAATAACTACAACTATTGCGCAGCCCTGCTGCTTAAAGGTGCATAGCACCAAAATATTTGTAGTAAATTAAAGTTAGCCTGCTGTTAAGGTGCATAGCACCGTAATATAAGGACTAAATAAACTTGCCATACAAATCAATTTCTTCTGCATTATTTATTTGTACATTGTAAAAATCCCCAATTTTTATCGGCTGCTTGCTGAGCGAAATCAGCACTTCCGGGTCTATTTCCGGCGAATCAAACTGCGTTCTGCCGACAAAATAATCCGCATCTTCGCGGTCAATAATTACTTTTAATGTCTTTCCAATTTTTTTTCTGTTGATTTCCAGCGAAATATCCTGCTGCATTGCCATTATTTCGTCTAAACGCCGCTGTTTTTCGTCTTCCGGCACATCATCTTTATAATGTATATAGGAATAAGTGCCTTCTTCGGCAGAATATTTGAACGCGCCCATTCGCTCGAAACGCACTCGCTCAACAAAATTTTTCAGTTCCTCAAAATCCTCTTCCGTTTCGCCAGAATGTCCCACCATCAGCGTGGTACGCAAGTGAATATCAGGTACTTCTGCACGGATTTTGTCGATTAATTCATAAGTTTGCGCTTGTGTAATGCCGCGCCGCATTTTTTTTAGCATATTATCGCTAATGTGCTGAAAGGCAATGTCTAAATACTTGCAAACATTGTCGCGTTCGCGCATCACAGGCAAAATATCCAGAGGAAAATCGGCAGGATAGGCGTAGTGCAACCGTAGCCATTCCACGCCTTTGATGTCCGAAAGTCGCTCAGTTAATTCTGCCAATTTCAGTGATTTATACAAATCTTTGCCGTAAAAACTCAAATCTTGCGCAATGAGTTGAAATTCCTTTACGCCCTGCGAAACGAGGCTTTTTACTTCATTTTCAATATCTTCCATCGGTCGCGAAAGATGTTTTCCGGTCATTATCGGAATGGCGCAATACGAGCAACGGCGGTTGCAGCCCTCCGAAATTTTGACGTAGGCGTAATGTCGGGGCGTGGTCAAAGTGCGTTCCAGTCGCAAATCCGAGCGGTAATTTTGCGTCAATTCCTTTACAATATTTTGGTAATCGAATTTGCCGTAGAATTTATCCACTTCGGGGATTTCTTTGCGCAATTCATCTTTGTAACGTTCGGAAAGGCAGCCCATAACAAACAGTTTGTCGAGTTTCCCTTTTTGTTTTCGCTCAGCAAATGCGAGTATCATATTGATGCTTTCTTCTTTTGCATCGCCGATAAAACCGCAAGTGTTGATGATGGCAATTTTGCCTCGCGGCGTTTCCGGGTCGTGCGCCACGCGGTAGCCGTTCGCCTCAAATTGGCGGATAACGTACTCGGAATCAACGAGATTTTTTGAACAGCCGAGAGTAATTAGGTCGATGGTGTTTTTCATTTTCTACTGTTTTTCTATTTCTTTGGCGGCATTTTCCAACGCCAAAAAACGGTCGAAATCGCTGACAAAAAGGCGGTCTTGAACGATACGGTATTTTTCAAACTCACTTTCGGCGTGTTCTTTTGCCTGTTCGGCAGAAATGCGCCCTTTGCCGCTCAAAATCTCATATTTATTGAGTTTCAGAATTTCGGAAAGATATTTGTTCCAATCCTGCATCGTCATCGGAATATGGCGTTTCGCCATTGTTTCAGCCAAATCAAGATAGGCGGAAACAATCCGTTCAAGTTCAAAAAGTTCGTCTTCCGAAAGGTAGTTTTTTGCAACAACCACATCGCTTTTTTTGATTTTTCCGGAAGGCGAATTTTGCCACGCAGTCAGTCCCATATTCGTTTTTTCGGCATTGGCTCGTTCCACAATCAATTCGGCTGCGGTGTGTTTGTGAATAGCCCAATGCAGTTTGTTTTGAACGCTTGAAAAGAAATCGAAAGTGATTTTTGATGTTGCGTCATAATCAAGCGCGGTGGAATAAATATCCGTTATTTTTTGGTAAAAACGGCGTTCCGACAGGCGAATTTCGCGGATAGTTTCGAGTTGTTTCTCAAAATAATCTTCTGTCAGCACCGTTCCGCCCCGCTTAAGCCGCTCCACGTCCATTGTCCAACCCTGAATGGTGTATTCTTTCACAATTCCGTTTGCCCATTTTCTGAATTGCACCGCCCGCTCGTTATTTACCTTAAAGCCGACTGCGATAATCATTTGAAGATTGTAATGATTTGTGTTGTACAGTTTTCCATCTTCGGCAGTTATTAAGTATTTCTTAATAACTGAACTTTCATCAAGTTCTCTATCTTCAAAAATTTTCTTAATGTGCTGATTTATATTAGCAATGGTAACATCATAAAGCGTAGCCAACATCTTTTGTGTCAGCCAAATATTTTCATCTTCGTAGCGCATTTCGATGCTCTGCGGATTGTCGCCGGTAGCCGCCACAAAGGTTAAGTATTCGGCTGCCGAACTGCGTATGGTTGGTAGTTTTTTGTTTGACATAACTTCTTTTTTATCGCTTGCTTGAAAATATAATTACCCAAACAAAGTTTCCACAAAAGCCTTTTTGTTAAACACTTGCAAATCGTCAATGCCCTCGCCAAGCCCGATATATTTTACCGGAATTTTAAATTGGTCGCTGATGCCGATAACCACGCCGCCCTTTGCCGTTCCGTCCAATTTTGTGATTGCCAGCGCATTGACTTCCGTTGCTTTGGTAAATTGCGTAGCCTGTTCAAAGGCGTTTTGCCCCGTTGAGCCGTCAAGAACGAGCAAAATTTCGTGCGGCGCATCGGGAACAACTTTTTGCATCACATTTTTGATTTTTGTGAGTTCGTTCATCAAATTGATTTTGTTGTGCAGCCTGCCCGCCGTGTCGATAATCACCACATCGGCATTGTTCGCTTTGGCAGACGCAACCGCGTCAAACGCCACCGATGCGGGGTCTGCGCCCATTTGTTGCTTAACGATAGGCACGCCCACGCGCTCTGCCCAAATCACAAGTTGCTCTACGGCGGCAGCGCGGAAAGTGTCCGCCGCGCCGAGATAAACCGACTTGCCCGCTTTCTTGAACTGGTTGGCGAGTTTGCCGATGGTGGTGGTTTTGCCCACGCCATTGACACCGACAACCATTATTACATAAGGTTTTTTATCGACCGGCGTGTCGAAAGCCTCCGCATCTTGCGTATTGTTTTCGGCGAGCAGCGCGGCGATTTCCTCTTTCAGAATGGCGTTCAGTTCGTCTGTGCCGACATATTTGTCGCGAGAAACGCGCTTTTCGATGCGCTCAATGATTTTCAGCGTGGTTTCCACACCCACATCGGAAGTGATTAACACTTCTTCCAACTCGTCAAGCACCTCGTCATCAACTTTCGACTTGCCCGCCACGAGCCGCGAAAGTTTTGAAAACACGTTTTCTTTGGTTTTGGACAAGCCTTTGTCCAAAGTTTCTTTTTTGTCTTTTGAAAATAAATCGAAAAATCCCATAGTTTTTTTAATTATGAACGACAAATTATAAATGGCAAAGGTAAATGTTTTTTTTGTTTGTGGCAAGATTTTTCTGATTATTCTAATTTTTGCCGTATCTTTGCACCTGAATTCTAAAACAATATATATAGATAAACAAAAAAATAACAAGTTGATTTAAAAGAACTAACGCTTAATTTTCAAACTGACGAAATCTACCAAAAATCGTACACGAGAATAAGATAGCGATGGTCTGCACTATGGTGTGGATTATTCGTGCTTATTTGTGTACAAAGGTTTTGGTAGAGCCTGTCAGTTTAAATGAGCCGTCAATGAATAATTTACGCTTTTTTTTATGGAAAAACCAATCCCGCACATAGGCGAAACCATACGCGAACAACTGTACCGCAACGGTCAGTCGGTTGTTTGGCTGGCAAAACAACTGAACTGCCAACGCACTTCCATTTACCGCATTTTCGACAGTCATTCCATTGACCTGAGATTGTTGGAAAATATTTCCATCATCTTACGGCACAATTTTTTGTCGGAACGTTCCGATGTCTTATCCAAAAAAATAGAGAAGTCGCAATAATGCGACATTTCTGCACACAAATTCACTGCAATATTGTCGCAAATAAGCAACAGCAAAACATAAAATAATAAAAAATAATACTATTACTTTGCAAACGAAATTTAAACTAATTGTCTGCTAAGGAACAGACGTAAAACAAAACATCACAATGAAACAGTATTTTTTCTTTACAATGATTGCATTAGGCTTGGTTTTTAGTGCTTGCAAAAAAGATGATGAGCCGGATATAAAGGCGGGTAAACTTGCAGGCAGTAATTGGGTAAAAGAATTCAAAGACAAAAGTAGTATTACGGAAAACGACTATACCGTAACTATCAAATTTACATCAGACAAAGAGGGAGCGTATGTTAGAGTTGGAAGTTGGAAAGTATATAGTTACAGTACGAAAAAGTGGACAAGCGGAAGATATAACGATAACGATAAATTTACTTATGTTTATTCTACCGAACTCAAACAGGGTGTTTGGACATATAGTAATAAAAAACAAGTTATATTCTCTTTTTCAGATGATTATCAAACTTTGAAAGCTGGAAGTAACTATTCACGAAAATAACAACATTATTAATTGTCTGTAAAAAGGAACAGACGTAAAACAAAAAAGTAAAATGAAAAAAGTATTGTTCATTACCTCATTAATTGTAATGTGCCAAATGGGGTGGGCACAAAAAAAGACGGTAGAAACCGAAGAACAATATCGTTTGGTAAGGACTACCGATTTGGACAAATATTATGATGGGCTGTTGGTTACGCCGTTTTTGTGCGACTATGTAGCATTGTCTAATGACCCTGTCGAAAAAACAATGACCTTTGACGAGATAAATATGTTTGATTATGATTTGAAAGACCGGCAAACGGT
>JAISJU010000147.1 GCA_031261165.1 Prevotellaceae bacterium
AATTAAAACTAACCGTCAGATAAATCTGACGGCAATAGGTGAAAAGTCCCTTTAAAGGGACTTCACGAGAATTGCCGTCAGTTTCAACTGACGGATTAATGAGGAATATTATGAGCAAATAAAAAAAAATAGAACAAAAAAAATGCAGCAAAAATATCTTTCTTTTTAACGAAAAAGGCAAATATTATACTCAATAACAGTTTTGGTAAATGCGGCATTTTTTTTTACATATAAAAATCCTTTGTTTGCACAGGAATAATTTTTCTTTTTTTTTCCAGTCTGCATTTTGTGGTGCAGGCAAAGGATTTTTTTTCGCATTGCTTTTTTTAAATAAATGTATTAAGATGTTTCGCAGAAAGTTCAGAAATATGATTTTGATGGTAATAGGTATTTTGATTGCCTATGTGTTGCTCTATTTTATCTTGGAAAGAATTGTGTATCAATTTATAATGAATTATCTGTTACATTAAAATCCCCTGTTTTTTTTATAATAAAATGTCCCCACATTTTATCTCATATCATAGCATAGCAGCAGAATTCAGGGGATTTTTTTAATAATAACTTTTCCAAAACTTTGGAAAAGTTATTATTAAAAAAATAAGGGTTGAATTTCTCAACCCTTATTTTTTATATCAGTTTATTCGTTTTTGTATCAGGAAAAACAATTTTCGGTTTATGCGTCTTCGCCTCTTCGGCAGACAGCCACGCGTATGCCATAATGATAATCACATCGCCGGGCAGCACGCGCCGCGCCGCCGCGCCGTTGAGGCAAATTTCGCCTGTGCCGCGCTTGCCGGTAATCACATAAGTTTCAAACCGCTCGCCGTTGTTGTTGTCCACAATATGCACCCTTTCGTTGGCTATAATGTTGGCTGCGTCCATCAAATCCTCGTCAATGGTAATGCTGCCGATGTAGTTTAAGTTCGACTCGGTTACCGTTACCCTGTGAATTTTTGATTTTAACAATTCGATGTACATATCTTTTTAATATTTTATGTTATCAATCAAGCGCACTTTCCCGCAATAAGCGGCTACACAGCCTACTGCAAAATCTGTTTCCGCCCAATCTGCAATGGGTTGTAAAGTATTACCATCTACGATTTCAAAATATTCTACCTCCAAAACCGCATTGATTTGCGCTATTACCCACGCCTTTACATTTGCCACAGATTTTTCGGGGACAAAGTTACGACTTTCCGTCAAAGTACGCGATATAATTGCCGCTTTTTTTCTTTCTTCGGCAGATAAAAGTTCGTTTCGGCTGCTTTTTGCCAATCCGCTCTCTTCGCGCACAATGGGGCAAACCACGATTTGCAGGGGGTATTGCAGCATTTCCACCATCTTTTTGATAATGGCAACCTGTTGAAAATCTTTTTCGCCAAAGTACGCCCGTGTGGGTTGTACGGCGTCAAACAGTTTGCTTACAATCTGCGCCACGCCGTTGAAATGTCCGGGTCGAAATGCGCCTTCCATCACGGTTTCGAGCGTTCCGAAGTCGAATTTTCGTGTGTCGGGCGTGGGGTACATTTCCTCTACGCTCGGTGCAAAAACGATGTTGCAACCTGCTGTTTCGAGCAGTTCGCAGTCCGCATCAAGCGTGCGCGGGTAGTTTTTCAAGTCGTTTTTGTCGTTAAACTGCGTGGGATTGACAAAAATACTGACCACCGTCAAATCGTTTTCTGCCGCGCTACGCACCACCAACGACAAATGCCCGCTGTGCAATGCGCCCATTGTCGGCACAAAACCTACTGCTTTATTTTCAGATTTTGTCTTTGCAATAATTGTTTGCAAATCTGATATTTTTGATATAATCTGCATATTTATATTTTGTGCCGTGTGCTAACGCACACGGTTATTACGAGTTCAGTCCTTTCAGGACTGCGCTGTGGTGTCCCCGAAGGGGGCAAATAACAATAACCGTGTGCGTTAGCGCACGGTTATTATCCGATTACTTCTTTCAACATCACCAACGCCGCCACCGATGAACGCGTAATATTTCTGTCGCGTTGATTGCCAAAGAGAAACTGTCGGCTTATCACGCCCTCTTGCGTAGCCACAGCGATACACACCGTTCCGACAGGTTTTTCGTCAGTTCCGCCGCCGGGTCCTGCAATGCCGCTTGTGGCAACGGCGATGTCCGTTTCGAGCAATGCCAACGCGCCCTTTGCCATCTGTTCCGCCACAGGCAATGACACTGCGCCGTACTCCTCTATATCGTCAGCCGAAACGCCGAGTATGTTTTCTTTCACGGCGTTGTCGTAAGCCACCACACCGCCTTTGAAGTATGCCGAACTGCCTGCCACAGAGGTAAGCAGCCGCGCAATATTGCCGCCGGTGCAACTTTCGGCAGTGGTAACGGTCAGTTTTTTCTCTTTCAACAGGTTGCTGATAATGGTTTCCAAACTTGTGTCTTTTTCGGCAATAATCGCTTTGCCGAGAATGTTGCGCAGTTTTCGCGCTTCTTCATTTACCGCCTTTTTCAGCACAACGCCTTCGGTTTGCTTTGCGCTCAACCGCAGTTTTACCAAGCCGACAGACGGCAGGTAAGCCAACTTAATATAGGAGGGCAGCGCGTTTTCCCACTCGGCAAGTTTAATGGCGAGCGTGGATTCGGGGTAGCCATACACCAAAAAGTTTTGGTGGATAATCTCCTCTGCGGAAAAGGTTTGTTTCAGTTTTGGCAGCACCTGCGACATCGCCCATTCCATTTCCGAAGGCACGCCGGGCATTGACACAATGACCTTGCCGTTGCGTTCAAACCACGTAATCGGTGCTGTGCCGCGTTCATTATTAATAATGTAAGCGCTCTCGGGAACGTATGCCTGCGATTTGTTCAAGTCATTCATTCCCACGATGTTTGCTTTGTCAAGGTATTTTTCCAAATGCGCGAACACTGCCTCGCTGAAAACTAACTTTGTGCCGAAATAGTCGCAGAGCGTTTGTTTGGTAATGTCGTCTTTTGTGGGACCGAGTCCGCCGGTGATTAAAACAATATCGGCGCGGTTTTCCGCCTCTGCCAAAGTGTTTTTTATCTCATCGGCATTGTCGCCGATTGATGTGGTGCGTACAACGGAAAAGCCCTCTGCATTCAGCAGTTGAGCCATATATGCCGAATTGGTATCGACAATTTGCCCGATGAGGATTTCATCGCCTATGGTTATGATTTCAACTTTCATAGTCTATTTATTTTGTTAATGCTTTCATTCTCTGCAAAAGCGTGGGGTGCGAATAATGCACAAAAACATAAGCAGGGTGGGGCAGCAAGTTCGATAATGATTTAACGGACAGTTTTTTAAGCCCGTCAATTAAATTATCTGCCAAGCCGTATTTGGCGGCAAAAGCATCTGCCTGATATTCGTTTCGCCGCGAAACGATGTACATTCCGATGCTCAAAATCATTGAAATCGGCGTGTAAATCACCCCAAAGGCGAGCAAACTCAAATGGAAATATTCTTTTTCAGTTGATGGTTTATCAATTCCTAATGCTTGTGCTACGTCTGTTTGATAACCTAAAAACAGCGACAGCAGGAAGAACATTATCCCTGTGGTTATCAGCGAGAAAAACAGCATTTCTAAGGTGTGTTTTTTCTTGTAATGCCCGATTTCGTGTGCCAATACCGCTACGATTTCTTCCGTTGTAAGTGTCTGAATGAGCGTGTCGTAAAGTACCACGCGCTTTCTTGAGCCAAGCCCGCTGAAATAAGCGTTTGCTTTGGTGCTGCGTTTTGAGCCGTCAATCACATACACGTTTTTGAGGCTGAAACCCGCTTTGCTGCAAAATTCTTCGATTCTCGTGCGCAGTTCGCCAGCCTCGAGCGGCGTTTGTTTGTTGAAAATCGGCACGATAAGCGTTGAATAAAACATATTCATAAACACGGAAAAAACCGCCATAATGCCCCACGCAATCAGCCAAAAATATTCCTGCGTCAGTCCGAAAACGAACATAATAATCCACAAAATACCGCCGCCGAGAACGCCGAGCAGCAGGTAATTTTTCAATTTGTCGAGGATAAATGTTTTGCGCGTTGTTTTGTTGAAACCGAAACGCTCTTCAATCACAAAGGTGTCGTACCACTCAAAAGGAATGGAAATCAAGTCGCTGGCGATGAAGAGGATACCGAAGAAAATCAGCGAAATAAGCATTTCGTTACCTGCAAAATCGCGCACCAAAGCGTCAAGCCAGCCAAAACCGCCGGCAATGAGAAAAACGAGTGTAACCAAACAAGAAAAACTGCTTGTAATCAACCCAAAACGTTGGTTGGTGCGGAAATAATCCTGTTGTTTGGCGTATTTTTCTTCGTCGTAAATGCCTTGCAATTCTGTTGGCAGCGAATATTGTATCTTTCTAATATTCAGCCAACTCAGAAATCTCTCGAACAAAAAATCAAAAGCGAGAATCGCAATAATAATGTAAAAAATCGTGTTTGCCATTTTTTTATTTTTAAAGTTGCAAAGATAACGCTAAAAAGTCGGAAATTGATACATTGCCCTCAAAAAAAACGTATTGAAATTTTGTATCTAAAATATTTGTTGTACTTTTGCAATCCGAATTATTTAGATGGAAGATTAAATCACATTCTAATCAATTCGGATTGATTATTTTCCATTAAACCAAATACTTTAGAAAATGAAGAATAAGTACATTGACTTAATTGAACAGTCATTTGAATTTCCAAATGAGGAGTTCTCGGTAGAAGAAAATAACCTGCAATGGTTTGATGTGCCTTTGATGGACATTATCAAACAGTATGGTACGCCTTTGCGCATTGCTTATTTACCCAAGATTTCGCATAACATACAGAAAGCCCGCCGTATGTTCAATGTGGCGATGGCAAAGGTGGATTACAACGGCACTTACAATTACAGTTATTGCACCAAAAGTTCGCATTTTTCCTTTGTGATGGAGGAAGTGCTGAAAAACGGCGTGCATATCGAAACGTCATCGGCTTTCGACATCAATTTATTGGAGGCATTGCACGAAAGCGGGCATCTCAAACCCGAAACTTTTGTGATATGCAACGGCTTTAAACGTCCCCAATATGTGGAAAACATACAAAGTCTGATGCGACTTGGTTTTAAAAATGTAGTGCCGATACTTGACAATAAATTTGAATTGGATTTGCTGCTCAACGATTTGGATTTGAAGTTTAACATCGGTATCCGCATTGCTTCGGAAGAAGAGCCGAAGTTCGATTTTTACACCTCGCGGCTTGGTATCCGTTACAGCGACATTATTCCTCAGTATTTGGAAAAGATACAAAAGAACAAGCAAGTGAAACTCCAAATGTTGCACTTTTTTATCAACAC
>JAISJU010000176.1 GCA_031261165.1 Prevotellaceae bacterium
AATCAGAAATTGCACAGCGAGGGTATTTATAACGAAACGCTGCTTTCCGTTTCGGGTTGCGACAGCGTTTTGGTGCTGTATTTAAGCGTTTTGCCAAAAGGTAAGTGTCCCGAAATAGAAATTCCGCTTTTCTTTTCGCCAAACGGAGATGGCTTGAATGATGTTTGGAAAATAAAAGGTATTGAGTGCTACGAACATAAGGTTTATCTTTATGACCGTTTCAGCAAAGAACTGTTTGTGTGGGAAAACAATTTCCCCATCGAAGGTTGGAACGGAATGTATCTCGACAAGCCGATGCCTTCTACCGATTATTGGTATTTAGTAGTTTTGGAAGGTCGGGATTTTGTGGGGCATTTTACTTTGTTGCGGTAAAATTTTAATTTCCGGATTGCTTTCGGACATTTCGACTGCGCTCAATGCAACGCCTCGCAATGACGCGCTTTCGGTGGCTGAGCGAAGTCGAAGCCCCGTCATTGCGAGTGGTGATAAATTTCTTTTAATAATAGTGTTTGTATAAAATAAGACATTTTTGATTTTCTGGATTGCTTCGGAAATACCTCGCAATGACGCGAAACCCAATGACAGTACGTCATTGCGAGGTATTTCCGAAGCAATCCAGAAATTATTTATTTAGCAATTCCGTTTTTTTCTTTTGTTTTATCATAACACAAAGATATTAAGGCATATCTAACCGCGACTTATCACTCTACACTAAATCAAAAAAACGTCATTTTTTCAGAATTACTACATCTTTTATGTGTATTGGAGGAATTAATTGCGTATATAGCAATTAATTAACTTTTTGCATCAACTACATTTTTGCTACTTGTCATCTTTGAGCGGCAACGAGGGCAGTAATTTTACACGACCAAAAAGAAACGCGCATTGTGTTACTTTTTGGTTTTGGCATTTTGTGTGGAAATCCTTAAACGAGGAAATTTATATACGACCAAAAACATTTTAATTATTTACCCACTTAAAAAAAACTTTTATGGCAAAAAAACCAAACCAAACAAACTGAAAGAGGTGCTTTACGGATGATTGTTTTGCTTCGTGTTTCTTCGTGCAAATCTTCGTGTTTCTTCGTGTAATTCAATTTTTTTCACGAAGAAGACACGAAGAAACACGAAGACAGGAAAATATAACATTAATTTTTTACAATCACTTATACTTTCCTGCTTTGAGAAATGAGGATACGCCGTATTCGCGAAACATTTATCATTTCACATTTATCTTTTCGCTTGCCGTGCGGCTCAAAAACTCCGGCGCATACTGGCATTGCAAAACAGCAAATCCGTTGTCATACTCGCCCGCGCGGCTTACCCACAACCCATATTCAAACACATACGTGCCTTTTGGCAAACGGTTGAAAAACCACTGCACAGAGGCATCTTTGGTGCTTTGGTAGTAGCCCAGCCCTTCGCGGAAACGGTAGCCCGACAGTTGTTCCACCGGCTCGAGGTTGCTTGCGCGGAGGTCTTTCAGGCAGACGTATTCCATATCGCGGTCGGTTTTCACGGTGAGGCGCACCACGATTTTGTCGCCCGCTTTCAAGTTCGTTCTGTCCGTCAAAGGGTCTAAATATTTGCCTTTGCTGCTCATTTTTTCTATGAAGAGTTTTTTGTCGATGTTCAGGCTGCCGTTTTGTGCTGTTACTTTGTTGATTTTTTCCGAATACTGCCAGTATGCCGCACCCCAAGCGATGCCGTCTGTATTTTTCGTAACGGAAATATCGGCGAGCGCAGGCGTGATTTCCGATTTTTCGTAGGTCTTTTTGATGTAACCTGTACCAGCCTCTGTTTTTTCTGTCAGCGGAACGTTGCCAATAGAAATTTTCGCATTTTCCGTGTTGTTCAACCAATCGTTATTATTTGAAAACAAGGCATTTACCGCATTCACGGTTGAAATATTGCTGTCCCACATCTGCGTTTGCTTTTGTTTCAGTAGCCAGATTTTCATATTGTTGATTTCCTCTGTACTTCTGTCATTGCGGGCTTGACCCGCAACCTCCTCAAACGCCTCTATCAACGCCGTTTGTGTGCGGATAGCGGACTGACTCCAAAAGTAACCGTTCACATTCTTTTCCCAGTACATACCCATTTCATCGGAAGTTTTGGAATGCTCGCGCAGCGATTTCACAATGTCGTAGGCAACATTCTTTTTGCCCAAACGCTGCATCGTGGTCGCTATCAAAGCCTGCTCGTAAAGGCTGTATTCTGTCCATTTTTCCAATTGGGCAAAATAGAAATCATACGCCTCTTTTACATCTTTCGGAACGGCGACTTTGTATGCGCTGCGGACATAGAAATAGTAGATTTGTTCTGTCGTGAGTGTTGTCTTTTTTGTTTTGTAATTCTTATCCGCCTTTTTTAGTTGTTCCAAATCGTCTTTGATGCAGAAGTCGATGAAAGCGAGTGCTTTGTCCTGTATTCGGTCACTGAGCGAAGTCGAAGTGCGCTCACTGACCGCATCTAATTTGGCGATGCCGTCAAGAATAAACAGCGTAACAAATCTATCTTCGCGCATACCTTTAAACCAAGGGAACGCGCCGTTCGCAAGTTGTAATTCCGCCAGTTGGCTGCGCATCTGTGCGGTGGCGGTCGTCAAGTTGTTCAGGTCGAAGAGCAGGGCGATGCGCTGCATTTGTTCCGTTTCGTTTTTCGCCTCAGCCACCCAGGGCGTTTCGTTCAGCAGCAGGTTTTTCAGTTCCTCGTTTTCCTGCAATTGAGAGGTAAGCGCGTTTTTGTCGCCCTTCCATTGCGCAAAAACATCGGCAATTTTCGGGTTGCTATTCACAATATGCGAGGCAAGTGCATCGGCATAATATGCTGAAAACAAAGACAGTACGTTGTCGTCAGTCCGCACGCTCAAATAGGGCAAAGCCTGAATGGCATACCACGCGGGATTGCTCGAAAACTCTACGGTATAACGTTTGTTCTCAACAGTGGCGGGTGCATTTTTCAATTTTTCAAAAGTAAATGTTTTTGTTTCTTTCCCTTTGACATTCAGCGGCAAAGTTTCGGTAACAAGCACTTTGTCAGGCAAAACAGGTACATAATGTTGTTCGCCGTCAGAAAAATCTTTGCACTGCGCCGTGAGGCGGAAAATCAACAAATCGTATTGACTGCCAACGCTGTACTCCCAACTGATGGGCGTTGTAGCATTGCCGGCGACTTTGAATTTCAGGACTTGCGTAGAGATAACTTTTTCGTCTTGCGGATTGATAATATCAAGCGTTGCCTTACCGCTTTTTGCCGCATTTTCAAGGTTGGCAATTTCGGCGGTCAGCACTATTTTGTCGCCCACACGCACAAAACGCGGGATATTTCCGCTAATCATAAAAGGCTTTTGCGTTACTATGTTCGCGGCGATTTGTCCGAATTTCAAATCCTTTGTGTGCGCCAAGCCCATAAAATTCCAACGTGTCAGGCTTTCGGGTGCTTTGAAGGTAATGAGCGTTTCGCCTTTTTTGTTGGTTTTCAGTTGCGGATAGAAAAAGGCGGTTTCGGCGAAGTTTTTGCGGATTTGCACAGGCGAGGCGTTGCTATTGCCTGAATCATCGCTTACACTGAAATCATATTCTTCATCTATACGCGCACCTTTCACAGTTTCAGCCGCTTCCTTACTATAATATACTCTCGGAATTCCGTCAGGTCTATATGCTATATATCTTTTTTTTGCATTTTGATAGTCATAAAATTCCAATCCAAACCAATTAAAACTATCGAAACGATAATCTTTTATGTTGTTATAATCATTTGAGAAATAGTAATACAAGTAACTTTGTCTGTCAATATTTGCGTTCCAGGTCGGCGAAAAAGTGCCAAGAATTCGCGGCTCAAAATCCCAATAATGTTTGCCGAAAATATCTAATGAGGCATCATACATTGTTGCCAAAAACTCGGCAGGCACGCCTTTTTTCTTGTAATCGGCAATTTTTATTGTCCAAGTTTCCTGTTGCGCAGGCAACAGTTTGTCGCGGAAAGAAGAAAAGGTTATTTCTAATTTCTGTTCGTCTATTTTGGTCAAAACGATGTTTTCCGAGAAAACTTTTTCGTCTTTCACAAACAGTATTTCCACCGTAGCGCGGTCGCCATATTCGGCTCGAAACGGAATTTGCAAATGCCGCACTTCATCACTGAAATCAAGCCATTTGTCTTCATAAATTTTATCGCCTGCAAGCACCTGATACAGCACCTTCACGCCGGCGGCAGCCGTGCCGAACAGTATTTCGGCATTTTCGCCCACCGCGCATTCGGTTTTCAGTTTATCTACAAACAGATATTCTTTTTCGGGCAGTTTTTTGTCCGTTTCCGAGTAGAGAATAAAATCTTTTTGCAGCGTGTTTTTTCTGCCTTTTTTATCAATGGCGGTAAAAACGATACGGTAACGCCCTGACTGCAAAACATTTATCCGCGCTTTGCTCAACAGCGCGGTTTTTGCCAAATCAATGCTGCCGGTTACTGCCGCCGTTTTGTCGAGTACGCTTGCCGTGTCGCTGAGCGTTTTGCGGGGCAGAATTTTGAAAATCTGGTAACTCACCATCGGCGTAACTTTGTCGCCGTTGAAATTCACCGCCGACAGTTTGATGCTCGTTGTGTCCTCTTTTTTCAGATAATCGGCGATGTTGGCAGCCAACTGTACGGACTTGTCGCCGACCACGAAAGTAAATTCGTTTTTCTGCGTTTCGCCTTTTTGGTCGGTGCTTTCTACATATAATATGTAGTTCATTGCCATTTTGTTCAGTTTTGGCGCAAACTTTACGGAAAACTCGCCTTTGTCGTTGGTAGTTGCCTCGCCGTTGGCAAGTTCTTTTGCCTGCGAAAATCCATAACGCCATCGCGGGCTTTCTGCAATGCGGTATTTCACATTCGAGTTTCGCACCGCATATCCCGCATAATTAAACACTTTTCCCTCAATCGTCAGCGTATCGCCATAAGCATAAGTGCCGCGTATCGGTTCAAAAGTAACCTCAATGCTCGGGCGTTTGTATTCTTCCACGCGGAAGGTTTGGTTGCCGCCGCCTTCGCACACAATCGTGTAATTGCCCGAAAGCCCTCCCTGCGGCAGCACAAATTCGCCTGTGAAAGAGCCGAAATCGTTGGTTTTCAATTCCTGCGAAGTAACTTCTTGATAATTGGCATCAAAAAGTTTCACATTGTAAGTTTTATTTTCGATAATACTCACATTTTTTGTACTCTGATTGTAGGCAATGCCCTTAAAATAAACCGTTTGTCCGGGTCGATAAACGGCGCGGTCGGTAAAAAGATTGACAACCTCGTTTTTCGCCTCATCGCCCTGCGGGTTGGATTTATAGACATATTTATTGTAGAGCGGATAATTGTCGTCTGCCAATTGGTCTGACACGCCGATATAGATATTCTGCTGTTTATCATTCTGATAAGTGGCATATCCATCTTCGTTGCAGCCGATGGATTTTAGGAAAATGTATTTTTGGATACGGTTTTCGTACTTGCTTTCGTAGATGGTGAGGAACACGTTTTTCTGCGGCTGCCCGCTCATTCTATCCACCACATAAAACTCCGACATATTGTCCCGCGTGCGTTCAAGCAGCGCGTAGCGGGTAACAAAGAGGCTTTGACGGTGGCTTTCGCCGCTCGTGCCTTTTGCCGTGATTTCGTACTCATAAATGCCGTATTCAAAATTTTGCGGCATTGTGTATTCAAAAGTTTGTTGCGTATATTTGTATTTTTGTGGCAGGTCTATCGTTCTGGTTTCCACGAGTTTCCCTTCCACTTTTTTCTTGTTGTCCGCACGCAGGTTGAAGTAGGACACAGGGCTTTTGTCGATTTTGTAAATTTTCAGTGTTACATTTTTCAAGTTCGTGTATTCTATGCTGAAAGAAATCGGCGTTTTCGGATACACCAATTCTTTGGCGTGCGCATTGAGTTTAGGCTGCTCAATGTTCGACAACATATTTTTCAACAAGTTAATGCGCTTGTAACTGCCGAATTTGGCAATGCCCGCGCGGCAAATATCTGCTGCGTGTTTCAGGTTTTGTTCCTGCTCATTTATTTCATTGTCATTGCGGGCTTGACCCGCAACCCCCTCATTATTACATCGGTAAAATTCAGCCTCTTCTGCCAAAATTTCCACCAAAACAGGATTATTTCTATATTGATTTTTCAGTTTTTCGATTTCCGCAATATATTTATCATTGTCCATACTGCTTTTTTCGTACCTCAGCTTTTCCAGCGAGGCATACAGCAAAGCATCTTTTTGTTTGTCTTTTGCGTGTAGATTTAATAGATGTTTGTAAATATTAATACTTAATGTATCAACATTTTCCAACGAAAAAGAATTATTTGTCAATAAATCCAATGCGCGATAAGCCACGAAATCAAAAAGAGTAGGGCGCAGTGTGCGGCTGTCCTCGCCGAGTTCCATCACATCTTTGTAGCCGGCGGCAGGCGATTTCAGCAGCGTTTCGGCAGGCGTAAGCGAGGCATTGAGGTGTTCCAAAAACTTATCGGCAAAAGCGTTTTTACTCCATTCTTCCATATTATCCGTTGCAGGTGCGGGGGTGCGCTGATTGATAATGTAGGCGCGGCTGCTGTAATATTGCCAGTATGCCTCCGCCAAAATGGAGTTGAGAATGGCTTTTTCAAACACGCTTGTGCTTTCGTTGCTGCGCCGCTGAATATCCGCAATAAGCGGCTGAATGGCGTTGTCCTTTGCCGATTGGAACTTCAAACGGTGGATTAACGCTTTGATAACTTGCGGGTAGTTATTTTCGCGCAAAGCGAGGTTGTAAATTTTTTCCGTTTCCGTTAATGCAGATGCCGGCAAAGATTTTTGTTCAAAATTTTGCACTTTCTTCCACATATCGGGATAGGTTTTGTTCTGTGCGGTGATGCTTGTAGTGCCGATAAACAGGGAAAAACAAGCGATAATAATAGATTTTGTTTTCATAGAAACAGGTTGCATTTTTTTAGAGCCGTAAAAATAGAAAAAATATTCTTCAAACAGTATAAAAATGATTAGTTTTTTTAATTCGACAAAAATTATTACCTTTGCCCCATAAAAATCCATAAAAAATGAATTTAACCATAGACCAAGGCAACTCGTATGTAAAAGCGGGTGTATTTGACGGCAACAAGCTGTTAGAAAGCATCGTATTTGAAGAAACACAAATGGCGGACAGACTGATGTTTTTGTTGATGAAATATCCGATACAAAACTATATTTTGTCGTCAGTGAGCAACGATGCACCGTTAAATGTAGTTAATTATCTGAAATCGCAAGGCGGAATGTTCATCGTACTTGACGAAAACACGCCGCTGCCGATTAAAAACCGGTACAAAACACCCGTTACGCTGGGCAAAGACCGCCTGGCAGCAGCCGTAGCCGCCTACGCGCTGAAACCGAATGTAAATAGCCTTGTTATTGACATTGGCACTTGCATTACCTACGATTTTGTGAATAGCAAAGGCGAATTTCTCGGCGGCGGCATCTCGCCGGGTATGAAAATGCGTTTCCGTGCGCTCAACGCCTTTACCAAACGCCTGCCGCTCATTGAGGCTGCCGAAAATAATACGCTGCTGGGTGATGACACCGAAAGTGCCATCAGGTCGGGCGTTGTCAATGGCATTATCTTTGAAATTGACGGTTGTATTGAGCATTTAAAAGAAAAATTTCCGGATTTAACTGTTTTTTTGAGCGGTGGGGATACTTTTTTCTTTGCAAATACGTTTAAAAGTAGCATCTTTGCAGACAAAAATTTATTGCTCGTTGGGCTTAACCGTATTTTAAATTATAACTTGGAAAATGTATAAAAAACTATTTGTAGCGTTGTTCTTTTTTGCCGTTATCGGGGAATTGGCTGCGCAAACTTCTACCAACTCGCCTTACACCCGTTTCGGCTATGGCGACATCAACGGCGTGTCCTTTTCGGCAAGCCGTGCAATGGGCGGCATCGGCGTGGGTTATCGCAACCGCAAAGCCATCAACCCGATAAATCCTGCCTCCTATTCGGCAGTGGATTCAATGACGTTTATGTTCGATGCGGGCGGCTCGTTTCTCTACAACACTTTCACGAGTGGCGGCACGAGCGTGAGCAAAGCCAATGGCGGTTTCGATTATCTGAATTTGCAATTTCCGCTCTTCAAGTTTATGGGAATGAGTTTTGGCGTAACGCCCTATTCGGCGGTGGGTTACAACTTTTCGCAAACAGGGCAGTCCGTTTCGCAAGACGGCTTGGACACTGTTACGATGAAACGCAGTTACGAAGGCAGCGGCGGCATAAATCAGGTTTACGGCGGCGTGTCGGCAAAATTTCTTAACCATTTTGCAGCGGGTATCAATGCTTATTACGCTTTTGGCAACATCACGCATTATAAGGAAAGTTATTCGACCAGCGTAACAGGCAGCAGCACATCGCAACGCAACAATCTTTATGTCAGAGATTTACGACTGCGCTACGGCTTGCAGTATTTTACCAACATCAGCGACAAACACCAATTGACGGCAGGCGCAATTTTGGAAACGAAAACGAAAATGAACGGCGATTTTGAGTTCAACACCAAAGGCGGCGGCGGTTTGGACACCACGCAAACCGCTACTTACGGTTTCGATTTTCCGCTGACGGTTGGCGCGGGTGCATATTATACATATAATAATAAGGTATCCGTTGGATTGGATTATTCTTTTCAGGACTGGAAAAACGCCAATTATTACGGCAAGACGGACAGCCTGCAAAGTGCCTCGAAACTCGCGCTCGGCGTTGAATATTTGCCCGATGCTTTCGGTACAAGGCTCTACAAACGCATTCGCTACCGTGCCGGTGCCACTTATTCCACGCCTTACATCAAAACTGCCGAGCCTTTCAGTAATTACAGCGTTACGGCAGGTTTCGGCATTCCTTTCCGCCGAAATGCCTCAACGTTGAACATCGGCTTTGAGTACGGCAAAACCGGCGTGAAAAGCCTGATAGAGGAAAATTATTTTAAAATGACTTTGAGTTTGACCTTTGTAGAAACTTGGTTTTTCAAACGAGAAATCAGATAATATAACTTTGTGTTCCTTGTGAAATCCTTTGTGCCCTTTGTGGTTTAATATCTTTTCACCACAAAGAACA
The DNA here is from genome assembly GCA_031261165.1 of Prevotellaceae bacterium. GTDB lineage: Bacteria > Bacteroidota > Bacteroidia > Bacteroidales > Paludibacteraceae > JAISJU01. The sequence goes on from JAISJU010000176.1 coordinate 9,098, forward strand.
CAAAGAAAAAAACACAAAGTTCACAAGTTAAATTTCGTATCGCTAAACATTAATAATGAAGAATACATTATATATAATTATTGTTGTTTCTTCGTTTTTCTTGCTTTCCTGTTCGGAAAACGACAAAAACACCATACAATCTTTTCCCGACCGCGCCTCCGTGCCGGTCTTGCGGACAACGGACATCGTTACGATGGTGTCCGATTCGGGCGTTACGCGCTACCGCATCAGTGCGGCGGAATGGGCGATATACGACAAAGCCGAGCCGCCTTATTGGGATTTTCCGAAGGGTGTCCTCTTCGAGCGTTTCGACAACAACCTGAAAACCGATGCCAATATGAGCAGCGACACCGCCGTGTATTACACCAACAGCGAACTTTGGGAACTGACCGGCAATGTCCGCGCCACCAACCTCAGCGGCGAAGTGTTTGAAACGCAAAAACTGTTTTGGAATCAAAAAGAAGAACGCATTTATTCCGATGCACCGATAAGCATCACGCAAAAAGACAAAAAAATTAATGGTACAGGCTTTGAGTCCAACCAGACTTTGAGTAAATATACGATTACTAAGGTAACAGGGATTTTTCCGATAGAGGAGTGAAATTAATAAAAAACGATATGAAAACCAAATCATATACTTTTGAAGAGGTAGGCACTGCCGGTGTGGCAGAGCCTGCTATTGCCTATCAGAGAACGACATCGTGGAATCCGAATGTGCCGTTTTCGGGTACGCAAGATGAGTGGTGGGAGTATTTTATGCAAATAGAAAATGGTCAATTTCATTCACTGGAAACAGCAAACAGGGAATTTAATGTATGGAAGAAAGATTATCTCGCAAAGAATTTTTAACTTTCCGCCTTTTCTTCCTCTTTATTTCCCAAATACACCAATTCCACTTTTTCCACACTCTTATTATTCAT
>JAISJU010000191.1 GCA_031261165.1 Prevotellaceae bacterium
AAGTCTGCGACTTGTGCCTAAAACACTAGAAGTCTGCGACTTCGAGAAATGAAAAAAAGTGAATAAAACAAAGTTGCAAACTTTGATTGTTTTAGGCACAAGTCGCAGACTTGCGCCAGATAGGGTTAAGTTAGCCCGTTAGGGCTTGCATATCAATAGAATGACAATATCTATATTTGTTTAAATGTCCGTAGGACATTCACAATAGTTATTTTTGTGTATTCCCTACGGGAAAAAAGACCAAACAAAGCATTTTTTCTATTGATATGAATGCCCTATCGGGCAAAAAAATACATTTTTAACCCGTGATTCGCATAAAAAACAAATATCGCGCAGCAAATATCGTAAAACAAATATCGCGTAGCAAATATCAAAATATCGTATAAAAACAAATATCAATAAAATATGAAAGTAGATGTATTATTAGGCTTACAATGGGGTGATGAGGGCAAAGGGAAGGTTGTTGATGTGCTCACGCCGAACTATGATGTGGTAACCCGCTTTCAGGGTGGCCCCAACGCCGGACACACGCTCGAATTTAACGGCGAGAAGTATGTGTTGCGCTCTATTCCATCGGGCATTTTTCAGGGTAACAACGTGAATGTTATCGGTAACGGCGTGGTGCTTGACCCTGCGCTGTTTAAGGCTGAGGCTGAGGCTGAGGCTCTTGCCGCATCGGGACACGACTTGACCGCGAAACTGTATATTTCCAAAAAAGCGCACCTGATTTTGCCCACGCACCGATTGCTTGATGCGGCTTATGAAGCCTCAAAAGGCGATGCAAAGGTCGGCACCACAGGCAAAGGCATAGGTCCCACCTACACGGACAAAGTGAGCCGAAACGGCTTGCGCGTGGGCGATATTCTTCATAATTTTGAGCAAAAATACGCTGAGGCGATTGCCAAACACGAGCGGATTTTGAAAAGCCTGAATTATGCGTATGATTTGTCGGCACTTGAAAAAGAATGGTTTGAGGGCATTGAATATATCAAAAAGTTTAAACTGATTGACAGCGAGCATTTTATAAATGCGCAACTGCGGGCAGGCAAGCGGGTTTTAGCCGAAGGAGCGCAGGGTACGATGTTGGATATTGACTTCGGGTCGTATCCCTTTGTAACTTCGTCGAACACCATTTGTGCGGGGGCTTGCACCGGTTTGGGCATTGCGCCGAACAAAATCGGCGAGGTGTACGGCATTTTCAAAGCCTACTGCACCCGCGTGGGTAGCGGTCCCTTTCCTACGGAACTGTTTGATGATTACGGCGATACAATATGCACGCTCGGCAACGAATTTGGCTCGGTAACGGGGCGGAAACGCCGTTGCGGCTGGATTGACCTCGTGGCGTTGAAATACGCGATAATGATTAACGGCGTTACGCAACTGATAATGATGAAAAGTGATGTTCTTGACTTTTTTGACAACATAAGAGCCTGTGTGGCATACGAAGTAAACGGCGAAATCATCGACTATTTTCCATACGAGATAAATGACGATATAGTGCCTGTGTATGTGGAACTTGCAGGCTGGAAAACGCCGATGAACAAAATGAAATCGGAAAGCGAATTTCCGCAGGAGTTTACGGCTTACCTTAACTTTTTGGAAAAGGAGTTGGAAGTGCCGATAAAAATTGTGTCGCTGGGACCGGACAGGGAACAGACGATTTTACGATAAAAGGATATTGCAATATATAAGAAATTGTTTTTGAATTTTGTGTTTAAAGGCTGAAAGCCTTATATAATCCAGCACAGGGCAACGCCCTGTGTAAGTTGGAATGCCACAACACAAGCCCTGAAAGGGCGGCTGCATATTATGGATTTCGCCCTTTCAGGGCTTTATATGATACGTTATTCATTCGTAGGGCGTTGCCCTACGCTGGATTATATAAGGCTTTCAGCCTTTAAATACAAAATTCAAAACAGTTTCTAAGAACTTTTCCAAGGTTTCAAAACTTTGGAAAAGTTTTATTTTTTTCTTTCTGTATGTAAAATTTCTTTCTTTTTTCTCGTTCAATATAAATTTTATTATTTATCTTTGCCCCATAATTCCAAATGGCTCAAAATGTTGAGTTTTTGGAAAGACATTTTATCTGTTAGCGTTCAACGCTTTATTCTTTGCTATCATAAAAATTTGGCGATTTTACTTGATACACGCATTAGGATAAAAGTGATGTTCATATCTATGGTGTGAACTTGACTTATATCTCTGCGTGTAAGGTTACGCCAAATTACCGATGATAGCGGGAAACAGTTAAGTTTCACGCTATTTTTTATTTTCTCTATATTAACCTTATAAACCACTTTTTTACTATGAAAAAATTAATTTTATTATTGAGTTTTACAACTCTCGCGCTTTCGTCTTATGCGCAGGAAAACAATCAAGACGAGGAAACAAGACGGATTATGAAGATGTACAATCAGGCAGGTATGGCTATGAAAATGAACAACATAGACGATGCCATTTCCCGCTATGAGGAAATTATCCGTTTAGCACCCGATTTTCCCGACACTTATATGATGTTGGGCGATGCGTATGCCAAAAAGACCGGCGATGTATCGGCTGTGGAAAAAGCCATCAAAGCGTATCAGCAGTATTTGCAACTAAATCCGCAAGCCGAAAATGCAGACGAAGTGCAAGCCGTTATTGACCAAATGGAATATCTATTTGGTACATTGCACAAGAAAGAAGAAGCGCGGGCAAATTTAATCGGCAGGTGGGCATCGAACATTGATAGCGATGCGCCCTGTCTCTTTATCTTGAACATACAGGAAATTGCCGGAAAAATCAAGATAGACCTTGAGCCGAGTTCTATGGCATATTCCGCAAATCTTGTCAGCAAAACGGCTTATGCCGAAACAACCGAAGACGGCGGCTATTTCTTTTATTTTACAGACGACAACACCTACTTGCCCTCGCAAGCGAGTTACAACCTGAACAGAGGACTGATGAATTATAACATTGGTACTTTTGGCGGACAATACAGCGGTATATTGGGCATTGTCGGAAACGGGATAATTGACGCCATACAGGAAAATGACATTGCAAAAAATACCCGCAAAATATATGAACTGAAACTAATGCCCGCAGGCAACAAATTTGAGGGAGTATTGCATTTTGTGCATAAAACAGCATCGCAGACAGGCGAAAAAGTGCTTGCGGATAGCATTGTTGTGTTGGATTTTGAGAAAATGAATAAAAACTTTGTTAATAAATATCCCGTGAGATTTGCTTCGGGAGAACTTTGGGAATATCGTGATGGCAAGTATATAAGAAAGATAGATAAAAAAGATGCAAAAACAAATGTTTTTAAAGATTGTCCTGAAATATATAAGCAATACAGAAGAGGTTCTAAACAGTTTTGGACAGGCTTTGCTTTCACCGAGATTTCAGGTGGTGCTGTCATTATAGGCAGCGTGTCTTGGGCTATTGCTGGAGGTTATGATTATGACAAAGAAATAAGAAATTTACAAGATTATATAGAGCGTAAAAAAAGAGATTACCCTTCCCTTTGGTCAAGCGGTTATTTTAGTAATGAAATCGCACAAAAAGAAAAGTACATAGAAAAGGAAAAGAATAAAATGAAGAATTTTGTAAGCATAGGTAAAGCGTTAACCATCGCCGGTGTTGCAGGATTAGGCGTTTCAATCCCAATAATGATAAACGGGAATAAAAAAGGGAAAAAAGCCATCAATATGTACAATGAATTGCACAAAAACAAACGAAAAAACGCCCTTTCGGAGTTGGAATTCAACTTAAATGTAAGCGGTAATAGTTTGGGACTTGTGGTAAATTTTTAGATTATGGATATGAAAAGAAAAAAGATTAAATATTTAAAAAGAATTATTCCGGTAATTCTATTATTTTGTGTCAATGCGGCTTATGGACAATGGCGTTTTGATTATAGCATAAATCCAAGTGGTATCAGTTGTGCAAAATTAGGTTATAGCGGGACAAGAAAGGCACTTGGTAACCCTCGTACAGGTGGATTTTCTACGCAACAGGAATGTGAGCAGCACAGGCAACAGTTGGCGGGGAAAACTGTTCGGGTTTCCGGTGATTGCACAGTCAAAGTAGAATGTCAGCCTTGTACGGGCAGTAATTCGTCTTCGGGCAGTAGCAGCAGTAATTCCGGCAGCAACCCCAACACTTCCTTAGAAGCCGTAACAAGCACCTACCGCCCCATTCAGGTGAACACCGATATAGATTTTAATGCCATCTATAATCAAAATGGAAATAATGAACTTCTTTTTGCCGATAATGTAAAAAAGCCTGTGCAAAACACACAGCCGGAAGTATCCGTTACTGCCGGTAGTGTTTCCGGTGATAATTTTATAAATAATTTGCAGAAGCATAAGCAAAAAAATGAGGGTTTTGATTTGAATACTGTGATGACACCGAGAAAAGATTATCCTTATTTGCCAAATTATGCCGCTGATGCTATGAAAAAGAATTATCAACGAAAAAGCCGACCAATTGAAAATCAAAAAATCGAATACAAAATCCCATACATTGATTTAATAGCAGGAACGACAAAAGCAGTCATAGGTTTGGCAGGGGCGATGGAGGCATTCGTTGCTATTCCTGCTGTAAATCTTGCAGTAGAAGACAGCAAAGTACTTTACAAAATAGTAAAATCACAGATTACAGGTGAATATTATGATGTAACAACAAAGGAAATTTGGCAAAATGCTTTTGGCGAAAATGGGGAAAAACTAGAACAAGAACTCATCGATTGGGCTGAAGGCTTGCCGGTAAGCGCGGTGACAGGTGGGTTTAGGAAAGCAGGCGAAATACATTTAGTTTACTCTGGCGTAGAGCCTATTCGGGCTGCTAAAGATTTAGAACGACTTGATAAAGCGGTAAGTGTTGTTCAGACCGGTTGGCAAGAAGTAGGAAAATGGCGCAAACAACTTAGCGAAGATTTTTAGCATTTTAATAACATAAGAACAAATGAGAAAACAAATATTTACATTACTGATTATCTGCTGTTTTCCTTTTTACGGAATGGCACAAACAAACGAAAAGATTTCTTGTGAAATACTTTTGAACAGCAAAATGTTAAAACCATTTGAAGAAATTTCTTTTGTTTCTTCAATGGATATTACGCCAGACGGATTTGTGTTGCTTTCTACCGACAAACAGTTTTACATATTAGGTAAGGGCGGTATGCTGCCTCTTTCCGAGAAAATGCAGGAAAGAATAAACGCTTTTAGCATAACTACGGACAATGTATTGATGTTTGCCTGCGGAAAAGAATTGTGTTATTTGGACAGTATCGGCAAACGCAGCAAATTATTCGATTTACCCGACAACGAAATGCGCTTGCAAGCAGGTGCAGATGTGTTGTATCTGTATGGAAAAGATAAGGACAAATATGTTATCTATGTACTGATGCAAGGTGCAAAATACCTCACATTGTTGGAATATCCCGCACCTATTACGTCTGTGTTGGAATTAGAAGGCAATGTGCTTTTTGCTGCCGGAAACAAGATTATACTTGTAGATATAAACGGCAGGAAAACAGATAATTTGCTGATTTTACCGAATGAAAATGACAGTATTATTTCTATGACCAATGACTTTGTGCATCATACATTGTATTTTTCTACCAATCACTCTGTTTATCGTGTTAAGGGCAAAACGGTAGAATGTATAAGCGAAGATGTAGGCGGTATTTTAAAATATGACGGCGAAGGTCTTTTAATATTCAACAATGAGGAAAAATATCTTGTTCGCTTGAGAAATAAAATATTGGAAAAATAAAAATTCAGGCGGATTGTTTTGGGTGAAATTCATTGCTAATGTTAATTATTAATCGTATCTTTGTCCGCTGAAATAACAGCATTATTATGTCCGCAAAATCCCCCAACGAAATCCTCGAATACACCTCGCAAGTTTCCGTTGCCAAAGCCGACAGAGGTATTGCCAAGCAAATCGTTTTGGCAATAATGGCAGGCGCGTTCATTGCTTTTGCCTCCGAAGGCTCGAATATGGCGGCGTTCAACCTCTTTGCCAATCCGGCGACTTACGGACTTGGCAAAGTGTTGGCGGGCGCGGTGTTCGGCACAGGGCTGATGCTCGTGGTGGTGGCGGGCGGCGAACTTTTTACCGGCAATTCGCTGATGATTGTCGGCATTCTCGACCGCAAAATCCGCCTGTCAAGAATGCTTGCGAACTGGTTTTGGGTGTATATCGGCAATTTCATCGGCAGCCTGCTCATCGCTTATATGATGAACAAGTCCAATCTGTTTAACAGCGGTGCGTTTTTGCTTGGTGGACAGACGATTAAGATTGCGGCTTACAAAACTTCGCTGTCGTTTGAGGCGGCGTTTTTCTTGGGCATAATGTGCAATTGGTTGGTTTGTTTGGCGGTGTGGGTGTCCTACGCCTCGCACGATGTCAGCGGCAAACTGCTTGCCTGTTTCTTTATCATCGGGCTGTTTATCACATCGGGGTTTGAACACTGCGTGGCAAATATGTACTATATTCCGGCGGGCATTCTCGCCAAAGCCAATGCGGACTGGGCGGCGGCATCGGGTTTGACTGCCGAAGCCCTCGCTAACCTGAATTGGGGGAGTTTTGTTGTGAAAAACCTGCTGCCGGTAACGCTTGGCAATATTGTTGGCGGGGCTTTGATGGTGGGAGTGGGGTATTGGTTTGGATTGAAGCGTGTGAAAAAATGAGATTTGAAACAAGACGTAACACGTTTTTGAAAACGTGTTACGTCTAAAACAGGAAAAGATTTTCCTAAAAGAAATTCCATTTCTCAAAAAATGGAATTTCTTTTTCCGAATAAAAATAAAGTTGTACCTTTGCGGCGCAGTCAATCATTATTGGCACACAATTTGCAAGTACAATCACTAAACAATTAAAACTAAAGAATATGAATCTTCCTATTATTTGGATTATTTTCGGCGCATTCGCCTTAATCAGTTGGATTATACAAAAACGACTGACTTCAAAATTTGAAAAATATTCAAAAATTCCCATTCCCAACGGAATGACCGGTCGCGATGTGGCAGAAAAAATGCTGAACGACAGCGGTATTTACGATGTAAAAGTACTCCACACGCCCGGCAGGCTGACCGACCACTACAACCCCGCCGACAAAACCGTGAATTTGAGCGAGGGCGTGTATGCGAGCAACAGCATTGCCGCCGCTGCCGTAGCCGCCCACGAGTGCGGACACGCCGTGCAACACGCGCAGGCTTATGAGTTCCTGACCTTGCGCTCAAAACTTGTGCCTGCCGTCAGTTTCGCCTCCAAATATATGTCGTGGGTATTGCTCGCGGGCATTATTTTGGTGCAAAGTTTTCCCTATCTGCTCTTGGCGGGGATAATCCTGTTTGCCAGCACTACGCTGTTCAGTTTCATTACTTTACCGGTGGAAATCAACGCGAGCAAACGCGCTCTGATTTGGCTCAACGGCGCAGGCATTACCAACGTTGCCACACACGACAAAGCCGAAGATGCCCTTCGCACGGCGGCTTATACTTATGTGGTGGCTGCGCTCAGTTCGTTGGCGACTTTGGTGTATTATGTTTGGATTTATTTGGGAAGAAGAGACTAAATCTAATAAATGAATAATTGAATAAAAGAATGATTGATGTGAGTGATTGATAACTTCTAATGTTATATTTTACAAGTAAAAAGAACTTCGCGACTTTGCAACTTTGCGAACTTAGCGTTTAGTATAAAACTTATTTTTATTCATACTAAACGCTAAGTACGCTGAAACGCAAAGGCGCAAAGAAATATTACATTAACTTTTAATTACTACTTAATCATTTTCATTTATTCAATTATTCATTTATTCAATTATTAATTCAAAATGTTGTATCCATTAAAATTTAAGTCCATCGGCAAAGAAAGAATTTGGGGTGGGGAAAAGTTGAAAACGCTTTTCAATAAAGATTTTTCGCCCTTGCAAGATGTGGGCGAAAGTTGGGAACTCTCTGATGTGGAGGGCGATGTGTCGGTTGTAACCAACGGTTTTTTGCGCGAAAACACGTTGCGCGAACTGATTGAGGTGTATATGGGCGACCTCGTGGGCGACCACGTGTATGAGGCGTTTGGCAACACGTTTCCGCTGCTCATCAAGTTTCTTGATGCGAATGACGATTTGTCGATACAAGTTCACCCCGACAATGATTTGGCACTGAAACGCCACTATTCCTATGGCAAGACCGAGATTTGGTACGTGCTTGATGCAGAGCCTGATGCAAAACTGATTTCGGGTTTTGCCAAGCCGATAAGCAAAGAGGAATACCTCAAACATCTCGAAAACAACACGTTGAGCGAGGTTATGAAGTGGCACAATGTGAGCAAAGGCGATGTGTTCTACATTCCGGCGGGCAAAGTACACGCGATAGGGAAGGGCAACGTGATTTTGGAAATTCAGCAGACTTCTGATGTTACCTACCGTATTTACGACTACAACCGCACGGACAGCAAGGGCAATACCCGTGAATTGCACACGGAACTTGCGCTTGATGCCATCAATTTCGATTTCTCGGAAAACGATAAGACGCTGTACGGCAGCAAGAAAAATGCGGAAAACGAAATAATCCGCACGCCGTTTTTCAACATCAACCAATTGAAAATAGACCGGCCTTTGGCACGAGATTATTACGAGTTGGACAGTTTTGTGATACTGATTTGCACCAACGGCAGCGCGAAAATCCACTGCCCTGACGGCGAAGAAACGATAACGAAAGGCGAAACGGTGCTGATACCTGCCGAATTGACTGATATTGAACTTGTGCCTGACGGAACGGCAGAAGTGATTGAGGTTTTTGTCTGAATTGTTAAAGACGTAACACGTTTTTAGAAACGTGTTACGTCTATTAGACTACTACCCAATAAAATTTACTTCGGGACAAATGTCGATGTGGAATTTCCCTTTCACATCGGCAATTATTTTATCCGATAATGCTTTGATTTCCTGTGCAGTGGCACCGCCTTTATTCACAATGACCAATGCCTGTTTGTCATAAACGGCTGCATTGCCGAGCGATTTGCCTTTCCAGCCGCATTGCTCGATAAGCCACGCAGCGGGGATTTTTACCACTTCGTCATTGACAGGATAATGGGGCAGGGTGGGATAGTGTTTTTTTAAGCCCTCATAGTGCGCAATGCAGATGTAAGGGTTTTTGAAGAAACTGCCGGCGTTGCCAAGCACTTTGTAATCAGGTAGTTTCTCCTCGCGGATTTTGATGATGGTTTCGCGGATTGCCGGCAAATCTTTCGGACATTCCGACAGGTTGCCGTAATCGAGGCGGAAAATGGGCGTTTTGGACAGGCGGAAAGTTACGCTTGTAACAATGTATTTTCCTTTTTCTTCGTCTTTGAAAATGCTTTCGCGGTAAGCAAAACGGCATTCTTCGTTAGTGAAAATGCGTGTTTCGCCGCTGCTGATTTCTACGGTTTCAACGGCGGAAATGATGTCTTTTGCCTCTACGCCGTATGCACCGATGTTTTGTACCGCCGCCGCGCCTACTTCGCCCGGAATGAGCGAAAGATTTTCTGCACCGAAAAAGCCCATTTCAACGGTATATTTTACGAAATCGTCCCACAGCACGCCTGCACCTGCCCGCAGGAAAACTTCATCGGCATAGTGGGCGTTGCTCGCAACGCCCCTACATTCTGTAATCCCCTGTATCTTGGAATGTAAAATAACGCCGTTGAAATCGGACAAAAACAGCAAGTTGCTGCCTGCGCCGATGTGCAGAAATTTATTTTTTTTGAAAATATCCGAGTTTAAAATTTCTTGCAACTCGGATATATCTTTGTATTCGGCAAAATAACGGCTTTGGGTGTTGATGCCGAAAGTGTTGGCGATGGGGGTGTTTTCTTGGAAAATCATTTCGTTGTTTTTTTTGAACGCAAAATTACACTGATTTTCGCGAAAAATATCTACCTTTGCGCATTATTTTAAGGATTATGAAGAAAATATTTTTATTCCTCTGTTTCGCCTGCGCAATATCTGCACAGGCGCAGCCCCTCCCGCAAGACGCAAAACTGCGTACCGGCAAACTGTCCAACGGTTTGACCTACTACATCAGGCACAACAAACTGCCCGAAAACCGCGCCGATTTCTACATCGCGCAGAAAGTCGGCTCTATCCTCGAAGAGGAAAACCAGCGCGGACTGGCGCACTTTCTGGAACACATTGCGTTCAACGGCTCGAAGAATTTTCCGAGTACTTCGTTGCGCGATTATCTGGAAAAAAACGGCGTGAAGTTCGGCGAAAACCTTAATGCCTACACCTCTGTTGATGAAACGGTGTATAACATCTGCAACGTGCCCGCGCGGCAGGGGCTGATGGACTCGTGCCTGCTGATACTGCACGACTGGTCGAGTTTCCTCACGCTCGAAGATGCGGAAATCGACAAAGAACGCGGCGTTATCCACGAGGAATGGCGCACGCGCAACAACGCCCAAAGCCGTATGATAGAGAAATCCCTGCCCGAAATATACGGCAGCGACCGCTACGGACACCGTTTGCCCATTGGGCTGATGTCCGTTGTGGATAATTTCAAATACGATGAATTGCGCGATTATTACCACAAGTGGTATCGCCCCGATTTGCAAGGGATTATCGTGGTGGGCGATTTTGATGTGGATTCGATGGAAAACCGCATTAAAACGATTTTTGCTGATATTTCCGCGCCTAAAAATCCTGCAAAAAGGGTTTATTTTCCGGTTTCGGACAACAAAGAGCCGGTGGTGAGCGTTGTTTCGGACAAAGAGGCGACAAGCACGAGTTTTATTATTTTTCATAAATATGAAACTACGCCCGATTCGCTTAAAAATGATATGAATTATATGACCTTCTTGTTTCTGCGCAACATAATGGATATGATGATAAACGCCCGCTATCAGGAAGTTTTGCAAAAGCCTGATGCGCCTTTTACTTATGCGGCGGCGGATAACGGCGAGTTTTTTCTGTCGAAAACAAAAGATGCTTATGATACTTATGCGGCTTGTAAAGAGGGAAAAATTGACGAGGCATTGACGCTCATCACGCAGGAAACCAAACGTATGAAACAATACGGTTTCACACAAACGGAGTATGACCGCGCCAAAGCCGATTATCTGAAACAGATTGAAAATGCTTATAATGAAAGGGATAAAGGGAAAAATAATGAATATGTGCGCGAATATGTGCGTTTGTTTCTTGACAATGAGCCTGCACCGGGTATTGAGTTTGAGTATAATTTCAACAACGCGATAGCCGACAGATTGCCGCTTGAAACGGTGGAACTTGTCAGCGGACTTTTCAGTATGGACACAAACACGGTTATTCTGCTGATGATGCCCGAAAAGGAGGGTTTGGACATTCCCACGAAAGAACATATTATTAATGTATATACGAAAGCCCTCGCGGACAGCGTGTCGCCCTACATAGACAAAGTGGTTGATACGAAATTAATCAAGAAATTGCCCAAAGCGGGTAAGGTGAAAAAGAAAGAGCCTTACGCATTTGGCGCGGTGGAATGGACTTTGAGCAACGGCATTAAAGTGATTTTCAAAGAAACGGACTATAAGCAAAACCAGATATTGCTGAAAGCCCAAAGTTTCGGGGGCGAGTCGCTGCTCGACGAAAAGGATATGCCGACTATCAGCCTGCTGAACGATTTAATCAATTTGAGCGGCGTGGGCGAGTTTAGCAAAACGGACTTGACCAAAGCACTTGCGGGAAAGAAGGCGAACATCAGCCCTTCGATTTCGTTGCGGGCGGAGGAACTGAACGGCTCGTGCGCTCCCAAAGATTTGGAAACGATGTTGCAACTCGCGTATCTTTACCTGACCGCGCCACGCATTGACCGCGAGGCTTACGAGGCGTATCTGTCGCGCAAACGCACGGAACTGCAAAACGCGGAAACCAATCCCTTTACTACGCTTGTGGATACGATAAACAGCACGCTTTACAACAAGCACCCGCGCCGCTTGCGCCTGAAATATGAAATGCTCGACCGTGTGAATTATGACCGCGCAATGCAGATGTATCGCGAGCGGTTTATGAATGCCGACCAATTTACTTTTACGTTTGTGGGTAATATTTCGCCGGACAGTGTGCAGACGTTGATTGAAAAATATCTCGGCGCATTGCCCAAAGAGAAGGCTAAGGAAACTTTCCGCGATGTGAAACTGTATCCTGCGCAAGGGATAAAGGAAAATGTTTTTGCCCGACCGATGGAAACGGCGAAAACGACTGCTTTTGTGTATTACAACGGCTCGTGCGACTATACATTGCGAAATAGTATTACGTTGGATATTTTGTATCAATGCCTGAACATTGTTTATACCGAAAAGGTGCGCGAGGAAGAGGGCGGAACGTATGGCGTGCGGGTGCGCGGCGATGTGGCAAAGTATCCTTATCCGATGTTTAATTTGCAAATTATGTTCGACACCGACCCCGCGATTGTGGATAAGTTGCTGAAAATCGTTTATGCGGAGATAGACGGCGTGACTGCCGATGGGGTGCGCCCCGAAGATTTTGCCAAAGTGAAGGAGTTTATGCAGAAGAAAATAAAAGAGAGCAAAGCCGAAAACGGCTATTGGCTCGGCGCACTGGAAGAACTCGGCTTTACTTCGCTGGACTTGGCTACGGACTATGAAACGACTCTGAATGCGATAACGGCGGAAGATGTAAAAGTGTTTGCTGCGCAAATATTTGGACAAAAGAATAGGGTAGAGGTGGTGATGAATCCGGCGGAAAAATAACTTCGTGTATCTTCGTGCTTTCTTCGTGTATCTTCGTGTAATGAATTTTGTTACACGAAGAAACACGAAGAAGGCACGAAGAAACACGAAGACTAATACTATAAATCAAATGAAAAGAATTTCAATTTTATTTTCAGCAATCATTTTTGCAAGCGCGTTGAGTGCGCAGAGCAGCGACACGACATCGCTGTTCGGCAAGGTGGAGCATTGGTACGAGAACAATATGAATTACGGCTCGATAACGCTGCTGATGGCTGCCGAGAGTTCCATTTTGCCGGTGCCATCGGAACTTGTTATCCCGCCGGCGGCTTATATCGCCTCGAAACCGGAGAGCGACCTGAACATCTTTCTGGTCATACTCTTCGGCACCATCGGGGCGTTGATTGGCGCAATGGTCAATTATCTCGTTCTGGGAATGTTGCTCGGGCGACCGCTCTTGTACCGATTTGCGGACAGCAAAATCGGACATCTGTTCTTGCTCAGCAGCGAGAAACTGCAACGCGCCGAAGATTATTTTAACCGACACGGCAAGGTATCTACCTTTGTGGGCAGGTTTATCCCTGTGGTGCGGCACCTGATTTCCATTCCTGCGGGTTTTGCCCGAATGAATTTTGCTGCCTTTGCGCTCTATACTTTTATCGGCGCGGGGCTGTGGAACTGTTGCCTGGCACTGCTCGGCTATCTGGCGCACGGACAAGCTGACGTGATACAAAAATATTCGCACGAACTTAGCATCGGGCTGATGGTGCTGTTTGTTTTGGCGGTTGTTTGGTTGGTGGGGAAGAGGGTTTTGAAGAAGAAAAAAGAAATGGCAAAGGAAAACAGTAAAGAGAAACTGAACACGTTGCTGAATAAATATTCTTTTGACACCAAAAACTTTAAATTCGACCGCGATGAGGCAAATAATTATGATTAAAATACTGTTTTGATTTTTTTTCTGGATTGCTTCGGACATTTCGACTGCGCTCAATGCACCGCCTCGCAATGACGGAACTAACATTGCTCGGTAGGGCTTACAAACGTTGTGCTGTCCGTCATTGCGAGGAACGAAGCAATCCAGAGTGGGAAAAAATAAACAGGTAAATACACCCCTAAATCCCCTTCAGGGGATTTAGGGGTAAAACCAAAAGAGGATTTAAAAAAAATCCTCTTTTTTTATTTGCATTATAAAAAAAACATTTACCTTTGCACCAACAAAATAACAAAAAAATGTGTGCAACCTCAAAAATACTTCCCAAAACATATTGTTCTGCTCTTTTTTATGCAAAAAGAGTAGAACTTTTTATTTATAGCCCGAATAAAACCAAATAATCATATTACTAATTTCTTAAATTCAAAAAAAACAATGAAAAAGATTTTCTTAAGCATTGGATTGCTGCTCACAGTGAGCGCGGCAACCGTAGTATTTAACTCTTGCGGCGACGATAAAGACGAGCCGAAGAAAGAAACGCCCACAGACCCTACTGACCCTACTGACCCTGTTACACCAATCGACTCTGCTACTACTGACGCAGGCGTAGTAATCAACGGCATTAAATGGGCAACTCGCAATGTAGATGAGCCGGGTAAGTTTGCCGCTACTCCTGAAAGCGCAGGCAAATTCTATCAATGGAACAGAAGATTAGCGTGGGCGGCTACCGGCAGTGTAATTGGTTGGTCTAATACTGCTGCTGCCGGCATAACTTGGGAAAAAGCCAACGACCCCAGCCCTGCCGGTTGGCGTGTGCCAACAACAGAAGAACAAAGAACTCTGTTTGATACTGCAAAAGTAACAAGCGAATGGACAACTCAAAACGGCGTAAGCGGTTGTAAATTTACGGACAAAACTACTAACAACAGCCTCTTCCTGCCTGCCGCAGGCGGCCGGGTCTACAATGACGGCACGCTCGGCCTCGCAGGCTACGGCCTCTATTGGAGCAGTACGCAGTACGACAGTGACCTCGCGTACCGCTTGAACTTCGACAGCGACAGCGGCAGCGCAGGTTGGGACGACTACCGCAAACGCGGCTTTAGTGTCCGTGCGGTCGCAGAATAATTCGATTTATTTTGTATTTTTATTCGACAAAAGAGAACTTTTTCAAAATTTCAAACTTTGGAAAAGTTTATCCATAATCCGTTGGTCAAAACCAACGGATTTATTAACGGATTTAAATAAAAGAGCAAAAAATCTTCCGCCCCTACAAAAAAAGCATTACCTTTGCACCACCAAAAAGAAACATTATGCAAAACATAGCAAACATACCCCCCAAAAAAGGGAAAAAGCGCGTAGTAGTTGTAGGCGGCGGCTTTGCGGGATTGGAACTTTCCAAGAAAATCAGCCCGAAACACTACCAAATCGTGTTGGTGGATAAGGTAAATTATTATCAATTCCAACCCCTGCTGTATCAGGTGGCAACGGCGGGTTTGGAGCCGAGCAGCATCTCGTATCCGCACCGCAAGGCATTCCAGCGGCACCCCGATTTCCACTTCCGCCGTTGCGAGGCAGTTCGCGCCGTGCCTGAGCATAACGCGCTGGAAACCACCATCGGCACGATACATTACGACTACCTCGTGGTGGCAACGGGCTGCGACACCAATTATTTTGGCGACGAAAGCCTGCGCGAAAACACCTTTGCGCTCAAAAGCGTGTCCGAAGCATTGCTGATGCGCAATCGCATTCTGCTCAGTTTTGAGGAATCGCTCTGCGCCCGCACGGAAGAGGATTTGCGCAAGCGATTGACCTTTGTAGTCGTGGGTGGCGGTGCTACGGGTATTGAGTTGGCGGGCGCGTTGGCGGATATGAAAAAACGCATTTTGCCCAAAGATTATCCCGAACTCGACTTCTCAAAGATGGAAATACACCTCATTGACGCCTCGCCTCGCCTGCTTGCCGCAATGTCCGTAGAGGCATCGGAAGAAGTGGCGCGTACCCTCCGTCAGCGCGGCGTGATACTCTACCACGACAAAGCCGTAAAATCCTACGAGGGCGGCATTGTGGAAATGAATGACGGCGCGAAAATCGCCTCGAACAACGTCTTTTGGGTGGCGGGCGTAAAGCCCAATTCGTTGGCGGGATTTCCCGAAAACGCCTATCTGAAAGGGCGTTTGCAGGTAGATGAGTGCAACTGCGTGCAGGGTTTCGACAATGTTTTTTGCCTCGGCGACACGGCATTGATGAAAACCGAGAAATTCCCCTTCGGACACCCGCAACTCGCGCAACCCGCCATACAGCAAGCCCGAAAATTGGCGGAAAACCTCAACAAGCAAGCCAAAGGAAAGCACATTTTTGAGCCTTTTGCGTACAACGACAAAGGCACAATGGCAACCATCGGCAGGAACGCCGCCGTAGCCGCCATCGGCAAACTGAAATTCAAAGGGCGCGTGGCGTGGTGGCTGTGGCTCGTCATACACATTATGTCCATCGTGGGCAATAAGAACAAAGTAACCGTTTTTGTGAATTGGGTGTGGAGTTACCTCAACTACGATGTGTCGCTGCGGGTGCTTATTTTGCCGAAGTTTAGCAAGATATATCACGAAAAATATTGTTGATGAAGTAAAAAATGAATATCTTTGCACCATAATTTTTTAAGTATGACAACAATAGACAAAGCAACCGGCGACAAAATAAGTTTCATTTTATTTATCATTCCCCAATTTGCGCGGGCATATAAAATGAAAATCCAAGACGCTTATTTTTATTTGAAGAAATACGGCGGTTGGGACTTCTTAACAAAACATTGGTGGGGTTTGCATACCGACAATGTCATTTGGACAGTACACGATATTTACACCATTTGTCGTAATAATGGAGGACTGCGCTAATGAAACTATATCACGGCAGTTATACAAAAATAGACAAAATAGATTTGTCGAAATGTAATCCGAATAAAGACTTCGGACAGGGGTTTTATGCTACAAAGTTTCGCCAGCACGCCGAAATTTGGGCAGATATTGTTGGTAAAAAAAACAATGCAAAAGGTTTTGTTTCAGAATTTGATTATACCGAAACGGGGTTTGCAAAACAGATTTGCAAAATAAAACATTTTGACAAATACGATGAAGAATGGCTTGATTTTGTGGTAATGAACCGAGATAAGAAAAATGATGTGCCAATGCACGATTATGATATAGTGGAAGGTCCCGTTGCAAACGATAAAGTGCAATTTACATTAGATGCCTATTTAAAAGGCAAAATAACCAAAGACAAGTTTCTTGATATGCTGAAACACCACGAAGAAACACACCAGATTTGTTTTTGTACAATCAATGCGCTGCAAATGCTTGACGAAGTTGATACCGAAAATGATATAGATTATGAATTACACCTGATAGGCGAACAAATAACAGAACAATTAATGCTTGATTTCGGTTTTAACGAAGACAAAGCCACCGACCTGTTCTTTTCTTCCGCCACCTTCGGACAACTCGCCGAAAAATCAACCGGGTTCTACCTCAAAACTTGGCAAGAAATTTACCAACTGTTGAAAAAAGAACTAAACCAATGCGCATAGACATCATCACCGTTCTCCCCGAATTGCTCGAAAGCCCCTTCAATCATTCCATTTTGAAGCGGGCGCAAGACAAAGGCATCGCCGAAATCTGCGTGCATAACCTGCGCGATTTCACCAACGACCCGCACCGCCGCGTTGATGACTACGCCTTTGGTTTCGGCGCGGGAATGGTGCTGCAAATTGAGCCGGTGGATAACGCCATATCCTTTTTGAAAAGCCAAAGAAATTACGATGAAATCATTTACACAAGTCCCGATGGCGAGAAATTCAACCAACGAATGGCAAATTCGCTGTCGTTGTTGAACAATATCATCATTCTTTGCGGGCATTACAAAGGCATTGACCACCGCATACGCGAGCATTTCATTACCCGCGAAATATCCGTTGGCGACTTTGTCCTCACGGGCGGCGAACTCGCAGCGGCGATTATGGCAGACGCCATTGTGCGCGTCATTCCGGGCGCGATTTCAGACGAGCAGTCCGCCCTCTCCGACAGTTTTCAGGACAACCTCCTCGCCCCGCCCGTCTATACCCGCCCCGCCGAATACAACGGTTGGCGTGTCCCCGACATACTCCTTTCGGGACACGAGCGCAAAATCCACGAATGGGAAATGGAACAATCTTTGGAACGAACTAAAATTTTGCGACCGGATTTGTTGGAGTAAATGATAAGAAAAAATAAATTTTGAAGAAAGAAAAATAATATCTATTTTTGCAAGCAGAAAAAAACTAAATTATGGAAACAAAAACATTGAAAGACGATTTGAAGAAAACATTGTTTAAGCGGGCAAATGTTCGGGAATCCGATATTTACAAAGCCGCATTAGCAGGTTGGATAGACAGGCATTTGGATTTGCTCACGCCGGTTGAACTTAATCAATACAAACCCGTTATACTGCAATGACAAAAACATTGAATGTATTTGTTGATACAAATATAATTGTTGGCGCGTGGCACGAAAACAAGCACAAAGAAGATGAATGTTTGCAGTATTTGTATAAATTGAAAAATCTACACAAAAAGCAAATATTCATATCTTCCTTAACTTTTGCACAATTATCTTCAATGTTTCAAAAGAAATTGGGCGATAAGGAACTCCGTAAACGTTTGCAAATATTGCTGTCAAAATTCACAATTCTGGCATTTTCGCCGGAAGATATTGAAAAAGCAATGAGGCTGGAAGAAACGGATATTGAAGATAATATACAATACATCATAGGCAGAAAAGCAAAATGCACTTATTTTGTTACAAGAAATAAACGTGATTTTGCAAAATATGCAAATATCTTTGTTGTTTCGCCCGAAAGAATAAATACCATTGATTTTTAAGAATTTCACAGTCAAAGGACAAGTATAATTTCTTGTCTTCTTTTGTTTTTGAGTAAAAATATTTATCTTTGCAGCCTGAAAATTAGATACATTTATAATATAATGATAAAAATAACTTTCCCCGATAATTCGGTGCGCGAGTTTGCAGCGGGCGTTACCGGACTGCAAATCGCCGAAAGCATCAGCCCCCGCTTGGCGCAAGACGTGCTGGCGGTCGGCGTCAATGGCGAAACTTGGGACTTGTCGCGCCCCATCAACGAAGACGCAAGCATTAAGTTGTACAAATTTGACGATGTCGAAGGCAAGCACGCATTTTGGCACACCTCCGCGCACCTTTTGGCAGAGGCGTTGCAAGAACTTTACCCGAACATCAAATTCGGCATCGGTCCCGCCATCGAAAACGGTTTTTACTACGATGTGGATAACGGCGACAACCCCATCAAAGAAAGCGATTTACCTGTTATTGAGGCAAAAATGGCAGAATTGCAGGCACGCGGCGAAACGCTTAATCGCAAAGACATCACCAAAACCGATGCCCTCAAATTTTTTGGCGACCGCAACGAAACCTACAAAACCGAACTCATCAGCGAGTTGGCAGACGGCACGATAACCACCTACACGCAGGGCGATTTCACCGACCTCTGCCGAGGACCGCACTTGCCCAATACCGCGCCCATCAAAGCAATAAAACTGCTCAGCGTGGCGGGTGCATATTGGCGCGGCGATGAAAAACGCAAGCAGTTAAACCGCATTTACGGCATCACTTTCCCGAAAAAGAAACTGCTTGACGAATATCTCGTGTTGCTCGAAGAAGCCAAAAAGCGTGACCACCGCAAATTGGGCAAAGAACTTGAACTTTTTGCTTTCTCGCAAAACGTAGGGCAGGGCTTGCCGCTGTGGTTGCCCAAAGGCGCAATGTTGCGCGACCGCTTGGAACAATATTTGCGTAAAATCCAAAAGCAATTTGGCTATTTGCAGGTCATCACGCCGCACATCGGCAATAAATTACTGTATGTAACTTCCGGACACTATGCCAAATACGGCAAAGACTCGTTTCAGCCGATACACACGCCCGAAGAAGGCGAAGAGTTTTTGCTCAAACCGATGAATTGCCCGCACCACTGCGAAATTTACAAAACTTCGCCGCGCTCGTACAAAGACCTGCCGTTGCGTTTTGCAGAATTTGGCACGGTGTATCGCTACGAGCAAAGCGGCGAGTTGCACGGATTGACGCGCGTTCGCGGATTTACGCAAGACGATGCGCACCTTTTCTGCCGCCCCGACCAGTTGAAAGGCGAGTTCCTCAAAGTAATGGATATTATTTTCATTATCTTCAAAGCCCTTGATTTCAAAGAATATGAGGTGCAAATTTCATTGCGCGACCCGAATAACAGCGAAAAATACATTGGCACAGACGAAAATTGGGAAAAAGCGGAACGCGCCATCATAGAGGCTTGCGAAGAAAAAGGTCTTAATGCCCGTGTGGAACTCGGCGAGGCAGCGTTTTACGGTCCAAAACTCGATTTTATGGTGAAAGATGCCATCGGCAGACGTTGGCAACTCGGCACCATTCAGGTGGATTACAACCTGCCCGAGCGTTTTGAACTCGAATACACCGGCGCGGACAACCAAAAGCACCGCCCCGTGATGATACACCGCGCACCGTTTGGCTCGATGGAACGCTTTGTAGCCGTGCTGATAGAGCATACCGGCGGCAAATTTCCGCTGTGGCTTACACCCGAACAGGTAGCGATATTGCCCATTAGCGAAAAATTCAACGATTACGCCAACCGCGTTGCTGCGCAACTCGAAGAGCAGGATATTCGCGTGTTCGTAGATGAGCGCAACGAGAAAATCGGGCGCAAAATCCGCGACAACGAAATGAAAAAAACGCCATATTTGCTCATTGTCGGCGAAAAAGAAGAAGAAAATAACGAAATTTCAGTAAGAAAACACGGCGAAGGCGATAAAGGTATTATGAAAATCACTACCTTTGCCGAAAATTTAAACGCAGAAGTCGATAGAATGATGAATGCGTGGAAAAATAATTAATAATTTATTAACAAGTTACAATTAACCATTTAAACTTAATTTAGGAGGACTTTCTTATCGCAACACAACCTAAACCTTTCATTAGACGAGGATTTAAGCCCAAAGAAGAGGCTCATAAAATCAATGAAAAAATCCGCGCCCAAGAGGTGCGCTTGGTGGGCGACAACATTGCAGAACCGGGTGTTTATTCATTGGCGCAGGCATTGCACATCGCCGACGAACAGGGGCTTGATTTGGTGGAAATTTCGCCAAACGCCGAGCCGCCCGTGTGCAAAATAGTGGATTACCAAAAATTCCTGTATCAACAGAAAAAGCGCGAAAAAGAGTTGAAAGCCAATGCAACGAAAATCGTTGTAAAGGAAATTCGTTTCGGTCCGCAGACAGACGACCACGACTACAACTTCAAGTTGAAACACGCGCAGGGCTTTTTGCAGGACGGCAACAAAGTGAAGGCATACGTCTTCTTCAAAGGGCGTTCCATTCTCTTCAAACAGCAGGGCGAGGTGCTACTCCTGCGCTTTGCCAACGACTTGGAAGAGTACGCCAAAGTAGATTCTATGCCCATTCTCGAAGGCAAGCGAATGATAATAATGCTTTCGCCGAAGAAGAAAAAATAGAAAAAATGAATAACTATGAACACAATAGTTTTAACTTATGATGAAAGCAATTCTTTAACGCAAAAAGCATTGGATTTGTTGCTTTCCTTAGGTTTGTTCAAAAAGGAAGAAACCCCGCGTTTATCACGCTTTGAGCAATCAATGCGTGATATTGAGCAGGGTAATGTATTTTATATAAATGGTCCGAAAAAATGAACGATACTCCAAAGAAAAAACGTAAAACGCGCAAAGAGTTTTTTCGTTCTTTGGCTGAAAAAGAAGGTTTTGTGTATCATTTGATTGCCTCAAATACTTTCAAAAAAGATATTGACCTTTGTTACAAGCGAAATTTAGATTTGGATTTGCTTGAAAATGTTGTTACAACATTGGCTCGTGGCGAGAATTTGGAAGAAAAATATCGGTCGCATAAATTGTACGGCATTTCAAAAGCCTCCAATGAAGAAATTTGGGAATGCCACGTTCAGCCTGATTGGTTGCTTATTTGGAAACAAAATGACATAGAATTGGTTTTAGTTTTAAGCAACAGTGGGACACATTCGGATTTGTTTTGATTAATTACCTAACGAATACGACGCGTTAAACGTAACACGTTTATAGTGCATCTGCAAGATGCCGTTGCTACCATTTCTTCCTTTTCGGGCGAGCCGAAAGTGGTAAAATTTTAATATTAACCCGTTCGCACTGATTTGCTATTGGTGTGTCGGTAAAATATTAAAGAAACACAAATAAAATGCAGTATATTAGTGAATTACAACACTCCTTATTGCAAATCTACGCGAGCGGGGAAACACATATCTAAAAGATGAAAGCAAATTATTTCTTAATAAATATACTGCTATTGTTTTTATTCGCTTGTACTAACAATAAAACTGAAAAATTCTATTACGATTCAGGAAAATTGTGGTATGAAACGTACTTGGTTGATGAACAAAAACAAACTTACCATTGTACAGTTTACTATAAAAATGGAGTTGTTGAATCAGAGGGAACTGTATTAGAAGATGGTACTCAGAATGGGGAGTGGAAAGAGTATTTCAGTGATGGTGTATTGAAATGGATTGGTCGTATAGATACTGGACATTATGTAATCAGAACTAAAGGAATGCCTGATTTTATACATTTACCTGCAAAACTGGAAATAGAAGGAAATCCAAAAGTACTAAAAATTGGGGAAACATATAAAATTCGTACTATTGTGGAAAAAGTACATCCTTCTATATATAGGATATTAGTCAATGTTCCCAATAACATTGAAAAGAATAAAGAAGACCCGGATAGATTTCCTTCTGTAATTACACCCCAAAAAATAGGTAAAATGTATATAACGCTTGTATTTCCGAATAAAGATGGTTATTTAATTGTAGGAGGTGAAATGAATTTATCTTTTGTACTTGAGGTGGTTGAATAGCTCGCTTGCACCGATTTGTAATTGCGTGTCGGTAAAACATTAAAGAAAAACAAATAAAATGCAGTATATTAGTGAATTACAATATGCCGATTGCAAATCGGCTCAAGTGTGATTTTGCCAAACTCAAAGAAAT
This sequence comes from Prevotellaceae bacterium, assembly GCA_031261165.1. GTDB lineage: Bacteria > Bacteroidota > Bacteroidia > Bacteroidales > Paludibacteraceae > JAISJU01. The sequence continues at coordinate 22,756 of JAISJU010000191.1, forward strand.
AAATGTTATCATTTTGGAATAATAATAGCATAATTTGTTTAATTCATTAAAGAATAGATACTTGTACTAATAATATTGATTTTTATTTATGAAAACAAGATTGATTATTTACTTGTTGGCTACCATAATTGGTATTTCAGCACAAGCACAGAAATTAGAGCCAACCAAAGATAAGGCGTTACTTAATATTATTGTTACCGATTTTGAAAGTAAAGCACTTGTAGGTGAAATTGTTATATTAACGGCTCAAAAAGACAAAAAGAAATACAAGGGACATACTGACAACACAGGCAAATTGTCGTTACTTGTACCCAAAGGCGATACATATGAGATAATTTACAAAAATATAACGCAAGATGTTAAATACGATAACCTTATTGTTCCCAATGAAGAAGGACTTTTTACAATAGATTTGAAATTGTCTTTTGAACAGGGGAAAGAGGTAGTACTTGAAAATGTAGAATATGATTTCGGCAAAGCGACTTTACGGGCAAGTTCATATAAAATACTCAACGATTTAGTTGAGGTAATGAAAATAAAAACAAATATTGAAATAGAAATTGCCGGACATACTGACAATAAAGGTTTAGACGAAACCAATTTAAGGCTTTCGCAGGCTCGTGCTGAAAGTGTCCGAAGTTATTTGATTTCCAAAGGGATATTACCAAATCGAGTTATAGCCAAAGGCTACGGTGCAACAATGCCTGTTGCGCCAAACCAAAATCTTGATGGCTCAGATAATCCGGATGGAAGACAACGGAACAGACGTACAGAAGTAAAAATCATAAAAGAATAATTGAATACTCCCGTTTACGCAGAAGCGAAAAAACAGGGCAATCATAGAAATCATATTAAAATCACAGTTCAGACAAAAAAACACTCAAAATAATTTTGCCCATAAGAAAAAACATTGTACCTTTGCGGGCTGAAAAAAGAATATTTTTTAAACAAACAAAATTACTAAACAAAATGCCAAAATTAAAGACTAATTCCGGTGCCAAAAAGAGGTTTGCCCTTACCGGAACAGGGAAAATTAAAAGAAAGCACGCTTTCAAACGTCATATCCTGACGAAGAAAACAACCAAGCAGAAACGCAACCTGACGCTCGACACGCTCATTGCCAGTGCTGATGTGAAGAATGTTAAGAAACTGCTTTGCATTGCGTAACCTTTTAATTTTTAGAGAGAAACAAAATTTTTATTAACCGAATGTTTAGCAAAAAGATTGCAACAAGACGATTGCAACGCTAACAATCAAAAACAAAAAAAATTATGCCACGTTCAGTAAATCACGTTGCTTCAAGAGCAAGAAGAAAAAGAATTTTAAAACTTACCAGAGGTTATTTCGGCGCACGCAAAAACGTTTGGACAGTAGCCAAGAACACTTGGGAAAAAGGTCTGCAATACGCTTTCCGCGACCGCCGTACCAAAAAACGCAACTTCCGCGCACTGTGGATACAGCGTATCAACGCCGCCGCACGCCAAGAAGGTTTGTCGTACTCGCAACTGATGGGTGCACTCCACAAAGCAGGCATCGAAATCAACCGCAAAGTGCTGGCAGACTTAGCCGCCAACCACCCGCAGGCATTCAAAGCCGTTGTGGATAAGGTGAAGAAATAAGCACGCAGATAACGCAGATTTTTAAGATAAACCGCAGATAATCATTGATTGTCTGCGGGTTCTTAATTTGTGGGGTAAGCCTGAATTTTATTTTTCTGGATTGCTTCGTTCCTCGCAATGACGGTACTCCTATGGTTCGGTGGTACTTACAAACCTTGTGTTTCCCGTCATTGCGAGGAACGAAGCAATCCAGAAAAGAAATAAATATTTTGCTATAAATCAGTGGTTTATAAAATTAAAAATAAATTATAAATTTGGCATATATATCGAGAAAATCTGCGAAAATCCCTCAAATCTGCGTTATCAGCGTGCTACCTCTTCCAAAACGCAGGCAAAAACAAAATCAAAATCGTATAAAATTCCAATCTGCCAAGTATCATAAAAAAGGAAAGCAACAGTTTGACAGCATCGGGCAGATGGGCGAAATTGCCTGTGGGACCCACTGTGCCGAAACCGGGACCTACACAACCGATACACGAAACAACAGCACTGACCGCCGTTTGCACATCAATATTGAAACACAGCAGAATGACGCTGCCCGCTGCGATGGACAAAAAATAGAGCGCAATAAAAGAAATCACAGCGTTATTTTCGTCTTGCGAAATGATTTTTTTGTTCAGCGTAATTTTTCTTACCGAGTTTGGGTGCGTGAAATTGCGGAATTGTTGTTGGATATTTTTGATTAAAATAATGGTTTTGCCCATTTTGATGCCGCCTGACGTGCTGCCCATACAGCCGCCGCAAATGGACACAATCGCAATGAAAACCCACGCGCTTTTGTGCCAAAACAGGTAATCGGCACTCGAAAAACCGGTGGTGGTCAGCACGGAAACGATTTGAAAAAATGACTCACGCAGGGCGGTTTCGAGGTCGCGCTGGTTGCGGAAAACAAGAATGGCGGCGACAATCACTCCCGAAACGAGGATAAACAGCAGGTAATATCGCAGTTCTTCATTGTCCCTTATTTTGCTGAATCTGCCTTTGAAAAGGAAATAAAAAACAGTAAAATTGACACCCGAGAAAATCATAAATAGGGTAGTAACGTACTGAATGTATGGCGAATAATCCATAAAACTTGCGTTTTTGGTGGAAAAGCCGCAACTTGCCATTGTACTCAATGCGTGGCAAAGGCTGTCGAACAGCGGCATATCGCCCAAATGCAACAATGCGGTATTGAGTGCCGTAAGAAAAATGTAAATCATTAAAATTCTGTATCCCAACGATTTAAAACGCGGCGTAACGCGCTCTTGCAACGAAGATTCCATCGAAAACATTTGATAGTTGCCCATTTTCAACGAGGGCATCACCACGATGACCAGCATAATGATACCGATACCGCCAATCCAACTGGTGAGGCTGCGCCAAAAAAGAATGGATTTCGGCAGGCTTTCAACATCTGTGAAAATAGACGCGCCGGTGGTGGAAAAGCCCGAAACGGACTCGAAAAGCGCATCGGTAAAAGAAGGTATAGTGCTGGAAATGAGGTAGGGTAGCGTACCGACAAAGGAAATGGCAATCCACGCCAAGCCTACGGACAGAAATGACTCGCGCTTGCTGAAAGCGATGTTTTTATGGCGTGTAAAAAAGTGAAGCACAAGTGCCGTAGCCGCCGCAATGCCCGCCGAAAAAGCAAAAACCGACACGCTTTCGCCGAAATAAGCGGCAACAGGAATGCAAGCGGCTAATGCCAACGCGGAAATGGATAAAATCCGCACTAATATTCCGGCAATGACTTGAAATTTCATATTTCATATTTATTTTGGCGCACGCATATACAAAATAATCCCTATCGGCAAATAAATAAAGTTAGGTATCCACATCGCCAAGATGGGCGGCATATTGCCATTGAGGGAAAAAGTCGATGAAATGGTGGAAAACATAATGTACGAAAAACTTAACAGAATGCCGAAACCGATATTAATGCCCATTCCGCCGCGTTTTTTCTGCGAAGAGAGCGACACGCCGATAAGTGTGAGGATAAACGCTGCAAGGGGGAAAGCAAAACGGCGGTGGTATTCGAGTTCAAACTCTTTGATATTGCCGATGCCGCGTGATTTTTGCTTTTTGAGGTAGGCGTTCAGTTCGCTCAGGCTCATTTGTTCCTGCATTCCCGGATTTATCAAAAAATCGGCAGGCTGCATATTAATAACGCTGTCAATTTTATCGCCTTTTGTCAATTTTTCACTCAGTCCGTCAAACGTTCTGATGATGTAATTTTCTATGTGCCAATTATTTAAACTGTCGTATTCGATACTGCCGGCGGTCATACGCGATACGAGTTTTTTCCGGTCAAACTTTTCGAGCGAAAAACCGTAGCCTTTTTTCCGGCTGTCTTCGTAACGTTCCAAATACATTACCACGTTTGGCTCGACCTCCATTTGTACGTTGCGAGCGTAGTCGCTGCTTTTCTTTTTGATGTATTGGTCGGAAAATTCGAGGCGCACGCGGTTGTCTTCCGGAATAACGTAACTGCTTAAATAAAAAGTCATTGCGGCAACTATCAATGCCGAAATAAAATAAGGAAACATCATTCGCCTGAAACTCACACCGCCCGCCAAAATAGCAATGATTTCGGTATTTTCAGCCATTTTTGATGTAAAAAATATCACGGAAATAAAAACAAATAACGGGCTGAACAAGTTAGCAAAATAGGGAATGAAATTGAGGTAATAATCGAACACAATGGCACTCAACGGTGCGTTGTGTTCAAAAAAATCGTCAAGTTTCTCGGTAATGTCGAAAATTACGGCAATGCTGATAATCAGCGCAATGGACAGAAAATAAGTGCCAAGAAATTTTTTGATGATGTATATGTCAATTTTTTTTAGAAACATATTTTTAAATCCTTTCTCCTAATTGTTTGATTATTAAGTTTTTCCACGCCGAAAAATCGCCTTCGACAATGTGTTTTCGGGCTTCGGAAACCAACTGCAAATAAAACGATAAATTATGAATTGACGCAATTTGCAGGGCTAAAAATTCGTTAGCGTGGAATAAATGCCGCAGATATGCCTTTGTATAAGCCTTATCCACGTATGAAACACCCTCTTCATCAAGCGGCGAGAAATCGTTTTCCCACTTTTTGTTCTTCATATTCATTGTGCCGCGCCACGTGAAAAGCATTCCGTTGCGCCCATTGCGGGTGGGCATCACGCAGTCGAACATATCCACACCGCGCTCGATTGCCTCCAAAATGTTTTGCGGCGTGCCTACGCCCATCAGGTAGCGCGGTTTGTCTTTCGGCAAAATTTCATTGACAATCTCAATCATTTCGTACATTTTTTCGGCAGGCTCGCCCACTGCCAAACCGCCGATGGCATTGCCCTCCGCATTTTTTTCGGCAATATATTCCGCCGACCGCCTCCGCAAATCGGGATATACGCAACCCTGAACAATAGGAAAATAGGCTTGCGAATAGCCGTATTTCGGTTCTGTATTATTGAATTTCGCAATTCCCCTGTCCAACCAACGGTGCGTGAGTTCCATCGACTTTTTGGCATAGTCGTATTCCGCTGTGCCGGGCGTGCATTCGTCAAACGCCATCATAATATCCGCACCGATGCTGCGCTGAATATCAACGACATTTTCGGGTGTAAAAAGATGTTTTGAGCCGTCAATGTGCGAGCGGAAAGTCGCACCCTCTTCCTTTAATTTTCTGTTTTCGGAAAGCGAAAAAACTTGAAAACCGCCGCTGTCCGTCAAAATTGGGCGTTCCCAACCGTTGAACTTGTGCAGCCCGCCCGCCTGTTCGATGATTTCGATGCCCGGTCGGAGGTAGAGATGATAGGTGTTTCCCAAAATAATTTGCGCCCCGATGTCATCGCGCAGTTCGTGCTGATGCACGGTTTTGACCGAGCCGAGCGTGCCGACCGGCATAAAAATGGGGGTAAGAATTTCGCCGTGCGCAGTTTGGATTTTTCCGGCGCGGGCGTTGGTTTTTCTATCTGTGTGTTGGAGTTGGAAATTCATTGCGGGTGCAAAAGTACGAAAAAAATGTGATTTTTTTCTCAATTTAATATCAAGAAATGAAAAAACAGGGTAAAGAAGATGTGTTTCACAAAATATTAAAGGAAAATAATCTTAATACTGAGGATTAACTATTTTTTTCTCAAAAAAATAGTTGTCATATCAATTTTTTGTTGTATCTTTGCACTGTAAATAATACCGCTCACTGGGTAGCGTAATAACTCTTAGGTGGTTGGGAGGACTGACCACCATTTTTTATTTCAATACCTTGTATATTGTTTTACTGTGAAGTACATCATTTTCAATGATATACCATTTCCCACGCCAATTTAACATCAGGCTTTTTATCTCTTTCGACCAACCTTTGCGTAGCCCTTCAATCAACCAACACCTTTTTATATTTGATTGAATATCATACACGATAACATTTGCTTGCCCTGCGCCGCTTATTAGATTGCTTTTCACACTTTCGGCAGTGTTTCCAAACAAGGATTTAAATTCCGCTTTTTGTTGTGTATATATCTTTGTATCATATAGATAGACATCATTTTTACGTCCTTTTCCCAAATCGCCCTGCGAGGGAAAAAGAACGTGATAACCTGCTCTTGCCAATTTCTCAGCAATATGAAATTCCGTTTCATTATATTCTGCACCCTGCACAATGTAAATATTTCCTGTATTATTATATTCAAATATCTGATAATTAGTATATTTCAGATAACACTCAAATGCTTTTTTGCGAATGGAAGGGGTTAAGCGTTGCGACAAAAATGAAGTTAATCTGTCAAAAGTTTTTATTTCGGGAATGTATGGCACAAGAGGTTCGGAAACAATAGAAACTGGATTTTCTACAATGGGGTACATTGTTACAATCTTAATTCCTAACATATTTTTATTTATCACTATTTCTTGTACCGTATTCACCACTTCTTTTCGATACGGCGCATTCACTTTTACATAATTCTCGGTAAATCCGTTCATCATTTCGCCGTTTTTTTTCGCTTCCCACAGCACTTTGGCGGTTTTGCCGATTTGTTTTTCGTAAAAACTTTTTGTTTTTTCTTCCGAAATTTGATGTAAAATCTCACTTCTGCGCTTTTTTTCCTGCGGACTGACGGTGTAATCTATTTTCAGTGCCTGCGTGTTTTCGCGCTCGGAATAGGTAAAAACGTGCAGTTGCGAAATGTCCAGAAGTTCAATGAATTGCCGTGCATCTTCAAAATATTCGTCTGTTTCGCCGCGACTGCCCACAATGACATCTACGCCGATAAAGGCATCAGGTATCAGCGACTTGATTTTGTTGATTTTTTCGGCAAAAAGTTCGCGGGTGTAGCGGCGGCGCATTAGTTTCAGCACCTCGTTGCTGCCCGATTGCAACGGAATGTGGAAATGCGGCATAAATTTTTGGGAATTTGCCACGAAAGCAATGATTTCGTCTGTGAGCAAATTCGGCTCGATGCTCGAAATGCGGAAACGCTCTACGCCGCTGACTTTTTCCAGTGCCTCAATGAGTTGCAAAAAAGTTTCGCCGGTAGATTTGCCGAACTCGCCGATGTTGATGCCTGTGATAACGATTTCTTTTGCGCCGTCTGCTGTTGCTTGTTCTGCCATTCGCACGGTGTCGGCAATGCTGGCGTTGCGGTTGCGCCCCCGTGCGTAGGGAATGGTGCAGTAAGTACAAAAATAGTCGCAGCCGTCTTGCACTTTGAGGAAATGGCGCGTGCGGTCGTCTTGCGAAACGGAGGGGAAAAAGCGCAGGTCGCGGTCAATATTTGTGTGTCGGATTTTTTCGTTTTCCAGATTTTCCAAATATTCCGCAATATTAAATTTCTCGTTTGCACCCAAAACCAAATCCACATTCGGCAGTTTGGCGATTTCTTCGGGTTTCAATTGCGCGTAACAACCTGTAACAATGATAAATGCGTTGGGGTGTGCTTTGGCAAGTTTGTTGATAGCCTGCCGACTTTTGCGGTCGGCGGTGTCGGTAACGGAGCAGGTGTTAATAATGCAAACATCGGCTTGCTCTCCTGCTTTTGCTTTTCTAAAACCGTTATCCGTCAGGCTTTTGCCGATGAAAGAAGTTTCCGTAAAGTTGAGTTTGCAACCTAAGGTGTGGAAGGCTACTTTTTTGTTTTTATAAATGTTGTTATCTGTCATTATCTCAATGCAAAAAAACCAAGTGTAATATTATCATAAACACTTGATTTTCAATTTGTCGGGATAGCGGGATTCGAACCCACGACCCCCTGCTCCCAAACCGGAACAAAAAGTCTTCCAAATATCCGCTATTGCTATCAATCAAATACACAGCAATTTACTTGGCATTATTATAGCGTATTTAAACACAATCACCTTTTGTTATTGTTTTGATGTTTTTTTGTGCGCTAATATTCAAAGAACAATTTATTATAAAGTTATTGCCGTTTTTGTCGTTATTTAATCTTCTAATTCTTCATCGGTTTTAAGCCTGTATGATTTACCCTCGCAAACAACTTTTTTGTATGCAAAATTGACCAAAAGCAATGGTACAATTACTCGTGTAGTTGTGTATTGCGGATTTACTATACCATCAATAGGTTGTGTAGAGTTCTTGCGTGCCGTTTTTACTGCATTTCTGTAAGCGCGTTGTGCAACTCTTGTTTCTTTGGCTGGGTTACCCATTGGAATAAATGTAACCCACAATACAATACTTTTTGATTGCCCGGACACGGTTGAGTTCAGCACGTATTCCGAGCGATTAAAGTTATTTACATCACCTGTTTTATTTGCAGCTGGTTTATAGCCATCAATGGGCTTATTGATTGTTACACAACTGCTGATAGATATTGCTATCAGGAATAATGATAATAGTTTAATTTGTTTCATTTTTATTTTATTTATTATTAGAGTGCTCGTCTACATATCTATCTATGAAAATAATAATAGAATTAATCGTTTCGTTGTTCGGATATTTTTCTTGTATTTTTATTATTTTTTCTATCCAAAAAAGTTTGTAATTCTTTGAAATAGGAAACATTTTCGTTTTGTCATTATGTATTCTTTTTATCTTATCATTTGCTTCAATATTTTTTATTACAAGGTCTATCCTTTTAATATCATTCTCTGTGATTATTGATATATCTTGATACTTCAGACTTTGCATTAAATAAAAAAAAGATTGTTCAGGCATTTTGTCCAGGAAAATATGATAAATATTGAAATACAAACCAGCAACTTTATTGTTGTAATCTTTTTCTTTACTTATAATTATATTGTTTAGTTCTTTTATTCTATCGCTAAATTCATTTTTTATCTCTGCTACTTTCTCATTAAATGAATTTTCAATTTCTTTTACCTGTGCATAATTACTAACAACTACAAAAGTGGCTAAAATACCAATTAGGGTTAAAACTACACCATCTTCATTTATTATTCCAAATCCAAAGCATTTATAAGCACCTACTGCTAATAGCCAAAAAAACATAGAGCCAAAAAATATGACTGCGAGAATTTTGGCATAAAAATCTTTTTTCATTTATTTGTTTATTACTTGTAAAACCTTATCTTTTAATCCTAATCGGACAAATTCGTTTTTATCTACTTCAAACTCAATGCAGACTTTTGTTGATTCAGGCTTACTTGAACCGTAAGTTTCAGGGAACATTATTACGTCTATTACGGACATCTTGAAGACATTTGCAATTTCCGTAAGTTGGTTATATGAAAGTTTAATAATTCCGCTTTCAATTCTGCTGTATGTTGCACCGGAAATTCCCAATCCATCTGCAACATCCTCTTGCGTAAGTCGCTGTTTATTGCGAATTTGCACTATACGCTTGATTACTTCGATTTCACTTGTATCCATAATTAAAGGTATTAATTGATTTTCAGAGATTTAGATTTTATTTTGAAAATAATTTGCATTTTTCGTATGAATTGCTTGCGTAATTCGTAATTTAGTCGTTACTTTGCCCCGTCAATTTAATTTGACACATAAAAACTCTATTACGCGAAAAAAAAAACGACAGGCGACAATAGACAGCATTTAGATGTAATTTAATATGAAAAGTAAAAACAACATCAGAGAAGAATTAGGCACTAAGGCATATGTTTTATTGGCTTGGTGCTTGGATATTAATTTCGAGCAATTATCCGCAATGACGCCGATAGAGATAAAAAGACGCGTACAACAATGCGGCTTAGGCGGGCATCGCTCGTATGGCAAAAGAACGCAAGCAAAAGTGCAATCGTGGTTAGATAGCATAGAAGAGCCACAGAAAGATTTGTTGCCCATAAATAGGTGTGAAACCGCCTATGTGATTGAAATGATAAAACAGGCACTATAAGACGGCAATGCGCGGCATCACACCAATGCGTTTTGCTTTTTATAAAAATCGCGTTCTTTGACATATTTGGTTTACCGAAAAAAACTTGCGAAATGTCGCTTATTACGCTGTGTCGAAAATATATTTGCATATTAGCGTATAATTTCGTATTTTTGCAGCGTTAATCACAGAATTACAAATTAATAAAAGAAAGGGAAAATTATTATGGCACGTCCGATAGCCCCAACACCGGTATTATACGGTATGGATGCCGTTCGTTTTGAAGAGCGGATAGCAAATCCGGTTCACTTAACAACAGAAGAACGCCGCGCACAGCGTGAGGCTTATGAGTTTGTAAAATCAAGAGCAACGTTTCCGATGTTATGAGTTTGAGAGATATTGCTTTTGAGTGGAGTTACAATATTAGAAATCAATAAAAAATATATGGAAACAGTATTAAAAACCCGTATGCGCCTTGCTGCACCGCAGCCGCACCGCCACGTAAAGGCTTTGACGCCGATAACATTGTATTACGATGCCAAAGATGCAACAGCCCTAAAAACATTAGATTTGTTTTTATCGTTAGGCGTGTTTTTGCAAAAGCGTTCTGCGCTTGATGAAGGTATTGCCGACATAAGAGCGGGGCGGCTGACAAAAATTAATAACCCCAAAAACCTGATAGCGGAATGCCTAAAATAAAGAGCGGTCAGATAGAGGCATTGTTTCACCCTGAAAATGACAGGGCGGGCAATCCTATTGAGTACAAATATTCATTACTTGTAACAAACCGTTTCAAGAAAGATGTAAAGCGAAATCAAAGGTCCGGTTTAGATTTGGAATTGTTGGTAGATGCGGTTGTTATTTTGACTACAACCGGCACATTGCCATCTAAATATAAGCCTCACCCGCTTTCAGGCAATTATGCGGGTTATATGGAATGCCACATTCAACCCGATTATCTTTTAGTGTGGCAGCAAAATGACAAAGAACTAATAATTATTTGTATCGCGGCTGGCAGCCACGCCTATTTATTAGAATAAAACAGATACTCGCAAAAAAGCGGTAAACCAAATATCAAAAAGGTTTACCGCTTTTTTTGTGTTTATAAACGAACAAACAGATTTTAATACACAACAAAAAAAATAATAACAATGGCAAAAGACAAGAATAAAACAAGAATTTACGAGGTGCAAGGTGGTTTAATTCCAAATTTCTACCGTGCGACTACCGTATCGGTAGATTGTGCAACGATAGAAGAGGGTTGCACAATGGTAAAACGATGGGCTAAAGTGAATTTTCCCGATTGGAATAGAATTGGCTACCGTAGCGATTTGCGGCACGCATTAATAAAAAAACCTATCATATCAAGCAAAGTTGGAGTTTATGTTAAAAGGAATTAAAATCAAAGCATTAATAATATCCGCACTAACACATTTGATATTGATATTGGAGTTGGTTGCAATATTTTTTCTATAAAACCAAAAACACATAACAAAAATGGCACAACAAATTCAAATCATTACCACCCACGAGGATTTTTCGGAGTGGGCAAAGCAGATAGTTCGGGAGATAGCGGACAATGCACAGGCGTGGGATTTCATTCTCGAGGGTGAGGCAATGAAGTTGCTCGGTATATCCAAAAGCACATTGCGCGGCTACTGTATGAGTGGCAGCATCAAAAAGTTTCAGATTGACAGAAAAATTTATTACAGCCGTGAGAACATCAATGCGTTCATTAAGGCTTACGAGGTAAAAATACCTTTTCGCGTGAGAAAATAGACTACTCTTTTTTTTGATATATGATTTTTGATAATTTGTGATTGAATGAGGTAGTGCGCTTGTCGGTTAAACAGGAACGCATACCACCCCGCCGCAATTGAACCTGCTGCGGGGAACAAAGCGGGCAATGCTGGAGAGCAACCCGCTCACGGCGATAACCTAACAGGCGAGTCGGAAGATGGGACATACGGGCGGCGGAACGGCTGCCTTCGGACACACCCCGCCGCCCGCCCTGTCTTTTCCACAGATAACCGACACGCCAAAGGTAGAGCCGTGAAAAACTCATTAAATACAGAGTATTAATAACTAAAAAACTGACTGTTATGGCTAAGATGTTGAAATTTAACGACAAGGATAATATTGTTATCGGTGTTCTGACCGACAAAATTATAGTTTGTGCTGAAACCATAGACGTGTCTTATCTGGACACAGATATTGAAAAAGCAATAATAGGAATAGAAGATGCCGTGAGTAGTCTTAAAAGAATACTTGCACAATATAACGATTAAGTATTAACAATTAAAAATCTTCCGACTATGTGGATTAATTTAGAAGTACAGGATATGTTTGAAGAGGACAGATTTGTCTTTTTCAAATCGCCGTTCTACCGTCCAAATGACTACTTTGTGAGTTTGGGACGCAGAAACGCCAACTTTGAGGCTGAATTTTGGCGCGTCATCGCCGACATCACCGGACGCATTGCAAGCCAGATATTTGACCGCCGTAAGGTAGAATTAATTGACGGCTTTAAATTCAAACAAGCCGTTACGCTCGAACAATACTGCCAAATGCAAGGTGAATTGGTTATGTTTTGCGACAAATGTAAAAAGTGGTGCGACATTACAGATGTAAAACTGTATCTTACGTTCGCAAACGACATTCTCACCGGCTTGCAGAAATACATCAGCAAGCACACCGCAGACGAACAATACAAAGAAAAAACAGACGCTTTGGCGGCGTTTTTGACGGACAATAATATGGCATATATTGCCTCTATATTTTACGATAATTACAGACAAACATTGCTGTAATTATCGTGTTTTTTAACACTATATAAATCATTAGTTTTGAGCCTGTTAAGCCCTTCTTTATTAATAAAGAAACATTTGTGGAAATAACGAGGCAATAAAACAGAAAAGTATCATTCAAAAAAAAAGTAGTATGTCTATACATAGCAGAAAGCGTAGTAATATTATTTCTGCGCTCAAACGAAAGGGTTTGAATTTTGTTCACGAACTCGAAAATTACGCCGAACAATACGTGAAAAATCCGAAAGATAAACAGGCGGTATATAATTACGCCAACAAAATAACCAAATGCTCTAATCTTACACTTTATCGTAAAGATTTAGATACTAATGAGTTAGATATGTTGGCAAATCACACCTGCAAAAGCAAATGTTGTCCTATCTGTAATTTTTTGAGCCAAAAGACGGTCAGGCGCAAATATTACAAATGGTTTAGCGACAACAGAGAGGTCATTGAGGTAGAAAACCCAAAGAACGGCGCACGCAAGATAACCACCGCCACGCAATTAGCCAAAGATAAAAGGCTTGCAGGCTTTACCGAAAGGCGAAAACTGCGTTACGATTTGATGCACCTGACTTTAACCGTTCCGCATACGGAAAGCGGATTTCGGGGCGAAGAGTTTTATTTTAAAAATTTCATTCAATTGTTCAATATAATGCGCAATGAAAGCGGCTTTTGGAATTATTGGGTATATGGCGGCGAGTATGGTATAGAGGCGACAGGCGGCAAATGGATAAGTAAAGAGTTGGCGCAAAAAAGAGGTATTATATGCGATTTCGAGCGCACCATTTCAAACGGCAAAGTACTCGCAATGCGCAAACACACAGACGGTTTGCATATCCACATACACGCGCTGTTGATGGTGCGCAAAGAGCGGCAAAGCCGTAATAAATTGCACAGGTTAATCTTGATGGAGTGGAATAAACTAACGGCTACCGGAGACGCCAACCGAAAACGTTTCACAGAGGAAATGAAAGCATCTATCAAAAAAGGCAATGCCACCTTGACCGATGATGATATAGCCAAATTACACCCAAACGGTGCAACGATAATAAGCCTCGAAAACATCTTCGAGATAGACAAAGAGACCAAGAAAAAGATACATTTCAGCAGTAGCGACTGCGACATAAAAAAAGTAATGCCCGCCATTTTGGAAACAATTAGTTACCACTTTGAGCCGCTGGCATTTGATAAAGACGACAAAAGTGTTGATGTAGAATTGCTTTGCCGATTGATACCAAAAGTTAAGAATTTACGAATGTACGGTAAATTTGGCTGTCTGTTTAGCGAAAGCAGTTTGAACGTTAATACCAAGCCAGAAACGGTATTGTCAGACTATAAAGAGGCTATGGAGATACTTGTGAACGAAGACACCGGAGAGGTCATACAGGCGGCGGTGTATTTTATCTGCAATCCTGCTTTAGTTTGGCACAAAAAAGACGAGCAAAACGAAAAAGACAGGGTACTGATA
>JAISJU010000192.1 GCA_031261165.1 Prevotellaceae bacterium
AAGTCTGCGACTTGTGCCTAAAACAAAAGAAGTCTGCGACTTCGATAAAATAAAAAACAGGAAATAAACAAAGTTACAAACTTTGATTGTTTTAGGCACAAGTCGCAGACTTGCGCCAGGTATAGAAAAAAGACAAAAACTTAAAATTATGAATAACATTCCATTAGAGGCTTATTTATTAGTAAGCGCGATTATGTTTTTTGCGGGCGTGTATGGATTTCTCTCTCGTAAAAATATGCTGACGATACTGATGTCGTTGGAGTTGATGTTGAATGCCGTAGATATTAACTTTGTGGTTTTTAACCGCTTTTTGTATCCGGGCGCATTCGAGGGATTTTTCTTTACGCTCTTTGCCATAGGCGTGTCGGCAGCAGAAACGGCTATCGCTATCGCCATCATTATCAATATCTACCGCAATTTGCAGGATATTAATATTGATAGGGCGAATGAATTGAAATACTAATAGACTTATGACAAAAAAAGAATTACATAAAGCGGTTAAACAAAGTATTCTTTCTGGTAAAACCAAACAGGAAACTTTTGATAATTTCAAAGAAGAAAGTCCGTTATCTTATGAAGAAACAGCAAGAATTGTTGATTCATATCCGACATTGGAAAGCAGAGAAGAATATAAATCAATAAATATGATTTTAATTATTCTGTTATCTATAACGGTTTTATCAAAATTATTACTTGGGGTTTTATTTATGGAAGAAAATGGAATGAGATTTTTTCCGGTACTTTTTATATTTCCAATACTGAATATTATTTTTCTATATTACGTTGCTACCTACAATAATGTTTATAAATGGATTGCAATACTTACCGGAATTGGTTTTTTGCGTTCATTGCCAGATATAATAGGAAATCCTGTTGATATTTTTACAATAATAGATATTGCACTTACCATAGGACTAATAATAGTTAGTGCTTATCTGCACATAAAATTATTTCCGGGTTATAAAATGGTTGTTAACCGAGAAACAGATAACGAAGGCAAAATTAAAATAACGCGAGTTGTTAAATTTGAAGAATAAATAATCTGGATTGCTTCGTTCCTCGCAATGACGCGCTGAACGATGTTAGTAACCGTACCGAAGATGTGAGTTCCGTCATTGCGAGGCACGAAGCAATCCAGAAAAAATAAAACTAATAATTAGAAAATAAAACAAATAAAATATGTCTTACACATTATTAATACTTGCATTGCCAATCCTGATGTTTTTGGTATTAGGTCTTGGCGGGTCGAAAATGAAACCTGCGGTTGCCGGATTGCTCGGAACTTTGGGATTAGGCGTAGTGGCAATTTGCTCTTACGCAGCGGCTTATCAATACTTTTTTGAAATAGGAAAAGTAGGCGAAGTTTATCAAAAAATCACGGCGTACAACTTCGAGTGGCTGACCTTTACCGACAAACTGCACATTGATTTGGGCATTATGCTCGACCCGATTTCGGTGATGATGCTTGTGGTTATCAGCACCGTTTCGCTGATGGTGCATATTTACAGTTTCGGCTATATGAAAGGTGAGCGTGGTTTTCAACGCTATTATGCGCTGTTGTCGCTTTTCACCTTTTCGATGCTCGGGCTGGTCGTTGCCGGCAACATCTTTCAAATGTATATTTTCTGGGAGTTGGTGGGCGTTTCGTCATACTCGCTCATCGGATTTTATTATCTAAAACCGTCTGCGATACGCGCTTCCAAAAAGGCGTTTATCGTTACGCGCTTTGCCGATTTCTTCTTCCTCGTGGGCATTTTGCTCGTGTCGTATTTTTCAGGCTCTTTCGATTTTGCTACGCTCACGGACAGCAACGCCGAGTGGGTACGCACTATCGGCGGCGCATCGTTCTTGGGCATTTCCGCGCTTTCGTGGGGCTTGATGTTCATATTTATGGGCGGCGCGGGCAAGTCGGCTATGCTGCCCTTCCACATTTGGTTGCCCGATGCAATGGAAGGTCCTACACCTGTTTCGGCGTTGATACACGCGGCAACGATGGTGGTGGCAGGTGTATTTTTGGTGGCGCGTTTGTTCCCGATTTACGTGTTCGGTGCGCCCGAAGTGCTGACGATTATCAGTTACGTGGGCGCGATAACGGCGTTGTTTGCCGCAGTGGTGGCTTGCACGCAGACGGATATTAAGCGCGTTTTGGCGTTTTCTACCATCTCGCAAATTGCGTATATGATTACGGCTCTCGGTGTGTCAGGCTACGGCGGACACGATGGTTTGGGCTATATGGCATCAATGTTCCACCTCTTCACACACGCATTTTTCAAAGCCTTGCTGTTCTTGGGTGCAGGTGCGGTAATCCACGCCGTGCATAGCAACGAAATGGCGGATATGGGTGGACTGAAAAAATATTTGCCGATTACGCACATCACATTCCTGATTGCCTGTTTGGCGATTGCGGGCATTCCGCCGTTCTCAGGCTTTTTCAGCAAAGATGAAATCTTGGTTGCCGCTTTCCATCACGACAAAATTGTATTCTGCATTTTGTATTTCGTGGCAGGCTTGACGGCGTTTTATATGTTCCGCCTTTATTACCGTATTTTCTGGGGCGAAAACGAAAAACATTACCACCACGAGCCGCACGAAGGCGGACTGAACGTGATGACTTTCCCGCTGATTTTCTTGGGATTGCTCACATTGGTAACCGGATTTATTCCGTTCTCGGAATTTATAACTTCCGATGGTGCGGCGTTCCACACGCATATTGATTGGCTGATTGCGCCGTTGAGTGTTGGCGTTGGTGTTGTGGGCATTGCCATTGCTACGATTTTGTATCGCAAGCACAATGAGAAACCCGATAAAATAGCCGTTTCCCTGAATGGTTTTTATGTTGCGGTAAGCCGTAAATTCTATTTCGATGAAGTTTGGCTGTTTGTAACCAAAAAAGTGATTTTCAATAATATATCGCGCCCCATTGCGTGGTTTGACCGCCACGTGATAGACGGATTTATGAATATGTGGGCGTATGTAAGCAATTGGACTTCGTCTAAAATCAAAGGCATACAGTCCGGCGTTACGCAGGATTATTCTTGGGCGTTTATTGTTGGGGCTTTGGTGATTGTGGTGTTGAGTGTGTGGGCGTTATTAGTGTAAAATACTCAACTTGAGGTGCCAAATTGTGACCTCAAGATTGTAAAATGATAAATATCAATAGTTTGTATGGAAAAGAAAATCGCAATTAATTCAACGGATTTACAAATTATAGAAAATAAAATATACGAAATCAGAGAACAACAAGTAATGTTGGACTTTGAATTGGCAGATATGTATGAGATAGAAAACAAAAATCTAAAACGAGCAGTAAAACGAAACATTGAACGTTTTCCGGAAGATTTTATGTTTGAATTATCAAAACAAGAATGGGCAAACTTGAGGTGCCAATTTGGCACCTCAAGTTGGGGAGGCTCTCGTTATCAGCCATTTGCATTTACAGAACAAGGTGTTGCAATGTTATCAAGTGTATTGAAAAGCCCCAAAGCAATAGAAGTAAATATCAATATTATGCGGGCTTTTGTGGCGGTTAGAAGATATATCGTCCAATTACAAAATACACAAACCATAGAAGAACGTATAAAATCATTAGAGCAAGCAAATGAAGAATTATTAAAAGATATGAACGATTTAAGCGAAGACACGCAAAAATCTTTTGACGAATTATTTAATTCTTTTGCAAGATTGGCAAATAAGGTCAATGTCAGCAAAAAGATAGAAAATGAAGACAGGGTAAGGATAATTGGATTTTCACAAAAACAAAATTAGAAAAAATGAAAATAAAACATACTATTATTATTTTTGCAGTAGGCATTTGTTTGACTATTATTGGTGCATTATTCAAAATTATGCACTGGCCATTTGCAGGTATGATATTGACTGTGTCTTCTATATTGGAAGTTATTGGTATTATTTTGCTTATATATAAGTTATTGACACACACAAAATTCAAAGATTTTTTAAATTGGTAAAAGATGAAAATTAAACATATACTTATAATTTTAGGAATAGGCTATTGTCTTGAATTACTTTTTTGTTTATTAAATGTATTTATTGTTGTTGATATTCTTACGTTGCAAGCAACAGGATATATTATGTATATTATGCTAATTATTATAGAAATAGTAGGAGGAATATTAAAAGCAGTAGGATTTATTTCACTCATATATAAATTATTTACAAACCCGAAATTCAAAGATTTTTTAAATTGGTAAAAAAATAAAAAACAAATAATATGGATTTTCTTTCATTATTCGTAATCGTACCGGTATTAATGTTGGTGGCATTTTTGCCGTGTAAAAACATTAAACAAGTTAGAACTGTGGCTGTTATCGGCTCATCAGTGTTGTTGATTTTGTCGTTCGTGCTGCTGTTTATGTTTTTGGCGGAACGCAATGCCGGAAATACAGCCGAAATGCTTTTTACGGCTGATTATCTGTGGTATCCGGCGTTGAATATTCATTATTCGGTGGGTGTTGATGGCATTTCTGTGGTGATGTTGCTGCTCTCGTCTATCATCGTTTTCACGGGGACATTTGCTTCGTGGAACATCAATCCGCTGCCTAAAGATTTCTTTATGTGGCTGATTTTGTTGTCGATAGGCGTGTTTGGCTTTTTCATTTCCATTGACCTTTTCACAATGTTGCTCTTCTACGAAGTGGCGTTAATCCCGATGTACCTGCTTATCGGGCTTTGGGGAACGGGCAGAAAAGAATACTCGGCAATGAAACTGACGCTTATGTTGATGGGCGGCTCGGCATTCCTCATTTTGGGAATTTTGGGCATCTATTTCAACTCGGCAGCAGATGGCGGCGCACTGACTTTCAACTTATTGGAGATTGGCAAAGTGCATATTCCTATTGAAATGCAGCGTATCTTTTTCCCGCTGACATTTGTAGGTTTCGGCGTACTTGGGGCGATGTTTCCGTTTCACACGTGGTCGCCCGATGGTCACGCATCTGCGCCCACGGCGGTTTCTATGCTGCACGCAGGCGTGTTGATGAAACTTGGGGGTTACGGCTGTTTCCGCATTGCTCTCTCGCTGATGCCCGATGCGGCGCACGAGCAGGCTTGGATTTTCCTTTTGCTCACAGGTATCAGCGTGGTTTATGGCGCATTCGGCGCAATCCACCAAACGGACTTAAAATATATCAACGCCTATTCTTCGGTAAGCCACTGCGGGCTGGTGCTTTTTGCCCTGCTGATGCTGAACGAAACGGCTACCACCGGCGCGATAATGCAGATGCTTTCGCACGGTTTGATGACGGCACTTTTCTTTGCCCTTATCGGTATGATTTACGGCAGAACGCACACCCGCGACATTCGCGAAATGCAGGGATTGATGCGGATAATGCCCTTCCTTAGCGTTTGTTACGTTATTGCCGGTTTGGCATCGTTGGGATTGCCGGGTTTGAGCGGTTTTGTTGCCGAAATGACTATTTTCGTAGGCTCGTTTGCGCACGATGACCTCTTTCACCGCATTTTGACCATTGTTGCCGTGTCGTCTATCGTGATAACGGCGGTGTATATCCTTCGCGTGGTGGGCAAAATCCTCTACGGCGAAGTGCAGGACAAGCACCACCTCGAACTGACCGATGCCGTTTGGTACGAAAAAGTGTCGGTGGTGGGTTTGATAGTTTGCGTTGCCGCAATGGGCTGTTTCCCCGGCTGGATTTCGGATATTATTCGGGGAAGTTTAGGTGGATTGACGGCGTTGTTTAATTAATCAAAGTAAGAAAATAAATTCAAAAAATAAGAAACTTAAAACTTAAATGTTATGAAAAAAATCAGTGTTTTAACCCTATTTCTGATTGCTATTTTGAACATAAATGCTCAAAATGTAGTTAGCAAAAGATTAGTAAAGATGAATATTCTTTTACAGAATCAAACAGTATCATTCAAGTATAATGGGAAGAATGAAGTTGTTAGTATTGATGAGCCAAAAAGAAAATGTAAATATACATTGTCTTACAACCCTGATGGTTCTTTAAAACAAGTAAAAAAGAACATAAGTAGTATTCTGAAAATAGAATACACTTATTCTTATGATAAAGAAAAAATTCTTATTAACGAGAAACGTTCTGGAAGTCAGAATAGAGTATCAAATGATAGTATTTCATTAGTAGATAAATCTACTTTTGAGATTTATTCTTCATATAACAGAAAAACCGATAAATTTGTCTATGATAATAATAATAATTTAATAGAGAACGTTTATTTTTATGGGAATAGCAATAAAGAAACGTCTGTTTACAAATATAATAATGATATTTCCCCATTGTTGTATACACAAAGTATTCCTATTTGGTTTTGGATTTCTGATTTTTCCTTGACAATAGATTGGGTTGAAGGATTGGCAGGAAAAAATACTGTTAAACATATAACAAGAGAAAAAGTAGATGCAGATGGGAATCAAATGTATGCAGTAGAAAGAGAATATCTCAATATGCCAATGCCCACAGAAGGGAATAAATTATCAGAAGTAGATTATACCTATGAATACGATAATGACGGGTATCCAATTAAACAATATAAGAATGGGAAATTGATAAGAGAATTCTTTTACGAAACATTTAAGTGAGTTTTGTCCAAAATAATAAATAATGGGTAAAATATATCCCTATATTTTGAAACGAAATAAAATAAACAATATACAAAATGGATTTAACTAACTATCTATTAATGAGGCAAGAAATATCCCTGATGGTGGTATTTCTAATCTTAATCATATACGATTTGTTTGCAACGGACAAGAAGTTTTTTCAGCCGGTGGCTTGCGGATTGTTTGCGTTGCACACCGTTATCGGGTTTTTGCCGTGGTACGTGGGCGAGTCGTTTTCGGGAATGTATGTGTCCGGCGACATTGAGGTTGCGGTGAAAAACATTCTGAACATCGGCGTGCTGATAGTCTTTTTGCAGGCAAACTCGTGGCTCGTGAAAGACGGCACGCTGGAAAAACGCGGCGAGTATTACCTGCTCACGCTTTCTACGCTGTTGGGTATGTACCTGATGGTGTCGGCGGGCAACTTTATGCTGTTCTACATCGGGCTTGAAACGGCGTCTTTGCCGATGGCGGCACTGATTGCGTTCGACAAATACACGCACAACTCGGCTGAGGCGGGCGCGAAATATATGTTTAATGCCGTGTTCTCGTCTGCGATAATGCTGTTCGGCATTTCGCTGCTCTACGGAACGGTGGGAACGCTCTATTTTACTGATATGGTGGCTGCGCTGACCAACCCTACCGCCCTGACGGTAATGGCAATGGTCTTCACGCTGGCAGGATTGTTCTTCAAAATCTCGCTCGTGCCTTTCCACTTTTGGACTGCGGACACTTACGAGGGCGCACCGACCAACGTAACGGCGTATCTCTCAACCATTTCAAAAGGCGCGGCAGTATTTACGCTGATGTCAATACTTTACAGGGTATTCGGCAATTTCGTAACGGAATGGCAGGCGGTGCTGTGGTGGCTCGTGCTGATTTCAATTACCATTGGTAACTTGTTTGCAATGCGGCAGAAGAATATCAAACGTTTCTTGGCATTTTCGTCTATTTCGCAGGCGGGCTACATCGTGCTTGCCATAATGAGCGGCTCGGCGTGGGGTATGAGTTCTACGGTATATTATATTTTGGTGTACGCCGTGTCCAACCTTGCAGCCTTTGGAGTTGTGAATATCATTGACAGCCGCACCGGAAAAGTGAAAATATCGGACTACAACAACCTCTATCAAACCAATCCGAAACTCGCGTTGGTGATGATGATTGCGATGTTTTCGCTCGGCGGCATTCCGCCCACAGCGGGCTTTTTCAGCAAATTCTTTGTCTTCACCGCCGCAGGGCAACAGGGCGAATATGTGCTGCTTTTTCTCGCGTTAGTCAATACCGTCATTTCACTTTACTATTATTTATTGGTGGTGAAAGCGATGTTTATCGGCGACAAAGAAGGCACGCCGGCGATTGAGCCGATACGCTCGGACATTTATTTGAAACTGTCATTTGTCATTTGTTTGGCGGGCATTTTCGTACTTGGCTTTACCAGCGGCATTTACGGATATTTGGAAAGCATTAGTTTTGGGATATTGAAATAAAAAACAGTCTGAACTGTGATTTTAATATGATTTTTTTGATTCATAAATCATATAAATCAAAAAAATCATATTAAAATCACAGTTCAGACAAAATAAATTAACATTATGGCAAAAGAAATCACAGCAGTATCGCACAACTCGTTGGCTGCGGGTACGACTATCAAAGGCGAAATTATCACAGACAACGACATTCGCATTGACGGTCGTGTGGAAGGAAACATAGACTGCAAGGGCAAAGTGGTCATTGGGCAGTCGGGCAACATTTTGGGCAACATCGTTTGCACCAACGCCGAGATTATCGGCTCGCTGAGCGGCAACCTGAAAACCTACGATGTGCTGAGCATCCAATCGACCGGAAAAATCACGGGCGATATTCAGACCAAAACACTGGTGATAGAGCCGAATGCGGTGTTCAACGGCTCGTGCAAAATGAGTGGAGAATAAAAATGGAATTTTTCCCGATAGTAAATGAGCAGGGCGAGGTTGTCGGAAGAGAATCGCGCTCTGTTTGCCATTCCGGCACGTTTCTGTTGCACCCTGTTGTTCATTTGCACGTGTTCAACTCGCGGGGCGAACTGTTTTTGCAGAAACGCCCGATGCACAAAGACGTTCAGCCCGACAAGTGGGATACCTCTGTGGGCGGACACGTGGATTACGGCGAAAGCGTAGAAGATGCCCTGCACCGCGAGGTGCGCGAAGAACTCGGCATTACGGATTTTACGCCCGCGTTTCTTTTCCGCTACGTTTTTACCTCTTCTGTAGAAACGGAACTTGTCAATACTTTCACTACTGTTTATGACGGCGAAATCCGCCCCGATGCCTCCGAACTTGACGGCGGGCGATTTTGGACGCTCGATGAAATACGCGAAAATATCGGAAAGGCGGTTTTTACACCTAACTTTGAGGAGGAATTTAGGCGGTTGACTGCCTACCACGCACTCTGATAAGAATTTCCCCTCTGTTCATACTTCAAGTCCTGCAACATAGACGCATTGACGCGTATAGTTACCATATAAGACTGATACACGCCGAAAGGCACGAGGTTTGCCGTGAGCGACCAGCAGTGCAAGTCGCGCGTGATGTTGAGCGTGGTGTAAGTGATTTGTTTGTTGGTAATGTCGTAACTCATTGAGCCGCTCATACGCCATTTGGGTGTGAGCGTGATGCTGCCGTTGAAACTGATGTCGTGCGTAAATTCCATTTTGAAACGCTTGTGTTTTGCCTCGTAGTCAAAGGCGTTTTGTGTCGTTCTGCCGTAGCGCAGGTTGTAGTCGAAACCGAGTGTCCAGGGCAGCGAAAATTTGGTGTAACCTTCCGCATCCAAATCGCGCTCGTCTTTTTTCGGCGCAAGCAGCGATTTGTCTTCCGTCTTTTCGTCTATTGTCTTTTCGTCTTTCTTTTTATCTTTCTTCTTAAAAGTATCATTGCCGATGGAGTAGCCGAAAGAAGTCGAAGTACCCAAAAATTGCGGTGCGCGACCGCCCTCCCAGCGGTAACTCGGCAAACGCCGGTGCGAAGTTGGATTGTCCCAGTCATACTCGTAAGGGTCGAAACTGCCGCTGAGGCTGATGCCGAATTTGTCGGTAAATTTCAGGCGCAGGTTGGCGTTGATGTTGCTCATATTGAAAGAATCCGCCATCAAGTTGTAACTTGCGCTCAATCCGAGATTGTCTATCAGGCTGATTTTTTTCAGCAGTTCTTCACCCGTGCTGTCTTTGCCCGCCCATTTCATTTCCACGTTGTTGTCCAGCGAAAAATTTACATTGCCCGCCGCGCCGAGTGCGCTGTTTTTCCACGCTTCCCCATATTTAAAACCGCCCGCGCCCGGACTGTACGACAAGCCTGTCGAAGGGCTTAAAACCCAACGTATCATATTTATTTTTTTGCCGATAAGCGGCTTGAAAAATCCGTAAAATTTGGTTTGTGCGCTCACGCCGCCGCTCACTCGGGGTTGATATACCACGTATGCCATGTCGCCGATTTTGATGTTGTTTGTATCTCTTTTTGCGTATTCGTATGTTCTGCCGCTGAACAGAAAATTGTCGCTGTAATTGATTGACGGACTAATGTTTATATAGCGAAAAAGTGTAAATGAAGACGAAATGGCGGCGTTTTGTTTAAAGTTATTATTTTCCCATTTCTTCGGTGCGATGTAATGTTTTATGCTGTCTTCTTTTGAAAGAATACTGCCGGTGTAGGCACTGTTGTAGGTCAGGTAAATTTTTTCGTACCACCGCTCTTTGCCCGCCGCGTTTTTGCGCTTAAAGGGGCTGATGCGCGACATCGCAAAGTTGAGCGAGGGCAAAACATTTACTGTGGAGTCGCTTGTGCGCTGGTTGGCGGTCAGGTTGGCAGTGATAGTCCAGGGGCTGTCCGGAAAACGCTGCGTGTAGGCGATGCTCGAACTTGTGGTGTTTGCCTGGTTTGGGCTGTAATAGGTACTCACATCGTTGCGCTTGTAACTGCTTGTGGAAAAGCGCACATCGGCAGACAGCGTGCGGTAAATATTTGCTTTCGGGTCTTGCGAGTGCCGCCAATTAACGCTAAAATCATTGCTTACGCTGCTTCCGGGCAAAAGTTCCTCGCTGAAAAACTTTTTTTTCTCGCCAATTACATTGTAGGAGAAATTCACATTAACATAGCCGTTAAAACGATACCTTTTGATATAAGTAGATTTTCCCCGCACCCCCAACGAGCCTTTGGTGTAGATGTCGCCCGTCAGCGCAAAGTCAAAATAATCGCTGATAGCGAGATAATAACCGCCATCGCGCAAGAAAAATCCGCGTGTCATCTCATCGCCGTAACTCGGCATCAACACGCCCGAAGAATACTTGTCCGTAAAAGGGAAATAGCCGAAAGGAATAGCCAGCGGTAGTGGCACATCTTCGAGTACCAAATAGGCGGGACCTGTAACAATCCACGATTTGGGTTTCACTTTCGCTTTGGTCAGATTGAGATAAAAATGCGGGTGTTCGTGGTTGTCGCAGGTGGTGTATCTGCCGTCTTGCATATACATCAGGTCGTCTTCGGTTTTTTTGGTGCGTTCGCCCACAATGTAGCCCTCGCCCTGCTGCGTAACCACGTGTGTGATGTAGCCCTTTTTGGTATCGAAATTATATTTTATCGAGCGCGACTCATAACTCTCGCCGCCGTCTTTAAACACCGGATTGCCGTTAATCGTGCCGGTGCTGTCCGCCACGCCACGCGCATACACCTGTGCGCTGTCCATATCCATTTCGATATAGTCCGCTTTCAGTTCTATTTCCTGATAATTCACCGTTCCCTGCCCATACAAAAAGCCCTTTCCGTTGGAAAAAAACACGATGGAGTCATTTGCCTGATAGGTAATCACAGCATCAATAACCGATTTTTTAGGCTTTTTGAGCGTATCCGCAGCAGTTGTTACGCTATCCGAAAAGAGGGAAATGCTATCCTGTGCCACAACATTTTCCTGTGCGGAAATATCTGTAAAACACAACATAACAAACAAATATAAACAAGAAAGGTATTTATTTCGATTAAAAAGAAACATTCTTTTTCGTGTCAAGTTTTAAGGTTGGCAAAGTTAGTAAATTAATGCTTTGGGTGGTAGTTTTTTTATAAAAATATTTTCCGCCGTCTTTAATGCAGGCAAATGAAACATATTTTCGCATTTTCGGTTAATCCCGCGCCTTTTGCATTTTACGGGTATTTTATTGCGAAAATAGGTATTGTTAAATAAGTATAGATAAATGCTTTTTCTGGATTGCTCAGACATTTCGACTGCGCTCAATGCACCGCCTCGCAATGACGCGAAACCCAATGGCTGTACGTCATTGCGAGGTATTTCCGAAGCAATCCAGAAAGAAAGATTATTGAGAGTTTTGCTTAACAACATAATCTCTATATCAATTTAACAATACCCGAAAACGAACGAAATCAAGTTAAATAGTCAAAAAATCAAAATAATCTCATTGTAATATATAAAATATTTTGTAATTTTGCGCCGTAATCTTTTTGCAAAAACGATTACATCAAACTATTATTAATTTAAAGAACAACATCAAAAATCAAAAGAAAATGAGAAAAATTGTGTATGCAGCAAGTATTATTGCTGTTGTTTTGGGAACAGTGGCTTGCAAGCCAAAAAGCGGCTCGCAAACTCAGGAAATTCAGGCTATTGACACCGCTCACAATTCGAGAAACAGTGTGAATTGGGAGGGTGCTTACAAAGGAATTATTCCGTGTGCCGACTGCAATGGTATCTTTGTTCAACTGACGCTGAACGAAGACGAAACCTATCAACTGATTTATCAGTACGTTGGCAAGAAAGATGCTCCTTCTATCTACTCCGGAAAGTTCAAGTGGGACGATACCGGGGCTAACATCACATTGGACATTAAGGACTTGCCCGCTCACTACAAAGTCGGCGAGAACAAGTTGTTCCAATTGGATATGGAAGGAAACCGGATTACCGGAAAACTTGCGGACAAATATGAATTGACAAAAAACTATGCTGAGTAATTTATTTGTGCCAAATCTTGTAAGCAATAGACTATAGATTAAGCAATTTATTGAATTTAGATTAAGCAATTTATTGAATTCTATTCTTTCTGGATTACTTCGGACATTTTGACTGCGCTCAATGCACCGCCTCGCAATGACGCATAGCCATTGGGTTTCGCGTCATTGCGAGGCGGTGCATTGAGCGCAGTCGAAATGTCCGAAGTAATCCAGAAAATCAAAATATTCTATCCTATATAAACTCTAATAATACAAAGTTGCAAACTTTTTTATTTGATTGACCTTAAGTTTGCGGTGTAAAAAAATCGAGGTTAAATGTTTACTTTTGTTGTAAGAAAGGAAAGATTTAACCGACCGGCAGCGGTAAACATTTTGATTAACGAGACTCAGAGTCTATCT
>JAISJU010000035.1 GCA_031261165.1 Prevotellaceae bacterium
ACCATAGCAACCTTGCCCGCAGGCGATACCACATTCTATTATACGGTAGAAGACAACACAACGCATTGCGTAGGCGCGGTACAAACTTATTCGATAACGGTGGATTCTATTCCTGTCATTACCGGCAACTCCACCGTAACGGTTGGCAATTCTATAACCCTGACCGGCACGCCGAGCGGCGGCACTTGGTCAAGCAGCGATAACAATTACGCCACCGTAACCAACGGCAGCGTAACGGGCATAGCGAGCGGCACGGTAACCATCACCTACACCACGCCCGCCGGTTGCGAAAACACGAAAGAGATAGAAATCTCCACCGTAGGACCGATGGGCAACGACAGCACCGTTTATTTCTGTCCCGAAGATGTGGCAGGCTTTACCCTGCACGGCTACGGCAGCAACATCACCTCCTGGGCTTGGTACAAACAGGGCGACACCGCCCCGACAGGCGGCACGACAGTTGAAGGCGACAAAGACAAAACCATCGCCGCCCCGCTGACCGCCGCCGACAGCGCAACGGTATGGATTTTCAGAGGTTTCAACGGCGTACAGTTTGCCGACCAGAAGTTCAAACTGCTCAAAAATGCTGACTATACGTTCAGCGTACAGGACACGACCGTCTGCAAAGATGCGACCATAACGCTGACCGCCCTGACCGCTACCGGCGCAAGCGGCATACAGTACGACTGGGCAAACGGCGGCTATGCAGCCACCAGTACATACACGCTGAACACCACAACTGCCGGTTTAAATCAGCCGTTGAGCATCAAAGGCAAAGCGACAGGCTATTGCGAAACGACCGTCAATATAACTAATGACATCGTGGAACTTGTTGCATCTCAATCCGGCACCTGGTCAAGTTCCGTTTATGCGGGCGACAATATCACTTACGCCGTCAGCACCACAGGCAGCACCCTTCCGGCAGGCGGCAGCGTTGAATTTGTCTGGGAAAAATCAAGCAATCCCGCAACGACTTATACCGCACTTGCCGAAACCTCTGCAACGCTCACGGAAGTTCCCGCCGCCGATGCCTGCTACCGCGTAACGGCAAAAATGTACAATGCCGCCCACACGCAACTGTGCAGCGACTGGACAACCACGCAGTGCGTAACGCTCACTACCATTGTCAAAGGCAAAGACAGCACCGTGTATTTCTGTCCCGATGACAACCTCACATTAAGCGGCTCTGCCGAAAATGTAGATGCCTATGCGTGGTATAAGGAAGGCACGCCCGAACCGACAGGCGGCACTCCGCTCGCCACGCAGCCGGGCGATATTAACGACACCCATACATTAAATAATGTACAGGCAGCAAACGATGGCGATATTTGGTATTTCAAAGTCTTCAGCGGCAGCAATACGGCAAAACAGACCTTTACGATAACGAAAAATCCCGATTATGCCTTTACAACAGATTCCACAAGCATCACTGCTTGCGTTGGCAGCACAGTAGTTGTAACGCCGACCAACACAGACGGCATAGCAGGCGCAAGTTACGCTTGGACAGCCACCAACGAGGCAGCAGCCCAGACCGGCAACACTTTTACGCTGAACACGGCAGACGGCGCGAGCGGCAATACGCTGATAGGCACAATTATAGTAGAAGGCAAGGCTACCGACCGTTGCGTATCGCAAAGAACAATACCTTACACACTGACGGAAATACCGACTGCCACGATAGCCTACGCCAATACGCCTTTCTGTAGTGATGCAGTACCACAAACGGTAACATTGAACGGTTACACCGGCGGCACATACAGCGCACCCGCAGACTTGACGATAAATGCGACAGACGGAACAATTACACCGAGCAGCAGCACGGCAGGCGATTACACTGTAACTTACACGATACCCGCCGCAGGCGGATGTGTTGCCGTAGCGGTAACAACCGGTGTGACGGTAACACAACTTCCGTCAGTA
Source organism: Prevotellaceae bacterium (assembly GCA_031261165.1). Classification (GTDB taxonomy): domain Bacteria; phylum Bacteroidota; class Bacteroidia; order Bacteroidales; family Paludibacteraceae; genus JAISJU01. The sequence goes on from JAISJU010000035.1 coordinate 1,921, forward strand.
AATATCTCGTACGCAACGCCTTTCTGTTCTGATGGCGGCATTCAAAGCGTATCCTTTACCGGCGACATTGCTGCCTGCACCGGTGGCACATTCAGTTCCGCCACAAGTTTGGACATTGACCCGACCGGCGGCGCAATCAATCCGAGCAACAGCACGCCGGGCAACTACACCGTAACTTACACGATACCGGCGGCAAACGGCTGTACGCCCGCGCCTGTAACGACAAACATCGTGATTACGCCCAAACCGACCGCAACCATCTCTTATGCAACGCCTTTCTGTAAAACAGAAACGGCAGCGCAGCCGGTAACGCTCACCGGTACAGGTGCATACGCAGGCGGAACATACACTGCAACACCCGCAGGATTGAGTATCGCCGCCAACGGTTACATATCACCGGGTGCAAGTACACCGGGCAATTATACCGTAACCTATACCATCGCAGCGGCAGACGGCTGTTCGCAGGTAACGACCACTGCAAACGCAAGCATTATTGCCACGCCGACCGTCAATGCCTTTGCGCCCAACAGCCAAAGCATTTGTTCGGGCGAAATATTCCAAAGCGTTACACCCATCGGCTCGGCAGGCGCAATATTTGAATGGACAGCCGCAGCCTTTGGCGTAAGCAACGCCACGCTCAGCGGCAACGGAACAATAAACGGAGAAGTGCTGAACGGCGCGGGAAGTGTAACATACACCATCACGCCCAAAACGAGCGGCACGCCGCAATGTATCGGCACACCGACTGCTTATACCGTCAATGTGCGGCAGGCTCTCGATTTTGACATTTCCGCCAAAACGCCGGTTTGTCCGGGTGAGGCTACGGAACTCAAAGCCGCCATAGTCGGAATATCGCCGGGCGAAAAATACACCAAAATATGGTGGCGCAAAGGCGAAACACAAATCGACAGAGAATTTGTGGCAGGCGATACATTGGGCTTGGATTATCTGAATGCAAAGGATTATCCCAAAGAAAAGACGGTGTATTACTTTGAAACCAAATATGCAGACGGTACTTGCCCGAGAAAAGATTCCGTATCGGTAACGATTGCGGAACTGCCGCAAATATTGTCCATAGAGCAGGAAAAATACATCAGCGGCAAGGACACCACTTATACGAAGACATACGAATTCTATGTGAGAGGCGAGCAGCCGATAAGTTTCGTGTATGACGGCAAAAACGTTTCGGCGGACAACTATTTTGAGTTTGCCAGAATCGGCTCGCATACCGTGCTTGTACGTGACGGCAACGGTTGTGAAACCGACAGTACCTTTGTTGTAGAGGGCGTGCCGCTTGTATTCCCGAAATACTTCTCGCCCAACGGCGATGAGAACAATCCGACCTGGTACATCAAAAACATTGAGTTTTACCCTGAAATAGAACTGTTGATTTATGACCGTTTCAGCAAGCAATTGGATAAAGTAACCCATTCGCAGGACTGGCGAGGCTGGAATGGTACATATTTGAACAAACCGCTGCCCTCTGACGACTACTGGTATGTGCTGCAAATAAAGGAAACGGGCAAAAAATATGTCGGACACTTTACGCTGTTGAGGTAATAAATGAATGATTGAATAAATGAATAATTGAATGAAAAACCGATTAAATGAATAAATAACTTTGTGTTCTTTGCGAAATATCTTTGCGAACTTTGCGGTAAAATTAACCGCAAAGAGCGCAAGGGTTACGCAAAGAAAAATATTACATCAAAAAAAGTCAATAAGAAACGAAATATTATGAATAAAATCAAGAAAATCATTATAGCCGCAGCCGTATTGGCAGGCGCAACAATGGGCGTGCAGGCGCAGGAGTTTCCGATTTACAACCAGTACCATTTTCACGGTTATCTGATGAATCCGGCACTGGCGGGCGCGGCGGAATGTACGCACTTTATGCTTACGCACAAGCAGCAGTGGATAGGCATCAAAGATGCTCCGATGACAACGGTGCTGAGTTTCCAAACCCGCACGCAGAAACGGCTCGGCATTGGCGCCTACCTCTTCAACGACCGCAACGGCTACTCGTATCAGCAGGGCGGACAGGTGTCGCTCGCCTACCATATTCCGATGTCCACCGGCAACCGTTACAGCAAGCGCACGGTGCTGGACAGGCAATTGTCTTTCGGCGTGTCGGGCAAGGTGTATCGCTATGATTTTAACGATGAGATGTTGGAAGAGGCAAAGCAAAAAGGCGAGTTGGTGCAGGAAAAGACAGGTTTTTTCCCAAATGCCAATGTGGGCGTGTTTTATCAGTCGTATAATTTCTTTACCGGCTTGTCGGTAACGAATTTGGTGCCGGTGAAAATTGATATTTTCGGCGATAACGAGCCTCTCAGACCATTAACGGCGTTTTATCAAGTCGGCTATGCCTTTGATATGCAGCGCGATGTGCAGATAGAGCCTTCGGCAGTGTTTCATATTGACGGCAACTCGCGCAGACAACTTGATGTGTCCTTGCGTGTTTTGCAACATCTTGACCGCGATGACATCAGTTGGTGGGCGGGAGTAACGTTTAAAGATAACTTTGACAAAGAAAATAAGGCTTTGGTGCTGTTGCCGAATTTCACGGTGCGGCTGGGCAAATTCCGCTTCGGATATGCTGTGAATCTGGACTTGAACAAACTATTTTCCAATAACTATGGCTCGCACGAGTTGATGATTGGGTATAGTTTCTGTTCGACGAAACAGTTCTGTAGGTAAAATATAGACACAAGACAGAAGACTGTTTTTGGCTCTAATAAAAATCTCATTTTTTGCTACTTTTTTTGATACATTAGTACAACGTAATATATTTATTGTCATTAATTTATAGTTTTTCGGCATCTACATTTTTACTACATAAAACGCTGTTGATTTACTAACTTTTTTATCTTTGTGTAATTAATCTTAAACCTATAATAATATGAAGACAAAATTCACATCTATTGCATTTCTTGTTTTAACGCTTGTCTTTTTTTCCTGTAATCATCAGGAAAAAGCCTATCAAAATGTACCTGAGGCAAAAGACGTGGTAATGTACGAAGTCAATCCGCGCGTTTTTGCCAAGCAAGATGCGTTAAAAGCGGTTACCGAGCGGCTTGACGAAATTAAAGCGTTGGGTACCAATGTTATTTGGATTATGCCCATTTACGAAGAGGGCGTGCTGAATGCCAAAACGGAAGAGGGCGGCGGCTCGCCTTATTGCATTAAGGATTACAAGAAAATAGACCCCGAATACGGCACGCTGGAAGATTTGCAAAACTTAGTGCGGAAAGCGCACGAAAAAGGTATGGCGGTTATCCTCGACTGGGTGGCAAACCACACGGCTTGGGACAACGAATGGCTTGCCGCACACCCAAGTTGGTACACCCACGATTCTATCGGCAATATTACCCACCCCGCCACAACGGACTGGACAGATGTTGCCGACCTGAACTATGCCAACGACAGTATGCGCACGGCGATGATTGACGCAATGAAATATTGGTTTTCGGCGGCGAACATTGACGGTTTCCGTTGCGATGCGCTTGATTTTATCCCCGAAACCGATTTTTTACAGCGAATGACCACCGAACTGCGCGAACTGAACAAAAGTCGCCGCATTTTGATGCTCGCCGAAGGCAATTTACAGGATTACCCCTCGCTCGGTTTCGATATGGACTACGGGTGGAGTTTTTACGACAAAATGGAAAAACTGTATGAAAATAAGATAAGCATTGCCGAATTTTTGCAAATCTACAAAGCCGAAAAAGATGCCATTCCCGCCGGAAAATCGCGCCTCTACTTTACGACAAATCACGACAAATCGGCGTGGGAAAAAACCGATGTGCAACTCTTTGGCTGCCAACGCGCCGCAATGTCCGCCTTTGCGTTGACAGCGACTTTGACAGGCGCACCGCTTATTTACAGCACACAGGAGATTGGCGCGGACTCGCTCGTGTCGTTCTTCAAATGTACGCAGGTGGATTGGACAGCCAAGCCCGAAATTTTGAACGAGTACAAACAAATTATGGCGGTTTATACGCAAAATCCCGCATTTAAAGGCGATTCGCTCGAAACTTTTTCGGACAATCCCGATGTAGTATATTTCACGCGCAGTGATGGTAAGGAAAGAGTTTTGGTTGCAGAAAATGTGCGTAACGAGGCAAAAAAACTTACTTTACCTGCTACTTTGGCAGGAGTAAGTGCCGTAAATTTGATAAATAATAACACGGAAACTTTACCTGAAACCATTGATTTACAGCCGTATCAATACAGTCTATGGAAATTAAAATAAAATAATCGCTAAAAAACTTGCAGGATTGAGAAACAACGCTTACCTTTGCACCCACAAAATATCGCGGAGTGGAGCAGTGGTAGCTCGTTGGGCTCATAACCCAAAGGTCATCCGTTCGAACCGGGTCTCCGCAACAAGGAAAGTAAGGGTAGAAAATTTTCTACCCTTATTTTTTTCGCAATATCGTCATTCCATCGCGCAAAGGGATTATTACCGTTTCCACCCGCTCGTCTTGCGCTACAAAATTATTAAATCGCTCAACACCAACGGTTTGTTCGTCACTCGGATTGACATTTTCTATCACTTTGCCGTCCCAAAGAGTGTTGTCCGCAATGATAAAACCGCCCTGATTGACTTTGTCGAAAACGGCGTGGTAATATTCCAAATATTCGCGTTTGTCGGCATCAATAAAAATAAGGTCGAAAGTTTCGTTAATCGCGGGAATGGTCGCCAACGCATTGCCGAGCAGATATTTTATTTTGTCGCGGCAGGGCGATTGTTCAAAAAAACTTGTGGTAAATTCTTCCAGTTCATCGTTAATGTCTATCGTATAAACGATACCGTCTTCGGGCAGCCCTTCGGCGATGCAGAGGGCGGAGTAACCGGTGAAAGTGCCGAGTTCCAGCACACGGCGGGGGCGTATCATTCGCACAAACATTTTGAGAATGCGCCCCTGCAAATGCCCCGAAAGCATACGCGGGCGCATTATTTTGACATAAGTGTCGCGATTGAGTTTTTTTAACAAATCCGGCTCGGGGTCAATGTGCGCGAGGACATAGTTATCAAGTTCTTCGTAATCCACGCCCTGTGGATTGTCGTAGCCTTCGAGGCGGCTCATTGCCGATGCGGTTTTTGGGTCATTCATAAATCAAAGTCGTCAGTTTATCGTTGTCAAACACTTCTTGGGCAATGCGTTGCAATTTTTCTGCCGAAATTTCGGCGATTTGCCGGCGGGTTTCGTCCATACTTTCCACCTTGTTGCAATGCAAAAACTGCTTGCCCATACTCAAAATTAATTGTTCTTTGTTTTCCGATGCTATGGCAATTTGCCCAAGCAATTGCCGTTTGTAGCCTCGCAGTTGCGTATCCGAAAAAGGTTGCGTTTTCAATTTCTCCAATTCGCGGAAAACTAATTTTTCGCAGCGTTTCAGGTCTTTATTGTCGCAACCGAAATAAATACTCCAAATACCGGTATCGGAATACGAAGAAAAATTAGACTCTACATTATAAACCAACGCATTACGTTCGCGAAGAGCCAAGTTCAAAAAACTGTTCATTCCGGGACCGCCGAGAATATTGTTGAGCAAATGCAGGGCGAGGCGGTTGTCGCGGTCGTGGAGGTCGCAAGCGCGGTTGCCGAGCATATAATGTGCCTGAAAAGTGTCTTTTTTTACCGTCTTTTTCTGCGGATTGTATATGAGCGGCGTTTTGCGTTGCGGTTGTCCGGCGGAAGAAGGCGCATCAAAATAATTTTCCGCCCAATGCACGATTTTCTCAAATTTGATATTGCCGAGTGAAAAGAACAGCATTTCCGAAGGGTGGTAAGTGCGTTCTACAAAGCGTTTTACCTTTTCCTGCGTAAAACTTTCGAGCGATTGCTCATTGCCCAAAATATTTTTGCCGATGGCGTAGCCGTTGTAGAGCAGTTCCTCGAAATCGTCAAAAATGAGTTCGGAAGGCGAGTCGCGGTAAGAATTAATTTCGTCAAGTACGATGCCGATTTCCTTTTCCATCTCGTTGGACGGAAAAGTGGAGTGAAAAACAATGTCGGCAATGAGTTCCATTGCCCGCTCAAAATCTTCCTGCAAGACTGCCGCATAGACAAAAGTTTCCTCTTTGGTGGTGTAGGCGTTCAGTTCGCCGCCCACGCTTTCGAGGCGGTTGAGAATGTGCCACGCCCGCCGTTTTTTTGTTCCCTTAAATAGCAGATGTTCAACCAGATGCGCCATTCCTTCTTCATCTTCGTTCTCATCGCGCGTACCGACATTAACAGCCATTCCGCAATAGGCAACCGATGATGTATCGGGCTGATGCAACAGACGGATGCCGTTGGCAAGCGTGTGGGTTTGGTAGGTCATTTTTTGTTTTTGAAAAATTTTGCGCAAAGATAGTGCAAAATATTTGGTTTTCTTAATTATTAATTGCCTGCTGCATTTTTTTGAGAAAATATTTGTTTATTAAAAAAATAGTTCTTTACTTTGTCGCTAATTCCAATGCGCTCAAAACGTTGAAAATTGGAAAAACATTTTTGTAAATTTGTGGTGCGTTTTTTAAATATTATCTGTCTTGAAGTCTGGAAAATTTCAAACACTTTGGATAATAGCAATAAAACGCCCACGCTTTTGATAGATGTCTTTTTAAAAGCATTGTATATCAATCAAATGCGTGGGAAATGTTTGCTTATTAAAGTGTAGGACTCCAGACCCTCAAGACAATAAGATTTACAAACAGTTCCCACACACTTCACATTTTTACTTATCAAAAACAAAAAAATAAATCAATTTTATTTTTGCCAATTCGGGAACTGCGCGGCAAGCAAACTTTTAAATCTTTATTACTATGAAAAAAGTTAGTTTTACTTTCATTACCGCTCTTGTTATGAGCGTGTTGGGATTGCAAGCGCAATCGTGGGCTCCTGGAACTTATGGTTTCTCTCTTACGCCAACTACGGCGAATGTAGGAATAGGTACAACAGCATTGACTAATGCAAAACTCAGCCTTACTCAAAATGATGCGACCTATACAAGTACATTGTATAATTTGTATGCGACTTCTTCAATAAGCAATGCAAATTCAACAGGTACATTGTATGGTGCATATCTGTCTGCCTCTAAAACAAATACCAATTCATCAGGCACTGTTTATGGAATCTATTCTTCAAACAGCAATTATAGCACAACAGGCACAGTATATGGTTTGTATTCCGGAAATTACAATTACAATGCGACAGCGGGAACCGTGTACGGAAATTATACTTATGGTTATAATGCCAATACCAATGGTACGGTATATGGTGTTTATTCTTCTGTTTCGGGTGCAACTAATACTAAAAAATGGGCAGGATATTTTACTGGTGGCGATATGTATGTTTCTGGAAATGTGGGGATTGGGACTACTACTCCACAAGCCAAGTTAGATGTAAGGGGAGATGTGTTTATACCTTCCGGCAACTCATATTGGATAGGTTCAATGGGGGATTCAGGGAAAAGACTTCGCATACATCATAATGGAACAGACGGATTTATAGACTATGATACTTACTTATATTTTAGAGCAGGAACTTCGTCATCTGTTACATTTACTAACAATGGTAATGTTGGCATAGGTATAACTACTCCCACCACCAAACTTGACGTAGCCGGCACAATCCGCGCCCACGAAGTAAAAGTCTGCTTAAATCAGGGCTGCGACTATGTGTTTGACAAAGATTACAAACTAATGACTATCAATGAAGTAGCCGATTATGTAAATACCAACAAACACCTGCCCGATGTACTCCCCGCTGCCGTAATGGAAAGCGAAGGCATTAATTTAAGCGAAATGAATGCCCTGCTGTTGCGTAAAGTAGAGGAATTAACGCTTTATGTGATAGAATTGAAAGGCGAAATTGATGAATTAAAAAAGAAATAATTACTTTTGTAGTCTAAATTTAAATTTATAGGAGGATTATATTATGAAAAAGTTAATCATTGTTTTGGTAACGCTATTTCTTGCTATGGTAGGAATAGTTGGGTGTGAAAAAAATAAAGATTCAAACACGCCTACAAATGAATGTGGTAAAATTGATATAAACAAAAACGAATTTATATCAATGAAAGTACAGCCTGAAAAAGTGTCAGTCAATTCTCAAATCAAATTGATTATAGAAAATCACACAAAAGAGGATATGATATATGACAATGTATTTTCTTTGGAATATTTCAATGGAAGTAGTTGGGAAACCATGAAATTAGATATTAATTTTGAGGACATTGGATATATTCTAAAATCAGAGAAAACAGCCGAACAACAAATTTATTTATCGGCTGAAGACTATGACTATAAAGCAGGGAAGTACAGAATAAATAAAAATATCAGTAATGATAAAAATTATAATTTATGTGCTGAATTTGAATTTGAATAAAATGTAATATTATGAAACAAATAAATTTAACATACATATTCTTATGTTTATTTGCATGCACAATAAATGCACAAATAAGTACAGAAGAACTTCCTTACAGTTGGGAAGAAAATGGTAATGAAATTACAGAACAATCATTACCGGTGGTAATATTGCCTTCTCTTGATATGAATGCTATTAATCAAGAAGACGAGGCAAACAATAATTCTGGTTCACCTGTTCGTTTTGGTTTTCCACACACAGTAAATATTAATCTTTCTAATTCAGGCGTTTGGGAAACAACATCAGATGGCGGACGTTTATGGAGGTTAGAAATAATTAGTCCCGATGCATTATCTATCAATTTGCTATATAATCAATTTTGGCTACCGAATGGGGCAAAGTTGTTTATTTATTCATCAGATAAAAGTCAACATATAGGGGCGTTTACTTCTTTAAACAATAAAGGGAACAAAGAAAATCCGCTCGGTTTTGCAACAGGTCTTTTATTTGCAAATAGTATTGTATTAGAATATTATGAGCCTGTGAATGTTAGTAATGAAGGAATTATTTCAATTTCAAAGATTATTAGCGGATATAGGTATATTTACAGTGTTGTTGAAGGCGAAAATCAATTGAATCACAACTATACAGGCTATTCTTGTCATAATGACATTAATTGTCCGGAAGGTAATAATTGGCAACAAGAAAAAAATGCCGTTGCTTATATGGTAATGGGAGGGTATATTTGTACAGGTTCACTTCTTAATACTACGGCAAATGATAGTCGTCTGGTATTTCTTTCTGCTAATCACTGCTTTAATACATCAGCAAGTACAGACCAATGGATATTCTATTGGAATTATGAAGCCCCAACTTGTGGCGGTACAGCAAATCCGATACAAAATAAATCTACTATTGGTGCTAATTTGTTGGCAAGAAGAGAAGATTCGGATTTTATGTTATTAAACTTGATTGAAAATCCGGGAATGAATCCTAATATAACAGTTTATTACTTAGGTTGGAATCGCACAACTACTCCTGCCACAAGTGGAGTTGGCATTCACCATCCAAAGGGAGCGCAGAAAAAAATATCAATCGAAAATAACACAATTATCAATCACACAGGGACAATTAGTTGGACTGGTGGTACAGCTTCTCCGGCAAATACTCATTGGCGTGTTGGTTTTGATGATGGTACATTAGAGGGTGGTTCTTCAGGTTCACCATTTCTAAATCAAAACAAACAGGTTATAGGACAGTTGCACGGTGGTACATCGGGTTGTCCCCCTGAGGTTGTTAAGTATTATGGACGTTTCGATAAATCTTGGGAAGGCAGTAGTAGCAGTGTTAGATTAAAAGATTGGCTTGACCCTCTCAATACAAACGCAACATCTATCAATGGTAAAGAATACTGTACATCAATTTTTATTAATAATTATACTTCTTTACTTCAAACCTTAAAATTATTAGGTGCAAATATATTAAACATTAGTGATTGCAATATAGAAATATCGAATACAATTGTACCAACTAATTTCACACTATCTACAACTGCACAAGAGAGCATTACACTAAAACCTGGATTTCAAGCCGTATCAGGTTCAAATTTTATGGCAAAAATAGTAGGTTCTGCGCAAAATGCGCCCGCATATGCAAGAAATAAAATTGCCACAACAGAAGATTTGGCATTTGTGCAGCAATATTTAGCCGAAAATCCGACAGAACAGGAAAAAGCAATCAAAGTTTTCCCCAATCCCACCACCGGCAAAGTATATGTCCTCGCCAACAATGAAAAAGTTACCCGCATAGAAGTAAAAAGCATACAGGGCGTAACAGTATTAAGCAGTGAAAACCTGCCGCAAAACGAAATATTGCTTGATATTTCCGCGCAGGCGGCAGGTATGTATCTTATTTTGGTGCAGACAGAAAACGGAGTGAAAACATTTAAGGTAGTGAAGAATTAATTTTTTTGTTGGACGAGGCTGTATTATAAAAACACAATATGGTATCAATGTGGAGATTATTAGTAAAATGAATTCATTTTTTTAATTTATGGGCGAAATATTTTTTCGCCTATAAATTTTGTTTTACTTTTGTCCATCAAATAAAATTAATCAAAAATGAGAAACAAACAGTTTTTAATTCTTCAAGCCATAGCCATTATATTGGTTGTAGTGGGGCATCTTGGTGGCATTCAATTTCTATCATTAGATGAAAAGTTTCCCATTTATTCTTATCACATGGCATTATTTGCTTTTATTTCCGGATATTTTTTCAAAGCGGAAAACGCAAAAAACATTCCGCTTTTTATTTGGAATAAAACCAAAAGGCTGATTTTTCCATTTTTCGGTTGGAATTTGATATATGGCATTATTTATGTTTTATTGACAAAATTTGGTGTCATTGATTATGCAACAACTCATAATGCGCCTGCAATAATAACCTTTGATACTTTTTTCGTACAGGCTTGGCAACACAGCGGTCAATATCTGTTTAATGTGGCGACATGGTTTGTTATCGCATTATTTGTTACACACATTTTTTATGTTCTCATACGTTGTATTTACGATTTGTTGAAACTGAAAAAAGAATGGACATTACAGATTTTTTTTCTGTTTATAGGAGTTGTTGCTGTTTATTTAGATAAAATACAGATAGGAATACCGTCAAATATGTTACCTATAATGCGAGCATGTTTCTTTTTGCCTTTTTATCAATTTGGATATTATTATAAATCGCATTTGGAAAAGAAAGATACTTTGCACAACGGCTGGTATTTTCTTATACTTTTGATAGTGCAAATTGACCTTTTTACACGATTTACCGGTAATTTAGGATATTATTTATATGGATTTTCTTTCAATGAAAATGTGTTTTTACCTTTTATTACTTCTTTAGTGGGTATTTTGTTTTGGCTGCGTGTGTCAAAAAATATTTATAATTTTGTAGGCAGCAATAAGTTAATAGAATACATAGGTAACAATACGTGGAGTATTATGGTACATCATCTCTTTGTTGCTTTCCTGATAAATTGGTTATTAAGCACTCTTGTTCGGTCTTTCGACCACGCTGCATTTTATTCAACTGTTGTTTGGTATCGTTGCATTTCACTCCCTAATTGGATATATTGTCTTTTGGCAGTGCTATTGCCTTTGTTGTGGCAATATTATTTTGATAAATGGAAGAAATCAATACAATTATGCGTAAAGAAATTTATAATCTAACGCTGTTTTTGATTATTTTATGTATCTTTGCAAGCCAAAATATCACAATTTTTATGAGAAAATCAATCTTTTTCTTGCTCACATCATTTTTTTGTTTGTCGATACAAGCACAAACTTCTGATTTAGACTTGTTCAGCCCCAAAGGCGTTGGCATTATCCGCATTACGCTTGATGACGGTAAGGGTTTTTGGGACATCAACGGCGACCACAAAATTCTCGCAACATTAGCGATGGAAAACAGCAGCAGTTCTATTTATGAAGACTACCAGTTTTACGATGGCAAAATTGAAATCAAACTGCGCGGCAACAGTTCGCAGGGGTTTGACCAGAAGTCGTTTAACTTCAATCTCATCACCGTAAATCCAACAACTCACGACACTTTGGACAATCCGCACAATATGCTCGGTATGCCCGAAGACGAGGAATGGGCGTTGGTAGCCGCATATCCCGACAAAAGCCGTATGCGCGTGCCGCTGGCGTATAAACTCGGTGAACTGATAAACGGCGAATGGACACCTCGTACACGCTATGTGGAAGTGTATATCAACAATGATTATCAGGGACTTTACATTCTTTGCGAAAGGGTAAAACGCTCAAACAACCGCATTAATGTCAAAAAACTGAATTTCGAGAGCGAGGCTGACCATATCAGCGGAGGGTATATTTTGGAACTGATACCCAACGAAGCAGGGCGTATAAATAGAGAAGACTACGTTTTTTACCTCAATCGCGACCACGACCCAAACCCCGATAGAGATGCGAGGCTCGTTTTTACAACCAAATATCCCAAATTCAAAAATATTTCGCAGGCGCAAATTAATTGGATACAGCAATATCTCAATGAATTTGAAGATGTTTTGCACAACGATGCCCTCTATAAAGACCCCGCGAACGGTTGGCGGAAATATCTTGACGAAAATTCCGTAATCAATTGGTTGCTTGTCAATGAACTTGCTAAAAATGTTGATGCGCGAATGTATGCAAGCGTGTTTCTCTACAAAGACCGCAACGGAAAACTGAAAATGGGACCGCTTTGGGATTTCGACATCGCCTTCGGCAACATCAACTATTGGCAAGAAAGCCTGCAAATCAACAATATTTATATGAATACCGGCGTGTGGTTTAATCGTTTTTTTGCAGATGAAAACTTTAGCGCAAAATTCCGCCAACGCTACGAAGAAGTGAAACCTGCGTTTGACCGCATTCCCGAAATTATCCGTAAAAACGCCGACCAACTTGTTGCATCGGGTGCGATAGACCGCAATTTTCAGAAATGGAATTATTTGGGTAGTTATGTGTGGCCTAATCAATATCCCTACCCTCAAACTTATGAAGGCGAAATCACAGGTCTTAACGACTGGATAAGGGCGCACAACTCGTGGATGAACGTGAATATGCTCACTACGCAACAAGAAGCCTGCGAAAAACTGCAAAGCGAGAAAATCCCCGTGTGGGTGTACAATATCGACAGGCACCGGGCGGAAATAGCCCCCGATACCATCAAAACCGTTCCCGGCTACGACAAATATATTTGGAACGATGGCGCGGAGCAAAATTCTTCTACATATAGCATCACCGGCAGTGGAGAGTATTATGTGAAAGTAAAAAAAGGCAATTGTTGGAGTACGGTTTCGGACACCATTGTTTTTGGAACTACTCCTCCCGCTACGATACAAAATATTGGAAATGAAAGCCTGAATATTTATACCGATGACGAAAATAATTTGATTATCAGTGCCAACGGCAAAGAATATCTTGTCGGAATTTTCGATATACTCGGCAAAAAACAAGCGCAATTCGCACTGCACGAACAGCATACATTACCACTGTCGAAAGGCATTTATGTGATTATTGCCGAAAGTAAAAGAGAGCGGATTATACGAAAAGTTTTAGCACGCTGATGACGCAGACAAGCGCAGATTTACGCAGATAATTTCTATAATTAATGCGAATCACGGGTTGCATTCCTAATGGAATGCCCGCTTGTGTGGTGCGTTGATTGGCGTATTCTATACTTAATTCAGTCCATTTATTATAAACTCATTTATTTTGAAAGGCAAAATCACAAAAAAATCAATCAACGCCAATTATATCATCAAAAATATTTATCTTTGCACTCCGAAAAATGAACAAAAAAATCTTCCCAAAAGTATGAATCAATTATCAGACAGACTGAACGCGCTCTCGCCGTCTGAAACACTGGCGATGTCGCAAAAAAGCAATGAACTCAAAGCGCAGGGCATTGACGTGATTAACCTGAGTGTGGGCGAGCCGGATTTCAACACGCCCGACCACATCAAAGCCGCTGCAAAAAAGGCGGTGGACGACAATTTCTCGTTCTACTCCCCCGTGCCGGGCTATCCAGCACTGCGCAACGCCATCGCGGACAAACTCAAAAACGAAAACGGACTGGACTACAAACCCGAACAAATCCTTTGCTCCAATGGTGCCAAACAGTCGGTTTGCAATGTCCTTCTGGCAATCATCAACAAAGGCGACGAGGTGATTGTACCCGCGCCATATTGGGTGAGTTATGTAGAAATGGTGAAACTCGCCGAAGGCACAAATGTGGTCGTTGAGGCGGGTATCGAGCAGGATTTCAAAATCACGCCCGCACAATTGGAAGCAGCCATTACGCCGAAAACAAAGGCAATAATCCTTTGCTCGCCCTCCAACCCGAGCGGCAGCGTGTATTCGCAGGAAGAGTTGAAAGGCTTAGCTGACGTGTTGGCAAAATATCCGCAAGTGGTGGTCATTTCAGACGAAATTTACGAACACATCAACTATCTCGGCAAGCACCAAAGCATTGCGCAATTCCCCGAAATAAAAGAGCGCACCGTGATTATAAACGGCGTATCGAAAGCCTACGCAATGACCGGTTGGCGCATCGGTTTCATCGCCGCGCCGGACTATATTGTGAAGGCGTGCAACAAATTGCAGGGGCAATACACTTCGGGTCCCTGCTCGATTTCGCAAAAAGCGGCTGAGGCAGCCTATCGCGGCACACAACAGCCGGTAGCGGATATGCGTGCAGCCTTCCTTCGCCGCCGCGATTTGGCGGTAAAACTGTTGAAAGAAATCGAAGGGCTGAAAGTGAATGTGCCGGACGGCGCGTTTTACGTCTTCCCCGATGTGTCCTACTATCTGGGCAAATCGTTCAACGGTCGCAAAGTAAACACGGCTGCCGACCTCGCAATGTATCTTTTGGAAGAAGGACACGTGGCAACTGTGGGTGGAAATGCTTTCGGCTCACCGACCTGTTTGCGGCTTTCATACGCCACTTCTGACGAACAAATCACGGAAGCAGTTAAAAGAATAGCAAATTCGCTAAAAAACTTGAAGTAACTTTTCCGCACAAGCAACGAAAAACTCCCTGCAATAGGGAGTTTTTTGTTTAATGTATTTTATTCCATATTCTTCACTTAATTTAAAATAGTTAATTTTACAAACTTAAAGCATTTCAAATTAGTAACTTATAGAGGAAAAGTAGTATTTTTGTGCTGTAAAACATAAAAACAATGGCAAGAAGAAAGGTAGCCGAGCCAGTCGGTATTGAAAATGTGTCCAAATTATGGGAATATTTGACACCCGAACAACGCGCATATTTGAGCAGAAACTATACCATAAGGCATTACAGAAAGAATGAAATCATTTATTCCGAAGGCGAAACGGCACAGAATGTGTTATGTCTTGCCAACGGGAAAGTGAAGATTTTACGCGATGGCATTGGCGGACGCTCGCAAATTGTCAGAATTATCAAAGCAGTGGAATATTTCGGTTATCGTGCGGTGCTTGCCGAAGAGCCGTATGTTACAAGCGCAGTGGCGATGGAAAATTCGACCATTTATGTCGTGTCGGGTGGAGTTTTTGTGTCGTTTCTCAAACAAAATACTGAGGTGGCGTATTACTTCGTCAAAGCCCTCGCCGTTGATTTGGGCATTGCGGACTCGCGCTCGGCAAACCTCACGCAAAAGCACATTCGGGGGCGTTTGGCGGAATCGCTGCTCTTCCTCAAAGACACTTACGGCTACGAAAGCGACGATGCCACCATCAGTGTGTATCTCTCGCGCGAAGACCTCGCCAGCCTTTCCAATATGACTACTTCCAACGCAATCCGCACGCTTACTGTTTTCGCCAATGAAAAAATCATCACAGTTGATGGTCGAAAAATCAAGATTATTGATGAGGACAGGTTGAAGAAAATCAATAATTTCGGCTAAATAAATTTACGATTTTAAATTTACGATTGCCGAAAAATCTAAAATCGTCAATCAATAAATCGTCAATTCCGTTTAGAACTTATACTTGTAAAAAACACCCAACATCAGTACGCCGGCAGGAGTTTTCACCTGAATTTCTTTGTCATAACGCAAAAATACTTCGAGTGAACTGCGGCGTGTCAGCACATAATCCGTGCCGACAGTGGCGCGAATTTGGTCAATAATATTGTGGTCGGGGTTGTTGAGTTGGTAGAAAAACTCGCAGGAAAGGCTCGGTTTGAAACGCGAGCCGCGTATGATGTAATCCACCTGCACGCGGTTGCGCAAATAGTTTTTCGGATTGATTTTGTAGTCGCCGCGCGTTTCATCGCGGAAAGTGGTTTGAAAACGACCGCGCCACGACAGTTTCCATTTGATAAACTCGTGTTTATAAGCCGCTTGCAACGTAAAACGATGGCGGTTTTCGTACAGATAATCACTGTTTTCCTTATTTATAAACGAGTACAAAACACCGACTTTGGCTTGCTTTCGCCAAAAATTGTAATTCGCCTCGGCGGTGGTTTCAAAACGGCAATAATTGGTAACATTCTGGTTAAAACGGACTTCCTGCGAAAGCGAGGCATCAAAAAAACGCCCCAAATCTTTGGAAACTTCGTAACCGCCCGCGCCTGCCAAATCGAAAGTTTGGGAATGAAGAATGAAAAATGAAGAATGAAAAATCAGGCATACAACCAAAAGGCTGATGCGCTTGTAAAAATTCTTCATTCTTAATTCTTCATTTTTCATTTTCAATTATCCTGCAAATTGATTAGCCTTTGTCAGTTCGTCAATCGTGTTTAACTCCCTGCTGTGCGGGTTGTAGGATACTTTGATGTATGCCGCATCGCGCAAAAAGTCAATATGCCCGATTTGAATGCCGACAATATCCAAGCCGGTGCGTTTTTTCAAATCCTCCAGCAGTTCCGCCTTGCGTTCGGGAACGATTAACTGTATTTTTTCGTACAAAACAAGTTTCGTTGCCTTGTGTTTCAATATCTTATTGCTTTCCAAAATCCACGTGGCGACAATAAAAATCAGGTTGGTTACCACAAGTTCAACGTGGCTTACGGTCATAGCCAAGCCGTTGATAACTGCAATGCCGATAATGACGAAAAGATAGGTCATTTCGCGTATCTGCACCGTTTCCGTGCGATAGCGTATCATTCCGAAAATGGCGAACAGCCCAAGCGCAAAACCGATTTGCATTTTCACATTGTCGAGCAGGAAAATAAGCAAAAAGATGGTTACGCTGAACAGCAAAAAGGTGGTGTAATAGTCGCGGCGTTGGCTCTTTTTGTAGTAAAAGAAATGCACGATTATCCACGTTACCAGCATATTAAATGCAAAACGGAAGATTAAAAGTTTGAAACTCAGGGCATCGAAAATGGGTATGCCCATAAACATTGGAACATCGGCTGCGAGGTCTGTCGGTACAAACTGCTCGGCTATGTCCGGGTCAAATTCGGGTAAGGCTTGTAATAATAACATAATGTAGATTTTCGGTTTTTGCCCGCAAAGGTAGATAAAATTTCTTCGCAAACGCACATTTTTTGCTTTTTTCTGCAAAAACGGCAAAAAATATCTATCTTTGCATCTTTAATTCCATACAAATGCAAAAATTAATATTGATAAAAGTAGGCGGACAAATAGTGGAAGAGCCTGACACACTGCGGCAATTATTGTCCGATTTCTCAAAAATAGAAGGGCGCAAAGTCCTCATTCACGGCGGCGGGCGGGCAGCAACGCGCATTGCGGCGAAACTCGGCATCGAAAGCCAAATGGTGAATGGTCGGCGCGTAACCGATGCGAAAATGCTCGAAGTGGTAACAATGGTTTATGGCGGATTAGTCAATAAGCAAATCGTGGCGGGCTTGCAGGCGTTGGGTGTCAATGCTTTGGGCTTGACCGGCGCGGATTTGAACTATATGCGCAGCGAGAAACGCCCTGTGAAAGAAGTAGATTACGGCTTTGTGGGCGATGTGAAAGAGGTAGATGCAGAGATTTTGGCAGATTTAATAAGCAAAAATGTTGTTCCCGTGCTTGCCCCGCTCACGCACGACCGAAACGGTAATCTGCTTAACACCAACGCCGACACCATTGCCGCAGAAGCCGCCAAAGCATTGGCACAGTATTTTGACGTAACGCTCGTGTTTTGTTTCGAGAAAAAAGGCGTGCTACGCAACCCTGATGACGAAGAAAGCGTTATCCCCGAAATCACGGAAACACTTTTTAATCAATATGTTGCAGATGGTACGATTGCGGGCGGAATGATACCGAAACTTGAAAATGCGTTTGATGCTATTCGGGCTGGAGTAAAGGAAGTAATTATTACAAAAGCAGACGAAATCGGGAAAAATTCGGGGACTGTGGTAAAGTGAATTAAAATATAAAACACTTGTTTATGAAAAAAATAATTATTATCTTTGCTATAATAGGTCTATTTTGTTCAAAATCAATTTTGAAAGCAGAAATAATACCTGAAAACAATAAATATAAAGTTGAGAAAATCAATATAGAAGAAACTGCCTATGTCATTGATTTATCAAGAAACGATACATTATATAAAGTTTTGACAGAAGCAAAACCAAATCCATTGAAATTAAAATCGGTATTGTATCCAGAAAAACCGATGGAATGTAAAACGGAATTAATAGAAGTAGGTAAGTTTTATGATTTAAAATTAGATACTTTGTTTTATTATCAAGTAAAGAATTACACAGCAGCAGATATTCAGTATGGTATAGAATTTAACGGTACTAATATTTATATTTCATTTGCAACATTACGCACTTTATCATACACATTATACACTACAAAAAGTTTAAAAGGATTATGTTTTTATTGGACAGATTGATTAAAACGTATAAGAATGAATTATGAAATTATATCAAGCCGCAATAAACTCATTGCAAAACCTTATTGCAATCCCCTCTTTTAGCCGCGAAGAAAAGGCTGCCGTTGATTTTTTCGCATTTAAACCTGTTAAGTTTTAAAAACTTAACAGGTTTTTCTTGTTGAAATAAAAATAAGTTCATATCTTTGCGCGAAGTATTGAGCAAAAATACTCAATACACAAAGTTTAAATACTCAATATATTGAGTAAAATTACTCAATACATTGAGTAAAATCAAAAATTATGATTGAAAGAGTTGATTTACAGTTTATTACAAACAGAATTAAAGAGCCAAAAAGGTTTATTCAGGTTGTATCCGGACCACGTCAGACCGGTAAAACAACTATGCTGCTCCAACTGCTTGATAAAGTGCCATTTGCCGGTCGCTATGAAACTGCCGATGCCGTTTCGGCAAGCGATGTTTTTTGGCTCTCGCAGGTGTGGGAAAGTGTGCGTATGCGAATGAAAGCAGAGGGTTTGCAAGAATTTTTGCTGATAATTGACGAGGTGCAGAAATTAAATAATTGGAGCGAAACGGTAAAAAAAGAATGGGACACCGACATTCGCAACGACTTGAATATCAAAGTAATTCTGTCCGGCTCTTCGCGACTTTTGCTGCAAACAGGACTGACCGAATCACTTGCCGGACGCTTTGAACTTATTCATTTCACACATTGGTCTTTTGCCGAAATGCAGGCTGCCTTTGGTTGGGATATTTGGCAATATGTCTATTTCGGCGGCTATCCGGGTGCTGCTACACTGATTGCTGACGAAAAACGCTGGAAAGATTATGTGCGCAATGCCCTTGTGGAAACAAGCATTTCAAAAGATATTCTGATGCTGACCCGCGTGGATAAACCGGCATTGCTCAAAAAACTTTTTGAACTTGGCTCGTACTATTCGGGACAAATTTTGTCGTTCAACAAAGTGCTTGGGCAACTTTTAGATGCCGGAAATACCACAACTTTGTCAAACTATCTGAACTTGCTAAACGACAGCGGATTGCTTGGCGGAATAGAAAAATATGCCGGAAATATTGTCAGCATTCGTTCCTCAAGCCCCAAGTTTCAGGTGTATAACAATGCTTTGCTTTCTATCCAATGGAATGAAAGTTTCAACGAAATGAGGCTTTCGCCCGAATTATGGGGACGATTGGCAGAATCGGCTATAGGAGCGCATTTGCTCAACAGTAAAATTGTCGGCAATTACAACCTCTATTATTGGCGAGAAGGAAACAATGAAGTGGATTTTGTGTTGGAAAAGAAAGGGAAAGTCATTGGTTTAGAGGTAAAAAGCGGACTGAAAACCACAAACAAAGGGCTAACCGCTTTCCGAAAAAAATATCCAGATGCAAAAGTGCTGCTTGTTGGAACAGGCGGCATTCCATACGAAGAATTTTTAAAAATAAATCCGAATAATTTATTTTGAATTTTATGAACAAAAACCACGAAAACGCCATAGCACTGCTGCAAAACCTAATTGCAATCCCTTCTTTCAGCCGCGAAGAAAAGGCAGCCGCCGATTTTTTGCAGCAAGAGATTACAGTTCGACTGACCGATAGCGGTACGGTTAATCGCAAAGGCAACAACTTGTGGGTGTTTGCCCGCGCGTTTAATCCGCAGAAAAAAACGCTGTTGCTTAATTCGCACATTGATACGGTGCGCTCTGTCAGTGCGTGGTCGCGCGAGCCGTTCAAACCCGATGTTGAGGGCGATAAACTTTTCGGCTTGGGTAGCAACGATGCGGGTGCAAGCCTTGTCTGTCTGCTGGAAACTTTTTGCATTTTGGCAAAAACGGAACAGTCTTACAACCTGATTTTCAGCGTTTCGGCGGAAGAAGAAGTATCGGGCAAAGACGGTTGCGCCACGATGATAACCGAACTGCCGCCCATTGATTTGGCAGTGGTGGGCGAGCCGACCGGAATGCAAATGGCTGTAACAGAGAAGGGCTTGCTCGTGTTGGACTGCACCGCGCAGGGCAAATCGGGACACGCTGCCCGCGAAGAAGGCGAAAACGCCCTGTACAAAGCCATTGACGACATCAATTGGTTTCGCACCTACCGTTTTCCGAAACAGTCGGAACTGTCCGGCGCAGTGAAAATGAGCGTAACGATGATAAACGCAGGCACGCAGCACAACGTTGTGCCGGATAAATGCACTTTCGTGGTGGATATTCGCACCAACGAGTTTTATAAAAACACGGAAGTTGTAGAAATCGTAAAACAGAATGTTTCGTGCGATGTTGTGCCGCGCTCCACGCACCTCAATTCTTCGCACATTCCGCTCGCGCACCCGATTGTACAGCGCGGTTTAGCGTTGGGCTTGACGTACTACGGCTCGCCGACTTCGTCAGACCAAATGCGTATCCCTTACACGAGCATCAAAATCGGACCGGGCGAATCCTCGCGCTCGCACACGGCAGACGAGTTTGTGCTGCTGTCCGAAATCAAAAACGGCATCGACACTTACATTCAACTTTTAGATGGATTTGAATTATAAAAAATATTACTCCGCGTTCAAATGGTTGATAATCATACTTTCGTGCGGTTTTTTGGCGTATAAATTTTATCAATTCGACAACTACGCCGAATTGAAAACCGTTATTTCTTTTTCAAACATTCATTGGCTCGTGTTGGTGCTGCTGTTGCTGCCTGTCAATTGGTTGATAGAAACTTGCAAATGGCGGTATCTTTGCGCAGCATTTGAAAAAATATCGTTTTCTACGTCTTTAAAATCCGTTTTGGCAGGTTTGACCACAGGCTTTTTGTCGCCCAACCGCATTGGCGAAATAATAGGCAGACCGCTTTTTCTGAAAGCCGAAAACCGCCTCGCCGCTGCGATGATGACCGTGATAAACGGCTTTTCGCAAACGATTACGATTGTTGCTTGCGGCATTCCCTCCGCAGTGTTTTTCTTCTTTTATTTTTTTGCGGACAATCAACCCGAATATCGGCAATATACG
This sequence comes from Prevotellaceae bacterium, assembly GCA_031261165.1. GTDB lineage: Bacteria > Bacteroidota > Bacteroidia > Bacteroidales > Paludibacteraceae > JAISJU01. The sequence goes on from JAISJU010000035.1 coordinate 23,618, forward strand.
TTGTTTTGTGCCTTTTTTATGATTGTTTTCTTGCTGATTTACATTGCATTACCAAAAATTGCGCGTTGGTTTAACAACAGACCTTTAAAAATTATAGCCGAAACATCTGTAAAAAAACTGTTGGTTTTATTGATTTACAGCGTGTTGCGTTATGCGGTTTTTTGTCTGCAATTTTATTTTATATTGTTTCTTTGCGGGGTAAGCCTTTCGCCTTTCGAGGCAATGCTTGCAATCACATTAAATTATCTTTTCATTACCATCACGCCCTCGTTTTCAGTGTCAGAGGCGGTTATTCGCGTTTCTTATGCCGTGTATTTCATCGGTTTCTTTTCCGGTAATGTGGTCGGCATTGCCTGCGCGGGATTGCTGCTTTGGATTATCAATTTTGTGCTGCCAATGTTGGCAGGAATGGTGTTTTTGGCTAAAAGCAAAATATAAAATTAAGGGGTTGTTTCAAAAAGGATAATCATAAAAAAATCCTCGAATTTTCAACTACTTTGCTCAAAATGTAAAAACAATTTAGTAATTTTACCGCCGAATTTGAAACAAAAAATGACTGTTGAATTAGCCCATATTAAAAACGAGATAATTCTCTATCAACCGGATAATTCCATTGAGTTGGAAGTGGTGATTGATAGTGATACGGTGTGGCTTACACAGTCGCAAATGACCGTTTTGTTTGAAACTACGAAACAGAATGTTAGTCTGCACGTCAATAACATAATCAAAGAAGGCGAGTTGCAAAGGAATTCAACTGTCAAGGATTTCTTGACAGTTCAAAAAGAAGGCAATCGCGAGGTGCAGCGATTAGTGTCGTACTACAATTTGGATATGATTATTTCGGTGGGATACCGTGTAAAATCAAGACGCGGTGTTGAATTTCGCATTTGGGCAACCAAGACGTTGAAAGATTATTTGCTGAAAGGATATGCTATAAATCAGCGTTTTGAGCGAATTGAGCAACGAGTTTATGAAACTGAAAAGAAAATTGATTTTTTTGTTCGCACAAGTTTACCGCCCGTTGAAGGCATATTTTACAACGGACAGATTTTTGATGCCTACAAATTTGTGTCTGATTTGGTTGAAATGGCGAAAAAGGAAATTGTTTTGATAGATAATTATATTGATGTCAGCATTTTAGCCCTGCTCACAAAACGTAAAAAGGAAGTAAAAGCAACAATCTTTACAGCCAATTTGAATAAAATACAACCTGACTTAGACAAACACAACGCTCAATATCCTGAAATTTTTATCGAAGAAAAACTAAATATACACGACCGTTTTCTGTTGATAGACAACGAAGTGTATCATATCGGTGCTTCGTTTAAGGATTTAGGCAAAAAACTGTTTGGTTTCAATAAAATGGAAATGAAAGCAGGAGAATTATTGAAGAATATTTAATCTAATTCAAAAACAAATATTACCTTTGTACCCAAAATTAAATAGAAAAAGATAAAATAAAAAAAGATAAAAAATCGTGCTAATTAGCACAAAATAAGACATATTAAAAAAATAGCGATTTGCGTTATTCTCGTATTCATTTTCCACATTAAACTCGTAAGAGTTACAAGTCGAGAGTAAGTTAGTGAAACGCCGTGTTGGTACGGCGTGGAATAACTTGCCGGACTTGTAGGCGTGGAAACCTGAATATAGGCAGGTTGTTCTACGCTATTTTTATATTTAATTTTAAGAGAAATAATTATCCTTATTTTAATAACAAATCTAACTCAAATTATTATGTATCAGAAAATTACAGCAACGGTGGCAGGTGCAAATATTTGCAACGCAATGGAGACCGGAAACCATTCAAAAAACGGGGCAAGTCCGAAAAGCCTGATGAGTAGGGGAAACTTTTTACTGTTCGGTATAATAGCAATTATTTTGCTGAATTGTAACACTTTACACGCCCAATACAATTTTGCGGGCGGTAAAGGAACGGCGGAAGAGCCGTATCAAATAAAAACGGCGGAGCAATTAGACTCTTTGCGGTATTTCTTTGGCTCTGCCAATCAGAATAATCACTATTGCCTGATGAACGATATAGACCTTACCGAATTTTTGCAAGACAACATTGAGGGCTGGTTGCCGATTGGTACATGGAGTAAAGATTTTCGAGGTCATGTACATGGTAATGGATATAAAGTTACAGGATTGCACATTAACAGACCCAATTATAATGATGCCGGTGTAGGTCTCTTTGGTTTGGTTAATTATACAACCATAGATAACTTAGGAGTTGAAATTGCAGAGGGAAAAAGTGTTGAGGGAAATAGTAATGTCGGGGGATTAGTTGGCAGATTTCCTTATTCTTCAACGCTTAGTTCTTGTTATGTAAATGGTAATGTAAAAGGAAAAAGTAGTGTGGGAGGATTAATTGGTTTTACAGATGAAAACAGTATAGTAGATTATTGTTATACATCAGGAACGGTTTCAGGAAACAGCGATGTAGGAGGATTAATAGGATTTAATGCAAAAAGCGATGTTTCCAATAGTTATTCCGAGTCAGATGTAAATTCTTCAGGAACAGCAGGTGGCTTGATAGCCTTTAATACCGGCAGTATAACAAAATCATTTTCTTCCGGAGCCGTAATAGGAGCGGGTACAACGGGCGGATTTGCAGGAAATAGTAATGGGGAAATCAGTCTTTGTTATTCTTCAGGAAATGTCTTAAAACACGGTAGCGTTTGCAGTGGATTTGTTGGAGCAAATATTATTGCTATTACTACAGGTTCAATAAAATCTTGTTATAGCACAAGCAAAGTCGTTATAAGTAGTACAGATGTTGCTATTGGAACTTGGGAGGCAGGAGGAATTACCAGTAATAATGCAGGTCCTATTGAACATTGTTACGCAACAGGAAAATTATCAAGAGAAGGAAATATACCTTCATTTAGATTTTGTGGAATATCTGCTTTCTCTACGACAACCAATATTGTGAGTTGCTATTTTAATCAGGAAACTACCGGTGCAATATGCGGAATAAATTATCACGATGGTAGTGGTATAGGACAGTGTTTACTTTCCGGCAATACCACCGCTGAAATGATGCAAAAATCCACTTTTGAAAATTGGGATTTTGAAACCGTTTGGGACATAAAAGAGGGAGAAACCTATCCGTTTTTCCGCTGGGAAACCGAACGGAAATCGCTGCTGAAAAGCATTACGCTTGACAAGGGTACGCTGTCGCCGCTATTCAGTCCCGGAACATTTGAATATACGCTAAGCATTCCCGTCGGTACGGACAAAGTGAATATCAGTGCTGCAGCGGTAGATGGCGCAGTATTAAGCGGCGACACAGGCGAGTTGCCGCTGTCGGGCAACGAAACGACTTTTACTTTGAAAGTGAATGCCGAAAATGCTCCGGAACATACTTATACAATTACGGTATCCCGTGCCGTTTCGGGCATAAACAATCCGCAAGTTGCCCAAGCGGAATGCAAAATATTCCCAAATCCGGCAAAAGACGAAATTTTCATAGAATCGGATTTGTCAATACAAAAAGTTGAAATCTGCTCGTTAACAGGCTCTTTGCTGCTGTTGGAAAACAATTTCAACGGAAAAATATCCGTATCGTCTTTGCCGCAGGGCGTTTATTTGCTTAAAGTTTATACAGATAAAGGATTGGAAATTAGCAAGATTGTGAAAGAATAAATTTTTTGCAAATTTTCTTGAAAAACAGCGGAAATTCAATTTTTCCGCTGTTTTTCGTATTTGAGGGAAAAAACACTAATTTTGCATTCTAAATTTCAGACAAGATTTTATGCCCGAAACTCAAAACATAGAATACAAGTCCTCGTGGCACGAGGAATATTTAGATTGGATTTACAAGAGTTGAAACGTATGAATATCCGAAAAATGCTTTGCGCGAGGCGTTGCTAAATGCTGTTGCACACAAAGATTATACAGGTCCGTATCCTATCCAAATCAGCGTATATGCCGACAAAATTATGATTTGGAATTACGGCAGACTGCCCGAAAATTGGACTGTTAAAGATTTGCTTGACAAACATTCTTCACAACCGCGTAATCCGGATATTGCAACCGCTTTTTTCCGAAGTGGTTATGTTGAATCTTGGGGACGAGGAATGGACAAAATGAAGAATTTGTGTCTTGAAGCCAAAATTCCTGTGCCTCAATTTTCTTGCAAAGGCAACGATTTTTGGACAGTTTTCCGCAAAGATATTTACAACAAGGAAGATTTGAGTGGTAGAGGGCTGAATGAAAGGCAAATAAAAGCCGTGCTGTATGTGAAAGAAAAAAGGGAAATTACGAATAGCGAATATCAGCAATTAAATAATATTTCTCGACGAACAGCAACAACTGAATTAACAGAATTAGTAGATAATTTCAATCTCTTAAAAAAGAAAGGTACAGCTGGCTCAAGTGTGGTTTATGAAGTTGCGCAGGTTGCGCAATAGTTGCGCAAGTTGGGTAAAATGAAAGGACTGCAAGAACAGACCTGACAGAATTAGTTGAGAAAGAGTTGTTAAACAAGCAGGGGGAACTCAAATACGCTAAATATGTATTTAACATTAAGAAATTATCTATAATGGAAATTGTAAACAACTGATATAAGAGATATAATAAATTACAAAAATAAAATTCAAAGTATACGCCCGAACAATAAAACATAGAATACTAAATCTATTTTATGTGATTTCTTATTTAGACAAACATCTGCATATCAGTATATTGAGAAAATATTTTTGCACAAACAAGAAAATTTGTGCAAAAAAACTTGCACAAATCAATCAAAAGTGTGTAACTTTGCCGCCGTAAAAAATTTAAAACTTTATTTGAATGAAAAAAGTATTATTATCCATTGCGGCAGGCGCGTTGTGTGCCACTGCTTTTGCCGGAGGTCTTCTTACGAACACCAACCAAAACGTGCATTTTTTGCGCAATCCGGCTCGCGATGCCTCTACCGAAATTGATGCTGTGTATAGCAACCCCGCCGGTCTTTCGTTTCTCGAAAATGACGGTTTAACCCTTTCTTTGAATAACCAAAGCGCGTTTCAAACCCGCACGGTAAGCACCACTTTTGCACCTTTTGCTATGAACGGCGGCAGTGCAACCAAAGAATACGAGGGTAAAGCCAAAGCGTGGTTTATTCCGAGTTTGCAGGCGGCTTATAAACTTGACAAGTGGGTGTTTTCGGGTAGTTTTGCTGTCGTAGGCGGCGGCGGCACGCTGAAATATGACAACGGTTTGCCCTCGTTTGAGGCATTGGTTGTATCACAAATCGCAGAACCATTAACGCAGTTATCGCAAGCCTCAGGTGTTCCTGCCGGATATTCGCTTGATATGAATTTAGAAGGTTCTTCTATTACTTACGGCGTACAACTTGGTGTAAATTACAAAATAAATGATATATTTTCGGCATTTGTCGGTGGTCGTATCAGCATTGTAAAGAATGGTTATGATGGTTATCTGCGTAATGTTCAAATAACAAATGCTACTGCGCTGAAAAATTACTTTACAAATGCTGCTGCGCAAGCACAGGCAGCAGCAGATAAGTTTGCGCCTTATGTGGGTACTTACGGCAGTTTTCCGTTAAGTGCAGCCGTTGGTGCAAACTTGATAAGTGCCGAAGAATTTACGCAATTAGCAGCAGGTTTGGGTATGTCGGAGGCAGAGGCAGGCGCATTAACGGTGGCGCAAGCACAAAGCGCATTTACTTCTGCAGCAGCACAAGCCGGAGGTGCAGCAGCAGGCGTTACACAGTTAGAAAATGGTGTTTCCAATATTAATATGGAAATCGAAACCAAACAATCCGGCTGGGGCATTGCACCGATTTTGGGTGTTGATGTGAATTACGAAAAACTGAACATTGGTTTAAAATACGAATTTAAAACCAATATTACACTTGAAAACGATACGAAAAAGGACAATACCGGTATGTTCCTCGACAAAGGAAAAACGCCTTACGACATTCCTGCATTGCTCACGGCAGGGCTTTCTTACAAATTTTTGGAAGACAAATTGATTGCAAGTGTCGGCTACCACCTGTTTTTCGACAAAGATGCCGATATGCAGAACGACAAACAAACGAAACTTGATGTCAATAGTTACGAAGCAACGGCAGGTTTGGAATACCGCATCAACAAAATGTTTTTGGTCAGTGCGGGTGGACAGATTTCTCGCTACGGACTGACGGACGGTTTCCAATCGGATATGAGTTTCAACTGTAATTCTTATTCCGTAGGTTTGGGTGGTGAAATCAATATTACCGAAAAATTGTCGGTCAATCTTGCTTATTTGTTCACCAAATATGCGGATTATACGCAAAACAATCCTTACGGCGCAGGCTCGAAAAATGTGTTTGCCCGTACCAACAATTCTTTCGGCATCGGATTAGATTATAAGTTTTAAATGAGTTTGATAATAAATTTGTGTGTGGAAAAGGTTTTCGGAATTGTTCGGAAACCTTTTCTTTTTTTGCAGCACGCAGATAAGAAATTAAAAATCTGCGGCATCTGCGTGCTAAAAGAAATCAACTAATCGCCCCCCAATTCATTTTATCGCGTTTCAGTTTTTCCATTCGCGAGACGAGAATATTGTTTTCGGGCTGTTGCAACTGCGGGTCGCGTTCCAATATTTGGGCAGCAATGTGGCGGGTATATTCGAGCATTTTGCCATCGTGGGCGAGGTTGGCAATTTTCAGGTCGAAGGGCAAGCCGCTTTGCACCGTGCCGTCCATATCGCCGGGACCGCGCATTTTCAGGTCTGCCTCCGCTATCTCAAAGCCATCGTTGCTATCCACCATTATTTGCAGGCGTTTGCGCGTGTCCTCGCCGAGTTTGAAACCGCTCATCAGCAGGCAATACGACTGGTCGGCACCCCTGCCCACGCGCCCGCGCAACTGGTGCAACTGCGACAAGCCGAAACGCTCAGCGTTCTCAATCACCATCACCGAGGCATTTGGCACGTTCACGCCCACTTCTATCACAGTGGTGGCAACCATTATTTGCGTTTCGCCCTTCACAAAACGCTGCATTTCGGCATCTTTCTCGGCAGGTCTCATCTTGCCGTGCAGCATACTGATGTGATACTCCGGAAACGCCTCTTTCATATACTCAAAGCCCTCTTCGAGGTTTTTCAAATCTATTTTTTCCGACTCCTGAATGAGCGGATACACCACATAGACCTGCCTGCCAAGTTCTATTTGCTTGCGCAGAAAACCATTCAGCGCATTGCGTTTGTTATCGAAATAATGATAAGTCTGAATGGGTTTTCTGCCCGGCGGCAGTTCGTCAATCACGGAAATGCGCAGGTCGCCGTAGATGGTCATTGCGAGCGTGCGGGGAATGGGTGTAGCGGTCATCACGAGGATATGCGGCGGTTGGTCGTTCTTTCTCCACAGCCGCGAGCGTTGCTCCACGCCGAAACGGTGTTGCTCGTCAATAATCACAAGCCCCAGATTTTGGAAAACCACCGTTTCTTCTATCAATGCGTGCGTGCCGATGAGGATATGCAGTTCGCCGCTTTGCAGGCGTTCATCTATCGTTTTACGGTCTTTTTTTCTGGTTGAGCCGGTCAGCAATGCCACATTAATACCCAAATCGCCGAGCAACTCGCAAATGCTGTTAAAATGTTGCGTGGCGAGTATTTCCGTTGGTGCCATTATGGCGGCTTGGTAGCCGTTGTCTGCAGCCATCAGCATTGCCATCAGGGCGACAAGCGTTTTGCCGCTGCCCACATCGCCCTGCAAGAGGCGATTCATCTGCCTGCCGCTACGCACATCGGCGCGGATTTCGCGCAATACGCGCTTTTGGGCGTTGGTCAATTCAAAAGGCAGGTGTTTTTCGTAAAATGTGTTGAAGAAATGCCCGATTTTCTCAAACACGAAACCTTTGTATGCCTGCTCGCGCATCTTGCCTTTTTGCAAAATGCTGAGTTGAATGTAAAACAGTTCCTCAAATTTCAGTCGTTGCTGCGCTTTGGTGAGCAGTTGCGTGTTTTTGGGAAAATGGATATTGATGATAGCCGTGTTCAACAAAAGCAAGTGATTTTGCTCTATAATGTAGGCGGGCAGGGTTTCCGCGAGGGGCTGCCTGATAATCCTTTGCACAGCGGAGTGCATAATTTTCTGCAATGCTTTCGAGTTCAGAAAATTGTTTTTCATCTTTTCGGTCGTATTGTAGAGTGCTTGCAGACCCATTTCGCGCTGCGTGTTATCGGGGTTGTACTCCTCAATTTCGGGGTGCACAATGTTAAACGCGTGGTCAAACTCGGTCGGCTTGCCGAAAACAATGTATTCTTTGCCTGCCTTATATTTATCCTCAATGTACTTAATGCCCTTAAACCAAACAAGTTCTATCGTTCCCGTAGCGTCTGTGAGCCGCGCCGTCAGCCGCGCGGTGCGCCCCTCGCCCGCTTTGGTACAGTTGGACAGTTTGCCTTTCAGTTGCACATATTGCGTATTGCCGTCAATTTCGTGGATATAGAAAATGCGACTCCTATCTACATACCGATAGGGGAAATAATACAGCAAATCTTCCAAAGAATTGATGTTTAATTCCTTTTGCAACAACTCGGCGCGTTTGGGTCCTGCGCCAACTAAAAATTTTATGTCAATGTCTGTGTCCAAAATCTTATTTTTATTGTGCAAAGATATGTTTTTTGTGGATTATGGCAAAAAAATAATAAACTGTTTTGTTTTTTTCCGAATGCCCCGCGAGAGGCTAAATGTGCATAGAGGCTGTTTTTTTTGAACGCAAATTACGCAGATTACGCAAATTTTCGGAAATATTACACAAACAGACAAAGCATATTTTGTTGTCTATCAATGAAATATATTCTGCGTAGATTTGCGTAATTTGTGTTCAAAAAAAAGGGCGAAAAATTTTTCGCCCCTACGGTTTTACTTCGTATTTTTCTTATAATACTTTATCATTTTCGGCACCACTTCTTCCACCGTTCCGGTTATCACATAGTCGGCAATGGCGTTGATAGGTGCGGCGGGGTCGCTGTTGATGGCGATAATAATCGCGCTTTCCTGCATACCGGCGATATGTTGGATTTGCCCCGAAATGCCGCAAGCGATATAAAGTTTCGGGCGCACAGTAACGCCGGTTTGTCCGATTTGACGCTCGTGTTCGGCAAAGCCCGCATCAACTGCCGCGCGGCTCGCGCCGACTTCTGCACCCAACACGTCTGCCAATTCATAAAGCAAGCCGAAGTTGTCCGCCGAGCCTACACCGTAGCCACCCGACACAATAATCGGTGCCGCGCCCAGATTGACTTTCGATTTTTCAATGTGGCGTTCAATCACGCTCACGGCGAAATCCGTGTCATTCACATAGTCTTTGGCATTGAGGCGGTGCGTTTCGCCTTTGTAGTTTTCGTCAAGCACTTCTTTTTTCATTACGCCCTGACGCACGGTTGCCATTTGCGGGCGACATTCGGGATTGACAATCGTTGCCACGATGTTGCCGCCGAAAGCGGGGCGGATTTGGTAGAGCAGATTTTGATAGGTTTTGCCCTCTTTCTTATCCTCGTGGTCGCCGATTTCGAGCGAGGTGCAGTCCGCAGTCAATCCGCTGAACAGGGCAGACGATACGCGTGGTCCCAAGTCGCGCCCAACGCTCGTTGCGCCCATCAGCGCGATTTGCGGCTTTTCTTCTCCGAAAAGTTTTACCAACACGGAGGTGTAGGGCAACGAGGTGTAATATTTCAGCCGCTCGTCATCAACAATGCTCAGCACATCAACGCCGTATTTGAATACCTGTGCGCCGATGCCGTCAAGTTTGTAACCAATGCCAATGGCTTCGAGTTGGCAACCGAGTTCGTTGGCAAGTTTTCTGCCTTTGGTCAGCAGTTCGAGGCTTACGTCTGCCACGATGCCGTCTTCTATTTCGAGATATACATATAAATTGTTCATAATTCTTTGAAGTTACAGAAGTTACGGAAGTTAGGCGAAGTTACAGTTTCTTTTGAAGTTACGGAAGTTAGAAATTCTGTTTTGTATCTTCGTATAATACTTTGCAATAACTGTTCAACGCTTTACTTGTTTCTTCTAATTGGTTAATTAAATATTGATATTGTTCTGTGTTAATGTAATTTAAGTCTTTTGATAAGATTAAGAAGTAGCGACATTCTTCGAGGCTGCCTTGCGAAATATTAAAGAAACGCAATTTTTCGTTTTTCCCTTTTCTTTTGTAACCTTCTGCAATATTTGCAGGAATAGAAACCGCCGCTCTGCGAAGTTGAGAAACGAGTCCGAAAAGTTCGTGTTTTGGAAAATTCTCACTTATTTTATAGGTAGCAAGCACAAATTGATGCGCTTTTTGCCACATTCTTAAATCAGTAAATGAATTAGTTTTGTTTTCCATATTCCGAATTCTGTAACTTCCGTAACTTCTCTAACTTCGTTTTTAACTTCCGTAACTTCTTATCCTATCGTATGATTTACGATTAATTCTTTCATTAGTTCGTCTATTTCACTGTCGGCAGCCGTCAGTTTTTTGCTTTCTTTGGCGGTGAAAACCACGCTTTCGATTTGCTTTACTTTCGTAGGCGAGCCGGATAAACCGAGCCATTTCGCATCGTGTTCTATGTCGGCAACACTCCATTCGGTGATGTTCAGATAGGCTGCCGAGTCATACAAATCGGCGTAATCATCGGCACTTTCCTGTCTTTCGCTCGGTGTTTTGGCGCGTTTGAACTTCATTGTCCGTTTGGCATTACGCGGGCGGCATTCGGCAGCCGAGCCATTGACCGTTAAAACGAGCGGCAATTTGCCTTCCACCACTTCAATGCCGTTTTCGAGGCGGCGTTTGACGGTGATTTTGCCGTCTTTTGCATCAAGAATTTCCTCCACATAAGTGATTTGCGGCAATCCGAGTTTTTCGGCAACCTGAGGACCTACCTGCGCCGTGTCGCCGTCAATCGCCTGCCGTCCGCACACGATAACATCAACTTGCGGAAAATTTCTGATGGCGCACGAAAGGGCGTAAGACGTGGCGAGGGTGTCCGAGCCTGCAAACTCGCGCCCACTGAGCAAAAAGCCTTTGTCCGCACCCCGATAGAGGCTTTCGCGGATAATTTCGGCAGCGCGTGCCGGTCCCATTGTGAGGATACTGACGGTGGAGCCTTCAAAGCGGTCTTTCAGGCGCAGAGCCTGTTCGAGCGCATTGAGGTCTTCGGGGTTGAAGATGGCGGGCAGCGCGGCGCGATTCACCGTTCCGTCTGCCTTCATCGCATCTTTGCCCACGTTGCGGGTGTCGGGCACCTGCTTGGCAAGAACTACAATATTCATAATTTTAGACATTAGATTTTTAGACGTTTAGACATTAGACTTGCGATATGCGATTTGCGACAGTCGCATATCGCAAGTCGCATATCTCACATCTTATTTTTTAGCGGGCAAATATACGAATTGAATTTTATTTTTCAGCCAATTTCGAGAAAAAACTGACAAAAAACCTGTTAAGTTTTTGAAACTTAGCAGGTTTAGTCAAGAGGCTCTTCGGCTTTCACGTACAAAGTTAATGATTTCCTCAGTAGTTATATCCGTGTTGATGCCTTCAATGTCAAAAGGCGATGCTTTGCGCTTTTCTGGTATTGGCACGATTCTTAGTCGATGTCTGTTACAATTCCCGTACATTTATGAGTTCTATTTGTAGGTGCAAAGATAAATACTTTTTTCTTATTATGAAACAAACAATTAAAAGTATAAATAAAAAACCTGTTAAGTTTTTGAAACTTAACAGGTTTGAGAAAATTCATTTTCCGATTATTCTTTCACCAATTTCTTTGTAACCAATTGTTTATCTATCGTCATTTTGACAAAATACACCCCGGCGGACAATGCGGAAATATTGATGTTTTGTAGGGGCGAATTGCATTCGCCCTGATTTTGCGGGCGTATATCATTCGGGCGTATGCCATACGCCCCTACCGTGCGACCGGTTATATCCACGACCTCTATTTTTTCGATTTCGTTTTCCGATTGGATAAAAATTTCGTCTTGGGCGGGATTGGGATAAATGTTGATTTTGCTATTTTCCACATCATTTATTCCGCTTGTGCCTGCACCATCTTGCGTAACATATATTGTTCTCGTTATTCCGCCGCCTGAAACCGTAACGGTTGTGCTGTGCGGAGAAGTAGAGTAGTTCTGCGCTGCCTCCATAGTAAATGTTCCGTTATCTGATATTGAAGGACTTCTTTTTACGTGACCGACACCGTTGCCTGTTCCCGGTATGGTAAGCCACGATGGGTCATTAGACGTTGCATTCCAATCTACATTGGAAGTAACAGTTATTTCAGAAGAAGTGCCGCCATTTGCCGTAAAATGATAAGGTGAAGTAGTATAAGTATAGGTTTCTGGTAAAATACTAAGCGAAGGCGTAGGCGCAGTATAATTCGCAGGTTTATAAACGCTTAAATCACTTTTAGTAAAACTGTTATGTGCCTCTACTTTATAATACCAAGTTCCGTTTGATGGCGGTGTGTCGGTAATGCTTGTACCATTGAAGACTGTTCCTATTGCTGTATATGTTCCGTTATAACTGTTACTTCTATGCACGGTATAACTTGTGGCAGCGGCAACACTTCCCCACGAAAGATTAATGACAGAGCCGTTTTGTGTGGGATTATTAAGCGTGGGTATGGATAAATAGGCTCTGTAAGTAAGTGTAAATGTAAAATCCCCCCAACCACCATAATTACTTACATAAACTTCGCCTGTGTAATTAGAAGGTTGCAGGCTATTTATTTTATCTCCTGAACCATTATACACTTCATAAAAGCGAGTAGAAGAGAATATGTAATTTATACCAGAAGTAAAGGGTATTTTATACACTACATTGCCATTATCACAATCACGTACTTCTCCATTTTTTATTTGCGAGTCATATTTTGGTACAGGCAATAATTCTTCATCATAAAGAATTACCTTTGTACCTGTATATAGGGTAAAACAATTGTTATTGTATAAATTCGGCATAACCCGAAGTTTAGAACTGCCACCCATATTATTAAAAGGATATTCAGTACCGTTTATGGGGTTAAAGTTTGGTTTCGTTGGAGGGAAATACTCAAATCGCGGAGGACTTGACATTCGACAATCTATTGTCAGTTTGCTACAACCATAAAATGCCCCACCTTCTATCGTAGTAACACAAGCAGGAATTGTTAGCGAAGTCAAATTGCTGCAATTCATAAACGATGTAACTCCTATTCTCTCAACTGTAGGTGCAATGTTTACCTCGGTCAAATAAGAGCAATCCTTAAACGCATTATTGCCAATGTTCTTTACTCCTTTATCTATGTTAACAGTTCTTATGAAATTACGTGAAGCATACCAAGGCGGAGTACCATTATCATTACCGGTATACGAGAAGTCTGCCATATAACAATAAGCATCGCCACTGATAGATAAAACTCCGGTGCTTGTGTTTAGGCTTGCTGTAACAACATATGAAGGCCAGCTTTTATCGCCGATGTCCCACGTTTGTCCCATTGCTTTGTTTGTAAAGGCACAAAAGCATAAAGCCATCATTAATGAAATACTAATCTTTTTCATAGGTTAATTGATTTTTTAGTGAATAAATTTTGTTTATTTGTTAGCATTTATGGGCAGTTGCTATTCTGTATATGATTGTGGCAG
>JAISJU010000046.1 GCA_031261165.1 Prevotellaceae bacterium
CTTTACGCAGTTAGAAGTCCTGTTTTACGACACGATTTGTTTATACTCGGATTATTCGGGCAGCGCGGATTTCTCTCCGGAGCAAACGCGCTACCTGCCTTCTGGAACTCATTATTTTAAGGAAACGCTCACGGCAGACGGCGGCTGCGACAGCATCAAAACGCTGCAACTGTACATTCGCCCTTACGAACAGTCCGACACTTTTGCCGAGATAGATGCCGACCAGCCTTTCAGGGATTACGGCTTTAATATCTCACCGCATCCGATTGCCGGCGAATACACTTTTAAGAGATACCTGAAAACGCAGTACGGCTGCGACAGCCTCTCGGTGCTGACACTCAAAGTCAATCCCGTCATTTATCCCGATAAATTCTTTTCGCCCAACGGCGATGGCAAAAATGATGTTTGGAACATCAGAAACATTGAGCAGGTAGAATTGAAAAAAGTGCTTATTTACGACCGTTTCAGCAAACTGCTCATTGAACAGAAAGGCTCGTTTAAAGCGTGGGACGGAATGTATCTCGGTGAGCCGATGCCAAGTACCGACTACTGGTATCTTATCGTGCTGAAATCAGGCAAAGAATTTGTCGGGCATTTTACCATATTGAGGTAGGCATTTTCGTATGTCTTCGTGTTTATTTGTTACACGAAGACACACGAAGTTTTAACACGAAGATGCACGAAGTTTATTTATCAAAACCTTCTCTTGTACGGATTTCGTGTTGATATTTCTTCAACTCTTTACCTTTGAATTTCTTTGAACGATTATTTATTTCAAAATGTTCGGGGATAATATCGGTTGCACGGTCGCGGACTTCTTTGTTTTTCAGCAAGAGAATATTGTCATACAGTTCATTTTCTTCGGTAAATGTTTTGACAACCAACGAGTCGCCGCTTGCGCTAATCGTGTTGTAAAACCGCTCGCCGTTGCCGAAACGCTGATATTTCTCGTTGAAGTACAGGCGATAATCCTTTGGCGATGAATTGCTGATAATATAAACCGGCGTTGTTCCTTCGTTTATCATTCTGGCATATCCGTGTTCGTGTCCCTGCAAAACCAAATCTACGCCGTACTTTTGAAACAAGTCATTAAATGCCCAACGAACGGTCAGGTTGTTCATCTTTCCGCGAATGGAATAGACAGGGTGGTGCAGTGCCACGATTTTCCATTGGGCGGGTTTGGCAAGAGCCGCCTCGAGCCACTTGCGTTGCGCAGGCAGTTCCCAAAAATCGCGATTGGAATCCAAAAGGATAATAGCGGTATTGCCATAATGTAATTCATACGCCGCAAAATCCGTATTTTCCAAAAAATAAGAAAAAGTATAAATAAAGCGTTCTTCGAGCGTGCGCCGAACGCCTTTCAGATACTCGTGATTGCCTGCAATGGCGAGAATGGGCAAAGTTTGCGCAATCGTATCCATCGAAGTGAAATACTCGTTCCAATATTGGTCGTGCGGTCGCTCTATCACATCGCCGCCAAAGAGCCAAAACGCCGCATCGGGCTGCCAATGGCGAATATTCTTGAAAAACTGTTTGCTCACGCCGCCCACCGTATCCTGCACATCGCCCAGATAAACGAAAGAAAAGTTTTCTGTATCTGCATTTACTTTAAAATCATACCACGCCGATTGTTTGCCGCCTGTTTCCACACGATAATGATACTCGCCTGCCGACAAACTGTCCAACACGGCGTGATACGAAACAGTCGTACCGCCTGTGGTATGGAAAATCTTTCCTTCGGCAGGAATTAGATTCACATCGCCCTCTTTTATCAGCAAAAGGTTTGATGGTGCAAGCGTATCCCCGCATTGCCAACTAACGTTTCGACTTCGCTCACCGACCGCGGTTCGACTTCGCTCACCGACCGCGTTTCGACTTCGCTCACCGACCGCGCCAAAGGTCAATTGTATGCGGCTCGGCTCAGTGAGCGTTTGGTAAGGCGGCTCAATGGGATTGCCAAACCATACGTCCCAGCGTTTCACGCAAAGAATGGTCAGACACAAGACAATAGACATAAGACACAAGATTTTTAGCATCTTGCGTTTATTGTTTTGCCTCTTGTGTCTATTGTCTTGTGTCTTATGTCTATTGTCTTGTGTCTTTTTCATCTTGTTATTCTTTTACCCAATATTGATTTCGTCCCAGCATACCGAGTTTGTCGAGCGAGCCGCGCAGTTTCAGTTTGCCGCTTTCTTTGTCGTAAGTGATGGTTACATAATACGTTTCGCCGTTGGCAGGGTCGAGGATAAAGCCGCCGTCAAGTTTGTCGCCCTTTTCTTTCATATCGGTAATGATAGTCATTCCCACGACCGGCTTGTTTTTGTTGCTGCCTGTGCATTTTTCGCACTTCGCATCGGCGTTGTTGAACAGTTTTTCGATTTTGCCGTAATATTTGCCGTTGGTGGCTTTGAAAATGCGGACAATGGACTTTGCCTCGCCCGTTTGGTCGTCATCGTTTTCCAAGTGCCGACAATGTTATTTACTTGCGAGAATGCCGATAATGAGCAAAATATGAATAGGATTGAAATTAGTTTTTTCATTGAGATATTAATTTATTAATTGTTTTTATTCTGATGAGAGAAAATCACACATTAAAATATTGCCCTTCAAAATGATTATTGGTAATATAATTTATCAGAAAAATGTGTTCTTTTTGTTGCGTATAAATTATTTATCTTCCCATTTTCCATTGTTTCATTCTTCGGTATAATCTTTGTCGCAATTCTTCGCCGCTGATAGCCGTAGCGTATGCTTTGTCGAAATCGTTGTCATAACGTTTCGCCATATCCCATTCAACTGCATTTCCTTGTAGATTTATCATAATGATTTTGTTTTATGCAAAAATAATTATTCTTTTGAGAATAATAAAAGATTTTTATTCTCCCGGACTATAATTCGGTGCCTCGCTCGTAATGGTAATATCGTGCGGGTGATTTTCCTTTACGCCGGCGGCGGTGATGCGGGTAAATTTGGCATTGTGCAACGCCGCAATGTCTTTTGCGCCGCAATATCCCATACCGGCACGCAGTCCGCCAACCATCTGATAAATAAGTTCATAGAGCGTTCCTTTGTATGCCACGCGCCCCGAAATACCTTCCGGCACAAGTTTTTTCACATCTTCTTCGCCCGATTGGAAATAGCGGTCTTTCGAGCCTTTTTCCATCGCCTCGAGCGAGCCCATTCCGCGATAGGACTTGAATTTCCGACCGTTGTAAATAATCGTTTCGCCCGGCGACTCTTCCACGCCCGCCACGAGCGAGCCGACCATTACCGAATAACCGCCCGCCGCAATGGCTTTCACAATGTCGCCCGAATAGCGGATACCGCCGTCTGCAATGAGTGGAATGCCTGTGCCTTTCAGCGTTTTTGCCACTTCGTAGATGGCGGAAAGTTGCGGAACGCCCACGCCCGCTACCACGCGCGTGGTGCATATCGAGCCGGGTCCTATGCCCACCTTTACGCCGTCTGCACCCGCTTCCACGAGGGCTTTGGCTGCCTCGCCGGTGGCAATGTTGCCCACCACGACATCTATGTTTTTATATTGTTTTTTTACCTCTTTCAGCAGGTTGATAACGCCCTGCGAGTGTCCGTGCGCCGTGTCGATAACGATGGCATCAACCTGCGCTTTTACCAATGCCTCGATGCGCTCGAAAGTGTCCGCAGTAACGCCCACGCCCGCCGCCACGCGCAGACGACCTTTGCTGTCCTTGCACGCCATCGGTTTGTTTTTCGCTTTGGTAATGTCTTTGTAGGTGAGCAAGCCGATAAGTTTGCCGTCTTTATCCACGATGGGCAGTTTTTCGATTTTGTATTTTTGCAGGATTTCGGTTGCCGATTCAAGTCCAACGGATTGTGTGGTGGTTATCAATTTTTCTTTGGGTGTCATTACCTCGTCTATTTTCTTGTCGAGGTTGCGTTCAAAACGCAGGTCGCGGTTGGTAACGATGCCGACGAGGGTGCGGTCGTCTTCCACCACAGGGATACCGCCGATTTTGTATTCGGACATCAGTGCCAGCACATCGCGCACGGTGGAATTGCGGATAATGGTTACGGGGTCGTAAATCATACCGTTTTCGGCGCGTTTTACCATTTGCACCTGCCGCGCCTGTTCGGCTATCGACATATTTTTGTGGATAACGCCGATGCCGCCTTCGCGGGCAATGGCAATCGCCATTTTCGACTCCGTTACGGTGTCCATCGCAGCGGTAACAAAAGGGATTTTCAACTCGATGTTCCGCGAAAAGCGCGTGTTGATGTTCGCGTCTTTGGGCAACACTTCGGAATAGGCGGGGATAAGCAGTACGTCGTCAAACGTAAGTCCGTCATACACAATTTTATCTGCAATAAATGACATAGGGCGTATGGTTTAAAAATTATTGCGTGCAAAGATACGAAGATTTGTTGGAATGTTGGCTATGCTTGACTTTATTTTTTTATTTCGGAAAAGAAAACCGGTGATTTGTATAATTGATATTTGTTTAGAATAAATCCGAATGAGTGCCTGTATTCAAAAACAACAAAGTCAAATATGTATCATTTTGTTCCCAAATCATTAACCAGTCGGGTTTGATGTGACATTCGTATTTTCCTGCGTAGTTGCCTGACAAGATATGCGGCTTATATTCGGGCGGCAATTTGCCTGTTTCCTGCAATAAGTCGATAGCCTTTTCGAGCAGGGATATATCGTATCCTCGCTTTGCGGCTCGTTTCACATCTTTCTTGAATGTATTGGTGTATTTGATTTGATACATCATAACTATTTCAAGCATTGATGGATTAAACTTTTGGCGTTTTCGGCGGTATAAACCCGCCCCTTTTGAATATCGGACAGCGAACGGTCTATTCTTGTTTTACGCGGGGTATTAAAAGCGTGAGAAACTGCACCCAAACTCATTATTGCATCCAAAAGAGTAGTGATACTTCTATTGCGGGCATCGTAACTGATGGTTATTGTTCTCATATTTTTGATGTTTTAAAATGTACAAAATTAAAGTATTTTTTTTACAAGCCAATACAAATTGGCACGAGCGGAACATTCAATTTTTGAGAGTACAAAGATAGGTGTTTTTGTTGGAATGTTGGCTATTGCTGCCTTTATTTTTTATTTCTGAAAAGAAAATTAGAAAATAGCAATATTTTCTTGGAAAAATATTTGTTATATCAGAAAAATATGTTTTTCTTTGCATTCTATTTCAAAATGTCTAAAAATATTGAGGTTTGGAAAGACTTTTGTTTGTTATATCTAATTTTGAATTTCATTAATTTACATAAATGTTTCATTCTTAAAAACTTACAATTATGGCTGTAAAATACACCGTAAGCGAAAGGGGAAATCCGTTAAATCCCGCGCAACCAAAGAAATGGTACGCCAATGCAAAAAGCACAGGCGATGTAACCCTCCGAGCGTTAGGCAAAGAAATTGCACAACGCAGCACCGTAAGCCCTGCCGACACGCAGGCGGTACTTGTGGCACTTACCGAAGTGCTTGTTGAACATCTTGCCGAAGGTAAAATTGTCCGTTTGGGTGATTTTGGCGCGTTTCAGACAAGCATTGGCAGCGAAGGCGCAGAAACCGAAGCAAAATTCAACGCCTCGATGATTAAGACCAAAAAAGTGGCTTTCCGACCGGGAATAGACCTTAAAGAAATGCTCAATAATCTGAAATTTGAAAAGGAATAATCATTTTGTCCGAAACGAATACTCATTTTCCTGAAATGAGTATTCGTTTTTAGCACAATGTATATACGTTTTTGGCACAACAGATAACCCCTTAAAACTATGACAGCAGAAGAATATTTAAATAAAGGAATTAAGTTTTATAACAATGGCGATTTTAAACGCGCTATTGAAAACTACGACAAGGCAATTGAAACTAATCCAAATGATGCAATAGCATATAACAATCGCGGACTTGCAAAATACAATTTGGGCGACTATCAGGCAGCCATTGACGATTACAGCAAAGCAATTGAAATAAATCCAAACTATGTAATGGCGTACAACAATATGGGAGTTGCTTATGAATTGCTTAAGCAGTTACCTCAAGCCATTGATTGTTATCAGAAAGCGGGAAAAGATATTTTGGAAATACTGAATTTTTTAGATAAAGAAAACAGAAGTAGCGTAATACAAAAGGGGTTATTAAATAATTTCTTAAATAATGATATACATTATTTAGAAACAGTGCCGGAAAAAGATAGAGCAAAATATGCAATACCCTATCTTTATTCCATTTACATTATCAGTATGCTGCATATCAGCGATACAGACGAATTGCCTGTGTCTTACTATACTAAAAAAGAGGTAGCAGATGCCTTGCTGGTAAAAGATAAGGACGGAAAGATTGGCAAGTTCCGCCTTAATTCCATAAACTACTCCAACGACCCAAGCGAAGGGCAGATATTGTGCGAATGTTTATTTAATAAAAAGCAGGAAAGAGACGATACAAACCCTGCACGCGCCTTTGCGGCTTGCTTTACTTTCAACTCCGATTGCCTCAACCACTTCCGTCTCTACGGCAAAACAGAAAGCCGCGAATGTACGGGAGTAAGCATTACTTTTAACGAAAACTTCTTTGAGCGCAGTGCAAAACTTGCCACCGCATTGTCAATGTCCGAAAGTGCAAAGCCCAAAGACGAAACCCCCGAAAACAAACACGCTCTTTTCCGTTGTATCTATATTGACCCTAAAACCCAAGAAGTGATTTCACTTGGGCATAAAGAGGACTTTTTGTTTCACAGAGAAAAGAAAAGCGGTAAAATTGAAAAGTATAACGAAGATATAAAGAAATTGACCAAAGACGTTTCTGTTGAATTGCAAAAACTGAAAAAGCAATGCGAAGACAAAGAGTTGGACGAAAATATCCTGTCGCAACTGTTTATCAATCTGCGTTATCTTACCAAACACGTTGCCTTTAAGGAAGAGCAGGAATGTAGAATAGTGCAGATAGAAAGCGTAAAAGATGCAAAAGTAGAGGTAAGCGAAGACCGCAAGCAAATGTATTTGGAATACTTGGAATGTAAAAATTATGTGAAAGAAATAGTGTTCGGACCTAAAACTTCAAATATAGATTGCGACCGACTGATGCACGAAACTCTTATTCCCTGCCGCAAGTCCGATAATCCGTTTGCGTAAAGTAATCGGCAAAATATTTAAAAGTTTTTCAAAATTCCCCTCTTGGCGCAAGTTTACAACCACAAGTGTTCGAAACCTTGTTTCTTAGGTGCATAGCACCGTAAATATTTGTAGCATAATGGTTTTAATTTCTTATTAAAGGTGCAGAGCACCGTAATATTAAAAACAGATTGCGGTGCGCTGCACCTAAAAATACTACAAATCTTATCATTT
>JAISJU010000081.1 GCA_031261165.1 Prevotellaceae bacterium
AAAAGCCAATATAATTAATTCAATATAAACTCTAATGAACTCAACAAAAAAATACGATTTTCTCGTTATCGGCAGCGGCATTGCCGGTATGAGTTTTGCGCTCAAAGTGGCGCACAAAGGCACTGTGGCGTTGATTTGCAAAGCGGGGCTGGAAGAGGCGAACACCTTTTTTGCGCAGGGCGGCATTTCGGCGGTTACCGACCTGAAAGTTGATAACTTTGAGAAACATATCGATGACACCATCATTGCGGGCGACTACATCAGCGACCGCACGGCAGTGGAAAAAGTGGTGCGCGAAGCACCCGCGCAAATCGAAGAACTTATCAAATGGGGCGTTCATTTCGACAAAAACGAAAACGGCGACTTCGACCTCCACAAAGAGGGCGGACATTCCGAGTTTCGCATTCTGCACCATCAGGATAATACCGGCGCGGAAATCCAAACAAGCCTGATTGAGGCAGTGAAAGCGCACTCGAACATCACCGTTCTGACCAATCATTTTGCGGTGGAAATCATCACGCAGCACCACTTGGGCATCATCGTAACCCGCCACACGTCCGGTATCAAATGTTTCGGCGCATATATATTAAATGAAGAAAGCGGAAAAGTGGAAACTTTTCTCTCGAAAGTAACAGTGATGGCGACAGGCGGCTGCGAGGCGGTGTATCGAAACACCACAAACCCGCTCGTTGCCACCGGAGATGGCATCGCGATGGTGTATCGCGCCAAAGGTTTGGTTAAAGATATGGAATTTATACAGTTTCACCCCACTGCGCTTTTTCACCCGGGTGACCGCCCGAGTTTCCTCATTACAGAGGCGATGCGGGGCTATGGCGCGGTGCTGCGCAACAAAGCGGGGCAGGAATTTATGCAAAAATACGACCCGCGACTTTCGCTCGCGCCGCGCGACATTGTAGCCCGCGCCATCGACAACGAAATGAAACAGCGCGGCGATGAACACGTTTATCTTGATGTTACCCACAAAAATGCCGAAGAAACCAAGCGGCATTTTCCGAATATTTACAAAAAATGCCTATCGTTCGGCATTGATATTACCAAAGATTACATTCCCGTTGCACCCGCTGCGCACTATCTTTGCGGTGGTATAAAGGTAGATTTGAACGCTCGCTCGAACATCAGCCGCCTCTATGCCATCGGCGAATGTTCCTGCACGGGGCTGCACGGCGGCAACCGTCTTGCATCAAATTCGCTGATAGAGGCGGTGGTGTATGCCGATACCGCTGCCAAGCACGCGTTGAAAAATATTGACCGCTACGATTTCAACGAGGACATTCCCGCGTGGAATGACGAAGGTATGATTAGCAACGAAGAGCGCGTGCTTATCACCCAAAGTATGAGCGAAGTCAATCAAATTATGGAATCTTATGTGGGTATTGTGCGTAGCAATGTGCGCCTCATTAGGGCGTGGAACCGCCTCGACATTCTCTACGAAGAAACTGAACAACTCTTTAAGTACAGCAAAGCCTCGCGCGAACTTTGCGAACTGCGCAATATGATTAACATCGGCTACCTCATCACGCGGCAGGCTATGGAACGCAAAGAAAGTCGGGGGCTGCATTATACTATTGATTATCCGGAAAAAGCCCAATAAGCATCTGCGTGCTAAAAATTGCGTCTTCGCCGCTCTTCTTTCTTTTGCGGCTCGGTTTTCAGGAAAATATCATCGGGTGTGCGGGGGCGAATGGCATTGTGCCAAACAAATGTGGGGAAAAATATATCTTCGTGCGCAAGATTATTGTCGGGCAGCATTTTGCCTGTTGCGCCCGGGTACAACACCACTTTATCTACTTTGTTTTCTTTCAGATAAATGGTCATAAACGAACTTTCGCTCTTATTTACGCCCACGAGGGTGCTGTCGCTTTCGCGGGGGAAATAGATGGATTGCGTGTTGCCGCTCACGTCTATTCGGTAGAGTTCTTTTCCGCGAATGTAGCCTTTAATGTCTTTGCCAATCAGTTGGTTGAAGCGCGTGGTGTCAATGTCTTGCATCACCGCCATTGCGTTTTCTTTCACCAAAATATAATCTATCACGCTGTCGCGAATAAAAGCCTGTATCAGGTTGCCTGTCAGTTGGTTGTTGTCCGACCAAAGAATAGGGTCGGCGTACATAGATAGCAGCGAGTCGCGTGTGGCATAAACGAGCGAGTCGCATTTTCCCTGCACATCGCTGCGGAAAAATCGCACGTGGCGAAACGCCCGCAAAAGGCTGAACGTAGAGTCTTTTCGATGAAAAAGCGTGTCGGCGTGCAGGAAAAGCGAGTCCGCAGCCGAATATTCCACCGCTACGGCGCGGCGCGTCATCATTGACTCCTGCGTGATTTCGTTGTAATAGCCCTTATCGCCCCGCAGAATGACTTTTTGTGTCGTGTCCTTTATTTCCGCATTGCCGAAAACGCGCCCAAGCCCGCGCTCTTTGTCGTAATAAATGGTGTCGGCGGTGAGCGATTTGCCATCTTTGTTTTTCACCAAAGAATGCTTATACAGCGAAGAATATTGCGTGTTGGTGTTGTACGAGCCGAGTTCGGAAAAAATTTGTCCGTCTCGGTTTTCAATTTCCGATTGACCGAGCAGGTAAGCGATTTTGGTCTGCGTGTTGTAGAGCAGCGTGTCCGAAGTGATGATGAGGCTGTCGGCATTGGTCAGTTTCACATTTTTACGGAAAACCGCCTCGCGCCGTGCGGGGTAGTAGTAGCCGCGTTGCGAAACAAGTACATTCTTAGGGTCGGTTATCTTCCCGCCGCCGAAGTAGTAGCCCACATTGGCGTTGCGGTCGTAGTTTAGGCTGTCGGTGGTAAGGGTTACATCGCGATTTACCATTCGCACGTGGCGGCGGAGGTACGCCGTTTTCACATTTCCGTCATAATAGAGCGCGTCAGCATACACAAAAAGCGTGTCGCCCTGCACCATTTTGATGTGTCCGAAAGCATCAAGCGAGTTTTTGTCGCTGTAAAAATACGCGCTGTCGCAATACATCACCGCGCCCTCGTGGCGAAAACGCACATTGTCTTTCAGCACTTGCCGCTCGGCACTTTGAGTTTTGTCAAAGGTAAGAAATTCGGCGTTTTCGAGGATAACGTTTGCTGTCTTCTGTGCAGAAAGCGCGGTAATGAAAAAGAATAATATGATAAAAAATGTGTATTTCATTGTTGTTTTTTGTCATTCTGACGAAAGTCAGAATCCCCTTTGCTTTCAGGGGATTGCGGGTCAAGCCCGCAATGACAGTGCCTTTGTTTAGTAGTCCCGCCGGGAATCGAACCCGAATCTGAAGTTTAGGAAACTTCCGTTCTATCCATTGAACTACAAGACCAATTGTTTTTTTGACAGCGCAAAGGTAAGGCTTTTTGTTGTTTTGTGCAAAAAACATTTAGATTAAATTCTTGGAAGGGGCGCGTTAGTGAATGCGCGGAGGATAAGATGAAGTAAATTCCTTCCTCGCTCTGATAAATTGATAGAACTTTCTAATATTTTTGAAAAAAACAACCAAAAAAGGAGGATTTATCTTGTTCTTTTTTAGAACAAGATAATCTTCTTTTGATTTTAAAAGTTTGCTTTTCAAGGAAACGTTGCTGATGCCTCCTTGGTTCATAACGACTATCGTCTTGGGGGAATAGATTGATTTCAGGTTTTTATTTTTAAATATTCGGAGTATTATGTCATAATCAGCAGAAATGCGAAAAGCGGAATCAAATATACCGAGTTTATCATACACCTCTTTTGTGCAATAAAGTGTGGGATGCGGCGGCATCCATCCGAAGTGTAAACTTTTGGAACGGAATTTGTTACTTTTCCAATGGCGAACGGGTTTTCCATTGCTTTGATAGATTAGATTTCCATATACAGCATCACATTTATTTTCTTCAAAAAGAGAAACAATCTGTTCTATTGTTGTTTCATCAGCCAAAATATCGTCTGAATTTAAAATCCCGATAATGTTACCTGTGGCTAATTTAATACCTTTGTTCATAGCATCATAAATTCCGTTGTCCGGCTCGCTAATCCATTTCATCTTGCCGTTGAATTTCGGCTCATTTTCTTTAATCATGTTGAGCGTATTGTCTTGCGAATTTCCATCGACAACAATATATTCTATGTCCGGATATGTTTGCATCAACACGCTATCAATAGTGTCTTGCAAAGTTTTTTCGCTGTTGTAGGTTACGGTTATGATTGAAATTTTCATTTTATTGAATTGAATATTTTGTAAAAATCCATTGTTTGACAATAAGTTTTTTCCCACGAAAAACGCAGAGAGTTTTCATTTCCCTTTTTAACAATAGCGGCAATATCAATTCTTCCGTTTTTCATTTCTTGTATTATGTTTGTAGTATTCTGAACATCAAACTTTTCTAAAACTATTGCTCCATTTCCGGCAACTTCGGGAATAGATGAGGTATTCAAACAAAGTACCGGACAATTTGCGCGTTGCGCCTCTACAATAGGAATTCCAAATCCTTCATAAACGGACAAATATAATAAGCAAAATGCAGCATTGTACAGAAGATTTATTTTTTTTGCATCTAAGTTTGACAGTAAAATATAATTTTCTTTTCCCAGCAATTCATTTAATTCTTTCCTTTCTTGTTCGTGAGCCTCGTTTCCAACTATAACCAAAGGCATTTTTGCAAGTCGGGCAATTTTTACGGTTTCATTGAAATTTTTATAAGGACTTGTTCGGTTGCCAATATAAAGCAAAAAACTTTTTTCTTCAAAAGGTATCAATGTTCTCAATTCCGACAAATCTTCCAGAGGCGTAAAGCAGTTATTTACACCATTATAAATGACTTTTATTTTATCTTCTTGCGTTTTGGGGTAAAATTTCAATAAATCTTTTTTTGTGTTTTCCGAAATGCAAATAATACCGTCTGAATTATCCACCGCTTTCTTTTTTTGATGAGAATGTATTTTTTGAGCCAAACCTTTCACAAAATATTCGTAAGTAAAATCATGAACAGTGGTAATATTTACAGCATTTCTGTTAGTAGAATAACGATAATACGAAGAATGGAATATAAAAGGAGTTGTCTGTTTTATTACAGGATTAAAATATCGCTGAACAGGCAATAACGGATAAGAATGATGTGAAATATTTTTGCTCGGCAAATTTATTTTATTCCTGCATAAGTTATTTGTTGAATTATATTCAAGACACAAAAAATCTAAATCGGAATTTAAAATTCCGGTTATTAATTCCGACCAAACCACAGAAATGCCACCTGTTTTTTGCAGATTAAAAATAATATTGTCAAGTATTATCATTTTATTGAATTATTTTTTTGTTAATTTCTCAAATAGATTTACCCATTTAGCCATAATATTTTCTTCCGAAAATTGTTTGATATTCTTTTGGGCTGCTTGTCCCATAGCACGCCTTAATTCATAGTTATTTATGAGTAATTTTAATTTATTGGAAAATGCAGCAATATCGTAATTATCTATCAAAAAACCGCTTTGTTCATTTTCAATCATATCTTTTGGTCCGCATTCGCAAGCAAAAGAAACCGGTGGCAAACCAAAAGACATTGCTTCTGCTAAAACCATAGGAAAACCTTCAAAACGAGATGTCATTACATAAACACTTGCAGACAAAAATGCTTTTTCGATATTTTTTGTAGCAGGATATATTTTAACATTAGATGCAAGTCCATACGATTCAATTTGTTGATTCAATTTTGCTTCTTCTTCTCCATTTCCGTAGATATGAAGTTGCCATTCCGAATTGTTTTTGCATATTAAGTTCCATATTTCAATAAGCATATCGTAACCTTTTTGATAATTCAAGCGTCCAACAGATAAAACAATTTTACTATTGAAGTCTGTAATCTGTTCCGTTTTAAAAGTTAAACTATTTGGAATTATAACCAGATTTTTAAAGTCTTTTCCCCACAAGTCAGCGTCCTGATTCGTCAAAACCACAAACGCATCAAACTTTTTAAAGTTATTAACCTCCATTTTTCCTCTAATATCATATAACCATCTATTAATGCGACTTCTATTAAAAGCATCTGAGAATAAACTTGTATAAGAATGAGAAAAGTGATGCTCCATTACTTTTTTACTTCCATCTTGTATTTTATGCAGGAAACCTGCACTTTTAGGCATCAATGACACCACAATATCTTGCCTGTAGTCAAATAAATATTTTGACAGTTTATTTTTAAAAATGGTGTTTTTGAAAAAGAAAATCAGCATTTTTACTAATGTCGGGTATTTGTCATATTTGAAAAAATTAATACCAAAATCAACTCGCTTTACATTTTTTGGCAGCACATAAAAGTCGGAACGATTGTTTTGGTCTGTAGTAGCAACAGTTACTTCGTATCCGTTTAACTGTGCAAAAAAATTAATTTTATTTGAAACAACCCTTTCTGTTCCTGCCGAATTATACGTTCCGGCTATAAGATACAATATTTTCATTCGTCATTTGATTATGTGAATAATACAAAAATACTTTATTTTATGGTAAAGGAAATATGCAAAGTTCTTATATACAAAAGGATGACTTTTGTGATATAAATTCAAATTATTGTTGATTGTGTTTTTTATTCTCAATAACTTATCTTTCAAAGAAAATTTATATTCCTCTGCTCCATATACATTGCTCCCGTGTTGTCTGTATTGTACGGTTGGTTCGACAATGTAATCAATTTTGCCTTTTTTCATCACACTAAGTGCAATCCATGCATCATGCATTAAAATGTTTTTTGGAAAAGGCAATGATTTTTCTTTTGCCTGTCTATTCATTATAAGGGTACAGCCTGTAACACTATTACACATTCCCATATAGTAAATATTCTTATCTAATATTTCCGGACGAATACAACCAAGTTTCCATAATGATGCGGCTATTATTTTTAAATCTTTATCTACCACCATTAAATCTGTATGAACAAGTAGTGGTATGTTTCCTGCTTTTTGTTCCATCTGTTTTATTTTCTGAATAGATAGTGATATTTTATCAGGTAGCCAAACATCATCTTGGTCACAAAACATAATATAGTCGGATATACTGTGCTGCAACAATATCTCAAAAGAACGGATTACACCTACATTTCCGTTTGTATCCGACAGTTTTTTTATTTTGTCAGGATATTTTTGACAATAGTCATCAATAATATCTAATGTGTTATCTATTGAACCATCATCGCGAATAAGCAGATTCCAATCTGTAAAAGATTGGTTTAGAAGTGAATCTATCTGCTCCTGCAAATACTTTGTTCCATTATATGTTGAAAGTAGAATATCAATCATGGCTCATTTTTTTCCTCCCAATCTTTTCTTTTAGTTGCCTCTAATGGATGATAAAGAGCATTGTAATATGGCACATAACTATAGTTGGTCGGTCTGCCTGTCAAATTGGATATTTTTGTCGAAGTAAGCAATTTGAAAAATGGGACAGAAAAAAACACACATAAACACAAAGCGAAGGCAACGGCAGTGCCTTTAATGCGTTTCAACCGCACAGATAATAAACACGGGTATGCCATCATACCAAACAGTAAATAATAGGCTTGAAACCTTTCCATTATAAAAACGCCTGTGGATAAACCTTTAATGACAAATGCAATCATTAATGTGTTCATAAAGAAAGTTTCTTTATCATTTTTCGGTTTCACAAACAGCAACAATAATACTACCAAAAGAACAGTTGCAAGATAATATATTCCCGTGCCAAACACTGCTTTTTCAGCAAAAGCAGTAGTCAAATAACCTTCTGCTAATTTCGATAATCTTTCAGGCAAATAAGGCGCAACAAATCTGATAAACGAAAAAATTATTTCTGGGAAAAAATAAAAAATCTGCGCTATCAGAATAACAATAACAGGAACAATTCGACCAAAATTTTTATTCAAAAAATATAACGGTATTGCCATTATTGCCGAAATATGAAATAAACAAGCCGCTGCGATGACGCATAAAAAAGGAATAAATTTGTGGTTGAAAATGTATTTGCTACCCAATGCAATAATGCCTAATGCAATAGATTGGCGAACCTGCGCCATCAATATTCCATCAAAAAATAAGAAAAAGAAAATAGGCATTAGTAAAACAGGAAATTCCGAATGCTGTTTAAACAGTTTGCAGGCAGATAGACAAATAAAACAGGTTGTTGCAAATTGCAATACATAATAGTTTCCAAAAATAAAATGAAAAATATTTGAAATCAAAAAAAAGCCATATTCCCAATGATGGTAATTTCCAAGCGTTGGCATTTCTTTAAAAGCAGTTATATACATTTTCCAATCTGAACCGGTATTATAACGCAGTCCTATAAACAGAATAAGCACCGCCGTTCCGGCATATAGCGCCCATAGCACTTGCTGCTTCTTCAATCCGCCGACTTCGAGCAACATGGCTGAAAATAATATCAAAACCAATATAATGTAGGGTATCATACTTTTTTATTTATAATTTACATTATTATTTTCTCTTCCGTTAATGACAATTTTTCGTCCATACCACCCCATAAGCCCACAAACAATAATTTCCGTCAAAAGTAAAGAAACAGCCGCGCCATTCGCACCCCAAAACGGAATAGTTACAAAAATGCTTGTCAAAGCAATGGCACCGGCAACGAAATAAACGCGCTGATAATTCTTTTTGTCCGTTGCATTACCCAATGCCAAAATGCCGAGTTGTGCCACCACGCCGCCCATTCCGACAAAAACAGGCACAAATGCCATTATTTTAAACAACGGCAACGAGTCGCGATAATCTTTCCCGAAAAAATCGACCGCGTAAGGCGACAGAAAAAACATTGCCAAAAAAACCAGCAACATACACGCAGAGACAAAAATAAATATTTTTTTTATTAACGCCAAAGCCTCTTTGCGGTTTTCTGTGCCGAGGCTGACAATTTTCGGGTAAAATGCCTGTGAAACAGGAATAAAAATCATATAACATAATGCTCGCATTATTCTCTCTGCTGCCGAATATTGTCCCACCTGCTCGGCAGTGGCAAAATAACCGAGTGCTACTACAAAACTGATGGTATAAACGCTCGTGGCAGCGCTCGAGAGGAATAATGGGTAACTCTCTTTCAACGCGGAAATCACATTCTTTTTGACAAAAGCACTGACAGCAACCCATCTCTTTTTCAGCACATAAGCCACAGATATGAGCATCGCAAACATTGCCACAGACGAATGCAGAAACGCCGCTGTCAAATAGTCTTCGGAACTTTTGACGAAAATGAAAGTCAGCGGCAAAATCGACAGTTTGGCAATCATATTGAAAATGGAAATAAAACGGATATTACCCAAGCCCTGAAAGAGCCACACAAAGGTAAAAGCGTTGCCCACCACCATCAGAAACATCACAAACATCGTTTCGCGGTAAATTTCAAAACGCGGTATCAATGCAATAACACACAATGCTAACAAACTAATTATCAGTAGAGAAATTTTAGCGTAAAACGTAGAAGTAAAGATTTCATTCAATTCTGTTTGGTTGCCTTTTGCCAATGCAATACGTTTGGTTGCCGTGAAATTAAACCCAAAATCAACCACCAACATCAAATATTGCATCACCGACATTGAGAAACCGATATAACCAAATTTTTCCGCACCTAATACCTTCATCAGATACGGCAAAACAAGCAAGGGTGCAATGTAATTTAAACCCTGCAATGCAAGAAGATAAAAAATATCTTTTATTTCGCGGCTCGTATTGTTGTTATTTATTTTATTTTTAAACATATAAAAAAATAGGCTGCAAAATTACACTATTTTTTTGAATTATAAAACAGTTTCTCAATCCACTTTCCGCAAAACCAACCCGCACCGCGCCGGAATATACATTTTCAGCCATTCCTTACCATCTGCGGCATACAGTTCATCGAAAGAAGTGAGGTAGGTGATACCCTCGTCAATGTTGCCGAAACCGCCGAAAGCAGTTGCATCGGTGTTCAAGACTACTTTGTACGCGCCGCGTTCCGTCAGGAAACCGTAGTCGGTGTATGAATTTGTGGGGTGAAAGTTGAAGACAAACAGCAGATTGGCGCGGCGATACACCAGCACTTGGTCGCCGGACTTGTCCCAAAGTTGTATGATGTCGGTGTTTTGAAAATGCTCGCTACCGCGTATCAAATCAATCATTTCTTTGTCGAAATCGCCGAGATATTTGTATTTCAAATCGTTGTCGTCAAGCAAATGCCACTGACGGCGGGCGTATTTGTAACTCCAACCGTTGCCTTCGCGGGGGAAATCTATCCATTCGGGGTGTCCGAACTCGTTGCCCATAAAGTTGAGGTAGCCGCCGTTGATGGTGCTTGCCGTTATCAGGCGTATCATTTTGTGCAGCGCAATGCCCCTGTCTACAGCGTAAGAACTTTCTGTGAGCCGCGACATTTTCCAATACATATCGGCATCTATCAGGCGGAAAATTACCGTTTTGTCGCCCACGAGGGCTTGGTCGTGGCTTTCCACATAACTGATTGTTCGCTCGTCTGTGCGGCGGTTTGTCAGTTCCCAAAGAATGTGTCCGAGTTGCCAATTTTCATCGCTTTGTTCCTTAATGGTTTTTATCCACAAATCGGGAATACCCATCGCCATACGGTAATCGAAACCGATACCGCCGTCTTTGAAAGCGTTTGCCAAACCCGGCATTCCGCTCATTTCTTCGGCAATGGTGATTGCCTGCGGTTTTACTTCGTGGATAAGTTTGTTGGCGAGCGTGAGATAGCAAATGGCGTCGCCGTCTTGATTGAGATTGTAATAATCGCCATAAACGATAAACGACTCGCCCAAACCGTGACTGCGGTAGAGCATCGAGGTTACGCCATCGAAACGGAAACCGTCAAAGTTATATTCGTCAAGCCAAAATTTGCAGTTGGAAAGCAAAAAGTGCAACACTTCATTTTTGCCGTAATTAAACAGCAGAGAATCCCAAGCGGGGTGTTCGCGGCGGTCGCCGGTGTGGAAATATTGATACGGACTGCCGTCAAAAAGCCCAAGCCCTTCCGTTTCGTTTTTCACTGCGTGAGAATGAACAATATCCATAATCACCGAAATGCCCATTTCGTGTGCCGCGTCAATAAGTTCTTTCAACTCGTCCGGCGTGCCGAAACGCGATGAGGCGGCAAAGAAACTCGACACGTGGTAGCCGAAAGAGCCGTAGTAAGGGTGTTCCTGTATCGCCATTATTTGGATACAGTTATATCCCGCTTTTTTGACGCGCGGCAATATTTTTTCGCGAAATTCGGCGTAACTTCCCACTTTTTCTTCTTCCGCAGCCATTCCTATGTGGCATTCGTAAATCAATAGCGGGTTGGTGTCGGGCGCAAAATTTTTATTTTTAATGATGTATGGCTTTTCGGGTTGCCACACTTGGGCAGAGAAAATCTTTGTATTGTCGTCTTGCACCACTCGGCGCACCCACGCGGGAATGCGCTCGCCTGCGCCACCATACCACTCCACCAGCAGTTTGTACAAATCGCCGTGCCGCATCGCCTCGTGGGGCAATACAATTTCCCATATCCCGCCCGCGAGGGGATACAAACGGTAGTCCTCGCTTTTCTGCCAGTCATTAAAAGTTCCCTTGAGGTAGATTGCCGTAGCATTGGGCGCCCATTCGCGGAAAACCCAGCCGACCGGCGTGTGGTGCAGCCCGAAATAGAGATAGCCCGATGCAAAATCGGACAAACTTTCTGCCTCTGCGGTCAGTTCTTTTTCCTTTTGAACAGCATAGTTATACCTGCCTGCGATGGCGTCTGCGTATGGTTTCAGATAGGGGTCGCGCTCTATCAACGCGAGTTTTGGAGCATTTTTTTTCTTATCCATAATTCTTGGATTTTTTTGTGATTGCAAATGTACGGAATTATTTCAGATTACAACAAAAGAACGAAAATATTTTCTTTTCACAGAAAACATTTTCGTTCTTCTCTTTAAATTATGGAGTTTTTTATTTCACTTTTTCCGCCAACTGTTTTTCGTAAGCCGCCCAATCGGTAATCGGCTTTTTGGCTACGCCCGATGCAATAGCGGCTTTTGCCACTGCGATGGAAACCTTTGCCAGCAGTCGTTTGTCGAAAGGCTTGGGAATGATGTAGTCTTTGCCGAATTTCAATGCGCCGGGTTTCAAGCCGTAGGCATCGGTAACGTCTGTCGGTACATCTTCGCGGGTCAGTTCTGCGAGGGCTTTCACGGCGGCAAGTTTCATTTCTTCGTTGATAGCCGTTGCGCGGGTGTCGAGTGCGCCGCGGAAGATGTAGGGGAAACCAAGCACGTTGTTGATTTGGTTTGGATAGTCCGAGCGACCGGTGGCAAAAACGATGTCCGGGCGTGCGGCGTGCGCTTTTTCAAAGGAAATTTCGGGATTGGGATTGGCGAGGGCAAAGACGATGGGTTTTTCGTTCATCGTTTTCACCATTTCTTCGCTCAATACATCGGCTACGGACAGTCCGAGAAATACGTCTGTACCTACAACTGCCTCTGCCAGCGTTTTGATGTTGCTGTTGATGGCAAACTGTTTTTTCGACTCGTTCAAATCCGTGCGGTGAATGGTGATAACGCCTTTGCTGTCGCACATAATGATGTTTTCTTTTTTAACGCCGAGTGCCATATAGAGTTTTGTGCAAGAGTTTGATGCCGCACCTGCGCCATTGACAACTACTTTCACATTTTCTATTTTTTTGCCTACAACTTCCAATGCGTTGAGCAATCCGGCAGCCGAAATAATCGCCGTACCGTGCTGGTCATCGTGCATCAAGGGTATGTCGAGTTCTTCTTTCAGACGGGTTTCGATTTCAAAACATTGCGGTGCTTTGATGTCTTCGAGGTTGATGCCGCCGAAAGTGGGCGCAATGGCTTTTACCACTTGAATAAATTTTTCAGGGTCTTTTTCGTCAACTTCGATGTCGAATACGTCAATGCCTGCAAAAATTTTGAACAGCAAGCCCTTGCCTTCCATCACGGGTTTGCCGGACAATGCGCCGATGTCGCCAAGTCCGAGTACTGCCGTACCGTTTGAAATTACGGCTACGAGATTACCCTTAGCGGTATAGTCGTATGCTTTTTCCTGGTCTTTTTCGATAGCCAAACACGGTGCTGCCACGCCCGGCGAATAGGCAAGTGCCAAATCGGCTTGCGTTGCATACGGTTTGGTGGGGGTTACTTCGATTTTCCCCGGTTTGCCCTGCGAGTGGTACAGCAAGGCGGCTTCATCTTTTGAGTTGCTCATAATATTTTTGTGTGTTAAATTGTTCTTTTTAAGGTCGCAAAAGTAATAAATTATTTGTTTTTACAACAATACAGACCTTATTAAAGTATGTATTTATAAAACTGATTTCAAATTGATATTTTTTTCACTGCAAAAACAATATTGTGAAATAAAATATCACATATATATTTCAGTTTATAAAAACCACTTTAAAAATAAACTGATTTTTGAGTTTTATAAATCTTATTTGTTTTTATTGCGAAAAAGCAGTAATTTTGCAGCCAAATTTTTCAGAAAAATGCTTTTTAACTCCATAGATTTCGCCATTTTTATGCCCATTGTCTTCCTGATTTATTGGGCATTGGGTTATTGTAGGGGACGAATATTTTCGACCCCGATGATTCAAAACCTGTTTTTGCTTGCCGCCTCGTATTTTTTCTATGCGTGGTGGGATTGGCGATTTCTATCGCTCATTTTGGTTTGTTCGTTTACCAATTATGGTGCAGGGCTTTTGTTGATGAAAAACGAAAACGCACGAGCGCGTAAAACTATTTTAACCCTTTGCTGCCTTGTCTGTTTCGGCATTCTCGGCGTTTTCAAATACTATGATTTCTTTGCCACTCAACTGATTAGCATTTTTACCCCCCCCCCCCCCATAACTATTTGAATATCAAATTATTACATCTTGTTTTGCCGGTGGGCATTTCGTTTTACACTTTCCACACGCTGAGTTACACTATTGACGTGTACCGCCGAAAGTTTGAGCCAACCAAAGATATTACTTCGTTTTTCCTATTTGTCAGCATTTTTCCGCTCGCAATGGCGGGACCCATTGAACGCGCCACCAACCTTTTGCCGCAGATTTACAAACGCCGTACCTTCGACTACGCTCAGGCAACGGACGGTATGCGGCAAATCCTGTGGGGCTTGTTCAAAAAAGTGGTGATTGCCGACAACTGCGCCACTATTGCCAATCCAATATTTGAGGGATTTGAAAATGCAAGTGCGGGTACTCTTTTATTGGGAGCCATTTTCTTTTCATTCCAAATTTACGGTGATTTTTCGGGTTATTCCGATATGGCAATTGGCATTGGCAAACTGCTCGGTTTTAGGTTTCTAAACAATTTTCATTTCCCCTATTTCAGCCGCGACATTGCCGAGTTTTGGCGGCGTTGGCATATTTCCCTCAATACTTGGTTTCGCGATTACCTCTACATTCCGCTCGGTGGCAGTCACGGAACAAAATGGTTAGTGGTGCGCAACACCTTTATTATTTTCCTCGTCAGCGGTTTCTGGCACGGAGCAAATTGGACTTTCATCGCTTGGGGAGCATATCACGCGATTTTGTTTTTACCTCTTATATTATTTGGGAAAAACCGTAAATATACCAACACGGCTGCCGAAGGAAAATATTTACCAAGCCTGAAAGAATTTTGTCAAATTGGCATCACATTCTTTTTAGTCATGATTGGTTGGATATTTTTCAGAGCAGAAAATATCACAAATGCGTTTTTGTTCTTGAAAGGGCTGATACATTGGCGAATATTCAGTGCATTTTATCGAGTATTGATGTATAAAGAATTTTGGTTTGTAGTGGTAATGTTGATTGTGGAATGGTTGCAAAGAAGTAAATATCACGGATTAGAAACTTTTCTATTACGATGCAAACCAATAATTCGATATGTTTTCTATTATTTGATAATTCTTACAATTCTTTGGTTTTTCTCTAACAACAAAGAACAACAATTTATTTACTTTCAATTTTGAATATTATGAATAGGTTTATTAAAAAGGCAGTTTTGTTTTTTGCTCCGCTCACTTTGCTGTTTGCAAGTATAACGGTATGTTATTTTATTTTAGACCCTTTTCGAGTGCTTTACACTTACGATTTCAATAATGAAAGACCTATTGCACAATTGAATGGCGATTTTGTTTCGACAGAAATGTTTCTTAAAATGAATCCGAAGTACCATTATAATTCATTTATATTCGGGAGTTCACGAACACTTGCATATTTGCCAGACCATTGGAAAGATTATTTATCAAATAACTATTCCATTTTTCGTTTTAACGCACCTGGAGAAAACATTTATGGCATTTACACAAAAATAAAATATTTAGACAACAACAATATTCCGATTAAAAATGCTTTGATAATTTTGTGCAGAAATTGTTCTTTTTCTGACAAAAATTACACAGGGCATTTACTAAGAAAACATCCTTTAACCTCACAAGAAAACAGATTATTCTTTCAATTAGAATTTTTTAAAGTGTTTTTTAATCGTGATTTCTTAATGTGCTATTTTGATATGCTTATTAATAAACAATACAAGTCATATATGGAGAATTATCTTAATGACTCAAGGTTTGAAGTAGGATGTCCGGACGATAATTCAACAAATACAATGCTTCTAACAGGAAGAGAAAAAATGATTATGGATAATCCAAAAAAATATTATGCAGATTTGAAATTTCCGCAAAGAACAGGAGAAAAAAATGACAGCGTTTCACGAATAAATGAAAAACAAAAAATGATGTTATACGAAATAAAAAAAATTTTAGATAAACACAATACTGAGTACCGAGTAGTAATAAGTCCATTGTACGAACAAATCAAATTAAATCCAAAAGACAAAAAGATTTTGGATGATTGTTTTGGTGAAAATATGTACGATTTCTCGGGCAAGAATAAATTTTCAGAAGATAGGATTAACTTCTATGAATGGTCGCATTATCGTCCATTAGTAGGAGACAGTATTATGTCAGAAATTTATCGCCCGAATATTGATTCTTTGTAAATAATTTGTTTATATTGAAAATAACACGCATTTATGCTGGAAATTTTAATCATAGTCAAAATAGACTATAAAAAACAAGTAATACAATTGAGGGAATAGAACATATTTATCTACGTGACTTCCTTTCGGGAACGCCGTATAAATCAATTTATTTTTCTCCTCTCTTTCCGTAAAAACAAACAAATAGACCGCCGGTACCACATAAAGCGTTAAGAAAGTAGAAATTATCATTCCGCCTACTACTACCATACCCATTGCATAGCGGTTGTTTGAGCCTTCGCAGTTGCTGAAAATGAGGGGGACAAGCCCAAGCACGGTGGCGAAGTTGGTCATCAATATCGGGCGCAGACGCAGGCGGGCGGTTTCGCGGATTGCCTCGAACTTGCCGATGCCCGATGCCTGTCGCTGATTGGCGAACTCTACTTATTTATGTTTATTTCTTCTTCTCTTCCACCCATTTCCGTGCATTCGCAAACGCCTCTACCCAAGGCGTAACCAAATCGCTGTGTTTCCGTTCCAAAGGATAATGCGCCCACTGCCACGGGAAAATGGCGCGTTCCAAGTGCGGCATCATAGCCAAATGCCTGCCATCGGCTGATGTGATACCTGCCACGTTATAGTCCGAGCCGTTGGGATTGGCGGGATAGCCCTCGTAAGAATATTTTGCCACGATGTTGTAATCCTTTTCAGCCTTTGGCAGGTGGAATTTTCCTTCGCCGTGCGCCACCCAGATGCCGAGTTTCGAGCCTGCCAGCGAGCCGAACATCACCGAATTGTTTTCGGGAATATCCACGCCCACAAATTCCGATTCAAACTTGTGCGAATCGTTGTGCAGCATTTTTGCGCTTTTGAACATATCGTTAATGCCCAATTCCACCATCAGTTGGCAACCGTTGCAAATGCCCAAACTCAGTGTATCGGGGCGTTTGTAGAAATTGTCGAGGGCGGTTTTTGCCTTTTCGTTGTACAAAAATCCGCCAGCCCAGCCTTTGGCAGAGCCAAGCACGTCTGAATTGGAAAAGCCGCCGCAGAAGACGATAAAATTCACGTTTTCAAGTGTTTCGCGCCCCGATGCGAGGTCGGTCATCGTTACGTCTTTCACGTCAAAACCCGCCAGATAGAGCGAGTACGCCATTTCGCGCTCGCCGTTTGTGCCTTTTTCGCGGATAATGGCGGCGACAGGGCGGGGGCTTTCTATCATTGCGGGCTTGACCCGCAATCCCCTTTCAAAAAGGGGTTTCTGACTTTCGTCAGAATGACAGGAAACAACAGGGGCTTGCGGGTCATACTTCGACTTCGCTCTGTAACCAAGCCCACAATGACGGAAAGAAAAGCGTAACGGCTGCTTTTTATAATTCTCAAAACGATTTTTAGCACAAGCCTCACCGCTTTGTTTTCTGTCCAAAAGATAAGAAGTTTTGTACCACAAATCGCGTACAATATCAATCATTATTGAACATTCATCTTTAATATCAATCATTCTTGCGGCTATCGGCTGTGCAATTTTTGCAAAACCGATGCCATTATCTTGTAATATTTTTTCTATGGTTTTTGTGTCTTTTACTTGAATGAGAATGCCCGGGTTTTCGGCAAAAAGAATTTTTATCAAATCTTTTTCCGCAAAATCGCTGAAATCAACTTTCAAGCCGCCATCTGCATTGGCAAAGCACATTTCGAGCAATGCCGTAACAATTCCGCCCGCCGAAATATCGTGTCCCGCCAAAATCAGGTTTTTGTTGATTAAATCCTGTACGGCGTTGAACGCATCGGCAAAATATTCGGCATCAGTTACGGTCGGCGTGTCGTTGCCGAGCCTGTCGAGCGACTGCGCCAACGCCGAGCCACCGAGTTTGAAACTGTCAAACGAGAAATCTATATAATAAATGTATGTGTTCGTGTCATTCACCAATACGGGCGACACAATTTTCTTAATATCAGACACTTCCGCGCCTGCCGAAATAATCACCGTTCCGGGTGAAAACACTTTTTCGTTGCCATATTTTTGCGTCATCGAAAGGCTGTCTTTGCCGGTGGGAATGTTGATGCCGAGTGCGCAGGCAAAGTCCGAACAAGCCTCAACGGCTTTGTAGAGCCGCGCGTCTTCGCCTTTGTTTTTGCACGCCCACATCCAGTTGGCACTGAGCGACACGCTTGCCAAGCCGTTTTTCAGCGGCGCGAAAACAATGTTTGTCAAAGCCTCCGCAATTGCCAAAACAGAGCCTGCGGCGGGGTCTATCAATGCTGCTTGCGGCGCGTGTCCGATGGAAGTGGCAATGCCCACCGTGCCGGTATAATCCAAAGCTACCGCGCCCAAGTCGCTGAGCGGCAACTGAATTTCGCCAACGCACTGTTGCCGAGCCACCTTTCCGGTTACCGACCTGTCAACCTTGTTTGTCAGCCAATCTTTGCACGCCACGCTTTCGAGTTGCAACACATTTTCGATATATTCCCCGATTTTGTCGGCAGAATATTCTATATCTTCAAATTTTTCCGTAATCGTTTCATCGCGCATATAAGTTTTTGGGGCTTTGCCGAAAAAGTCCTCCAAATCCATATCAATAGGGTTAATTCCGTCTTTTTGAGCAAAAACAAAACGCATATCATCGGTAGTTTCGCCAACTTCGTACATTGGCGAGCGTTCGCGTTCTGCGATTTTTTTGATTTTTTCCAAACTTTCTTTCGGCACGAGCAAGCCCATTCGTTCCTGACTTTCGTTGCCCACAATTTCTTTGGCGGAGAGGGTGGGGTCGCCGATGGGCAGTTTGTCCATCTCGATTTTTCCGCCGGTTGCCTCCACGAGTTCCGAGAGGCAGTTGAGGTGTCCGCCCGCGCCGTGGTCGTGGATTGACACGATGGGGTTGTCGTCAGATTCCGCCAATGTGCGGATAACATTTGCCACGCGCTTTTGCATTTCGGGGTTGGCGCGTTGCACGGCGTTGAGTTCAATGCCGCTCGAATATAGCCCCGTATCTACGCTCGACACTGCGCCGCCGCCCATACCGATGCGGTAGTTGTCGCCGCCCAGCACTACGACTTTTTCGCCCGGCTGCGGCTCGCCTTTGAGCGCATCGCTCTTTTTGGCAAAGCCCACGCCGCCCGCAAGCATAATCACTTTATCGTAGCCGTATTTTTTGTCGTTTTCCGTATGTTCAAAAGTCAGCAACGAGCCGCAAATGAGCGGTTGCCCGAATTTGTTGCCGAAATCGCTCGCGCCGTTTGAGGCTTTGATTAAAATCTGTTCGGGCGTTTGATAGAGCCAATTCCGCTCTTTATAGGGCTTTTCCCAAGCGCGGTCTTTTTCCGTGCGCGGGTAGGAAGTCATATAAACCGCCGTTCCTGCGATGGGCAATGAGGCTTTTCCGCCGCCAAGACGGTCGCGAATTTCGCCGCCGCTGCCGGTTGATGCGCCGTTGAAAGGCTCTACCGTTGTGGGAAAATTGTGCGTTTCGGCTTTCAGCGAAATCACCGATTCTATCTTTTTTACCTGAAAGAAATCGGGCTTGTCGCCGCTCGCAGGCGCGAATTGTTCTATTTCGGGACCTTGATTAAAGGCTACATTATCTTTATACGCCGAAATCAAATCGTTGGGATTTTCTTCGGAAGTCTTTTTGATTAATTTAAACAACGAAGATTCTTTTTCTTCGCCGTCAATCACAAAAATGCCGTTGAAAATTTTGTGCCGGCAATGCTCTGAATTAACCTGCGAAAAGCCGAAAACTTCGCTGTCCGTCAGTTTTCTGCCGTATTTTTCGCTCACGCTGTTGAGGTATTCGATTTCATCTTTGCTCAACGCCAAGCCTTCTTGTTCGTTGTATGCCGCGATGTCTTCAATGTAAATGATGGGGTCGGGCGTTTTGGTGATGGTGAAAAGGTTTTGGTCAAGGTTTTCGTATTTTCGTTGCAACATCGGGTCGAAAGCGTCATCAGGCACAAGTTGCAAACTTGCGCCGGCACAGGGGCTAAATTCTTCTATGCGCGAGATACCCGCAATGCCCATATTTTGCGTAATTTCCACAGCATTGGTACTCCAAGGGGTTATCATTTCGCGGCGAGGACCGATAAAAATACCTGTGATTTTGTCGGCATCTGCGAGTTGCGCCTTATCGAAAAGCCACGTCAGTTTTTCGACATCGGTAGTGGATAACTTATTTGCGGTTTCAACGGCAAATATTTTGTTTTCAGCGGATTGAAAGAATGAAATCATATTTTTAGATACAAGATTTTAGACTGATGGACAAAAGAATTTTTTAGAATGCAAAGATACGAAAAAAAAATTGTACTTTTGCGCCAAATTTTTGTTGATAATGAAAAGAAACAGTTTGTTATTGATTTTCTTAGCATTAACGCTTGTTTGTTTTGCCCAGCGCAACCGCTTGAAACACGAGAAATGGGGCATTGCTGCCAA
The DNA here is from genome assembly GCA_031261165.1 of Prevotellaceae bacterium. Classification (GTDB taxonomy): domain Bacteria; phylum Bacteroidota; class Bacteroidia; order Bacteroidales; family Paludibacteraceae; genus JAISJU01. The sequence continues at coordinate 20,380 of JAISJU010000081.1, forward strand.
AGCGGGCGTTTCCCTTTTTGACGGCGACATTCCACAAAAAAATGCTGACCCGAAGTTTGCAGTTGGTGCGGCGGTGGATTATTATTTCATTCCGCAGGTAGGTTTTATTGCCGAGTATTTTTATACGCCGATTGGTGCGGATTTGCCGAATTTCAAGTTTTCGGGCAATGTGCAATCGACTACGCTTTATGTTTCCGTCAATGTGCTGAATATTTTTTATCCGCACCGCACTCCCACTTGGAATGTGTTTATCAATGGAGGTGTGGGGTTATCATTTTATGATACAAAATCTACTGTCAGTCCCTATTCGTTGCCGCAAGAAATCAGCGATAATAGTTTGACCTACCCTGTGGAACTGGCTTTGGAGTACAATCTCAATCATTGGTGGTCGGTGATGGGCGGGGTGCAGTACCGTTTTCAGGCGAAAGACAATCTGGAGGCGATGCGCGACAAGCAGGGCAATTCCAACGATGGGCTGTATGTAACGACCATTGCGCTAAAGTATAAATTCCACGAGCGACCGCGCAGTTCTTATGGAAAAAGTAACTTTTGTCGATAAGATTTTGGCACGCAGATGACACAGATTTGGCTGATTTACGCGGATAGTGCGGTTTTGTCATTGCGGGCTTGCCCCGTAATCCCATAGAAAATGCAATAAAAGGGGATTGCGGGTCAAGCCCGCAATGACACCTTTATAATCACTTTCCGCATTTCCCCCGCGCCGATGCAAGGCTGATGTCCGTCTTCGGGAAAGAATACGGCAAATTCGTGCGGATTTACATTAATATAAGATGTTGCTTTTTCGCTGTAAAAAGCGATGTCTTTTTCTTCATCATAAGGAATAGCAATATTTTTCAGGTTTTTTGCCGAAATCCAACCCATCGTTTCCGTTACCGCCAATGGCATTTGAATGTCAATGTATTTTTGATGCGTTTCTATTTTTGAGTCGTTGGGCTGAATGCCGTTGGTAATGTTGAGGCTTGCAAAAATATGGTTGCCGTCAATGTCGATTTTTCCGGCAGGCAGGTTTGAGAAATCCGTGTTTCTCAAGAAATCGAATGCTGTTTTGAAACGCGGGTGCAGGGTTTCGTATCTTGCCGAGTTATTTAATGTATCGTGTATCATAGATTTTTTTTTGCAAAGGTACAAAAAATACCCCATTAAAGGTATTTTCTGTTTTTTTTTCGGGTTGTACCTTTGCGGCATCTTATTTTTCAAGATAATATGACGGCAAAAAATATTCTTGAAACAATAGGCAATACTCCTATGGTGGAACTTATGCACACCGATACGGGCGTATGCCGATTGTTTATGAAACTCGAAAATCAGAATCCGGGCGGCTCTATCAAAGACCGTATCGGACTGAGTATGATTACGGCGGCGGAACGTGCGGGACAACTACACGCGGGCGGCACTATCGTAGAGGCTACGGCAGGAAACACCGGACTCGGACTTGCACTCGTGGCGCGTATGAAGGGCTACAAACTCGTACTCGTTATCCCCGACAAGATGAGCGAAGAGAAAATCAACCACCTCCGCGCACTGAATGTGGAAGTGATTATCACGCGCTCTGACGTGTGCAAGGGACACCCCGAATACTACCACGACCTCGCCCAACGTATTGCCCAAGAACGCGGCGCACACTACATCAATCAGTTTGAAAACCCCGCCAACCCGTTGGCGCACGAAACGACTACCGCACCCGAAATCTGGGAACAGACGGGACACGATGTTGATGCGATTGTGGTGGGCGTAGGCTCATCGGGTACGATAACGGGGCTGACCCATTTCTTCAAACGCACTGCACCCGAAACGGAAATAATCCTCGCCGACCCCGCAGGCTCTATCTTGGCGGACTACATTAACAAAGGCGTGCTAAACCGCGAAACAGGCTCGTGGTATATCGAAGGCATCGGCGAAGATTATGTGCCGACCATTGCCGACTTCTCATTAACCCGAAAAGCGTACAGCGTAACAGACCAGGAGAGTTTTTCGGCAGTGCGCCGATTGCTCAAAGACGAGGGCATTCTGGCAGGCTCATCAACGGGAACGCTGCTCGGCGCGGCGTTGAAATATTGCCGCGAACAGACCGAGCCGAAACGTGTGGTTACTTTTGCCTGCGACAGCGGCAACAAATATCTTTCCAAGCAGTTTAACGCCCAATGGCTGCTCGACAAAGGCTTTTCAATAGACTAATTCTAATCTTATCATAACAAAAATGTCAAAAAAAATCAAACAAATTGCCATTTACGGCAAAGGCGGTATCGGCAAATCGACCACTACCTCCAACATCTCGGCGGCTCTTGTAGATGCCGGTTACAAAGTATTGCAATTCGGCTGCGACCCTAAGAGCGACAGCACCAACACCTTGCGTGACGGTAAATATATCCCAACCGTTTTGGATTTGTTGCGCCAAAACCCGAAAGTAGATGCGCACGATGCTATTTTTCAGGGTTTCAAGGGCGTGTATTGCGTAGAGGCGGGCGGACCGGCTCCGGGCGTGGGCTGTGCGGGTCGCGGGATTATTACGGCGGTGGAGTTGCTCAAACAACAGAATATCTTTGAGGAACTCAACCTGGACTATGTGATTTTCGACGTGCTGGGCGATGTGGTCTGCGGCGGTTTTGCCGTGCCTATCCGCGAGGGCATTGCCGAACACGTTTTCACGGTGTCGTCTTCTGACTTTATGGCTGTGTATGCTGCTAACAACCTGATGAAGGGTATCAAAAAATACTCCAATCAGGGCGGCGCACTCTTTGGCGGAATTATCGCCAACTCGATAAACAGCCAGTATCAGCAGGCTATCATTGACGACTTTGCCAAGCAAACCGGCACGCAGGTAGTGGAATATGTGCCGCGTTCTATAACCGTTACGCAGTCCGAACTGTCGGGGCGCACCACGATTGAGGCGCAACCGAAGTCCGTGCAGGCAGATGTGTACCGCAACCTCGCCCGCAAAATTGCCGAGCATACCGAAAGCCGCGTTCCCACGCCGCTCGAAATAGACGCGCTGCGCGAATGGTCAGCAAAATGGGCTGACCAGTTGCTTGCTATCGAATCGGGTGAGATTAGGGGCGACCATTCGGGGATTTAATTTAATGGTTAATGGTTAATGGTTAATGCAAATAGCCACTAACCATTAACCACTAACCATTGACCATTATGAAATACGACAACCACCCCTGTTTCAGTGCAGATGCGCGGCACACAACGGCGCGGATACATCTCGCCGTTGCGCCGAAGTGCAATGTGCAGTGCAATTTTTGCAACCGCAAGTACGACTGCGCCAACGAGAGCCGACCGGGTGTAACCACTTCGCTGCTTTCGCCGCAAGAGGCGTTGGAACATCTCAGAAATGCGGACAGCCGTGTGAAAAACCTCGCCGTAGTGGGCATTGCCGGACCGGGCGACCCCTTTGCCAATGCGCAGGAAACGCTGGAAACAATGCGTTTGGTGAAGGCGAATTTCCCCGAAAAACTACTGTGCGTGTCGAGCAACGGGCTGAACATCGCCGAGTACATACCCGAACTTGCGGACTTGAACGTGTCCCACGTTACGATTACCGTCAATGCCGTGGAGGCGCGGGTTGGGGCGCAGATGTACGACTGGTTTTATTTCAACCGGAAATCGTACTTCGGCATAGAGGGTGCGCAGTTGCTGCTCGACCGGCAGACGGAGGCGATACGCAAGTTAAAGGAGTGCAATATTACGGTAAAAATCAACACGGTAGTCGTTCCGCGCGTGAATGAACACCACGTTGGCGACATTGCCAAATACACCGCCGCGCTCGGTGCGGATTTGCAAAACTGCATACCGCTCATACCGGTTGACGGCACGCCTTTTGCTGCGCTCTACGAGCCTTCGGCGGCGGATATGCGGCGGGTGCGTGCCAAAACATCGCTCTACATTGAGCAGATGACGCACTGTTCGCGCTGCCGCGCCGATGCGGTGGGCTTGCTCGGACACGATGTTGGCGCGGATTTGCAATTCGTGCCCTTATTTGACACCCGCCCCTACATCGCCGTTGCCACTGCCGATGGCGTTTCCGTCAATCAGCATCTGGGCAGGGCGCACAGCCTGTGGATTTACGAGAACAAAGACGGCAAAACGCAATTGAAAGAAACGCGTTCCATCGCCGCGCAACAAAACAGCCCCGACCGCTGGAACGCCATTGCAGACGTCATTCCCGACTGCTCTGCCTTGCTCGTCAGTGCGCTGGGACAAAGTCCGCTGCGCGATTTGCGCTCTCGCGGGCTGTATGTGGAGGCGGTGGAAGGCGATGTGGAAACGGTTGTAGCCAATTTGTTTAATAATAAAGATATTCCGAAAGAGAATTTGCGCTTTGCGGGGCATTGCTCGGAAGGGGGCGAGTGCCGGTAAGTTCTCTTTAAGGTGCAGCGCACCGAAAATATTTGTAGCACAATAAATAAGTTCATATTAAAGGTGCATAGCACCGTAATATAAAACTTCAATATTTCGGTGCTACGCACCTTTAATATGAACTTATTTATTGTGCTACAAATATTTTCGGTGCGCTGCACCTTAAAGAGAACTTAACAGCCTTGCCTGCTGGCGGGGAAAACCATTCGGCGGCGGGAAAAAAGTAATACCACTTTAACTGATAGGAATGGAAACTCCAAACTTTTATGTTGTCAAACATAAAAAAAAGTCAGTAATTTATTTGCTACTATAAAAAATACCATATATCTTTGTCCCCGAAAACGAGCGCGTACGCGCTTTCGATTTTTATTTTTCTCTTTTCCCATATGGGAAAAGAGAA
>JAISJU010000152.1 GCA_031261165.1 Prevotellaceae bacterium
CGGGGACATTCGGAAAAAATCCAAAACAGTTTTTTTATTCATACATAAATTCATCATACAGCGTTTTCAGCCGCTTTCGCAAGTGCAGCACTGCATAATGTTTCCGCGAGAGCAGGGTAGCGACCGAAACGCCTGTTGTCTCGGCAATTTCTTTTACCGGAATGCCGTCAAACTCCGTCAGTTCGTAGATGCTGCGCTGTTCGGGCGGCAGTTCGGCGAGGGCGGTTTCCAATTCCTCCCACAGGAGCGAGCGCAGGTACTCCGTTTCGGGCGTGGGGGCGGTGTCGTTAAAAAGCACTTCCGAAAAATCAGCCCGAACGCTATCCTCTTCGTCTTCGTTCTGATAAACAGGCAATTCCTCTTCGCGCATTTTTTTGCTGTGGTTGATAATCGTGTTTTTTGCCACGCGATAGAGCCACGCCGAAACCTGTTCTATCGGGTTGAGTGCGGCATTGGCTGTTTTTACAAACTGATAAAAAACATCTTGCAAAATATCTTCCACATCTTCTTTATTATCAACTCTTTTGTTGATAAACGATTTTATTTGCGGTTGATATTCTGCAATCTGTTTTTCAAGTTCATTTTGCTGCGGGTTCTTCATTTTCTTTCTGTTGAAAAAAAGTTTGTCCGCATCTCATCTTATTGATGAAGTCTTTGCGTTCTTCGGGCGTCATTTTCTGCCATTTCTCGCGCATCGGATTGTGGTGGTTGTGGAGGTGGCGAAATCCCATACCGAAGTTGTGCTTGCCGCCGATGAAACCGCCGAAAAGCAGTTTGCTAAGTGTCAATAAGCCTAACGCTTGCCAATAACTGATAACAGTCCAGCCGATGATGCCCGGAATAAGCCAGTTCCAAAGCAGCATTACACCATATCCTACGGCTGCAAAAATCGCTGCGCCCACAATAAGGTGCATAAGGGCAAAAATGGCTCTGTAAATGCCTTTTTCTACGCGCCTTTCCACACATTTTTCCAAAAAAGAATTTTTGTTTCTCATACAATTTAAAATTTATTAGTTTAACAATACTTATCTATCAATTCTATTGCCTCTTTGGGGCAAATGGCTACGCATTTTCCGCAGCCCGTACATCTGTCGGGACGATTGACAAAGGTAACATTTTTTCCCTGAACAACAGCGGCTTCCAAAACGTGGTGCGAACAAATCCTAACGCAGCACCTGCAATGACAGCATTTGTCTTCAATGACATTTGCGATTAATTTTCTTTTTTTCCAAAACATTTTCTTTACGATTTTTAAGTGATTACTGATTTTGTTTCTTTGAAAAGCCGCTTTCTATTATTGAAGACAAATGAGGTGGGAAAATATTTTATGGATAGGTAAAAAAATGTTTTTTAGTACGCCGTTGGTTAAAACCAACGGCAATTGATACAAGCAAGTCGGTTGAAACCGACTGCACAATCACTATGCAGTCGGTTTCAACCGACTTATCATTAATTGCCGTCAGATTTATCTGACGGACAGTTTTATTTATTATTCACGCGGAATTTCTCATTCCCGTTTTTCAGGAAATCCACAATCTGTTTTGCTGCCGCGATGCCTGCGTTGATATTTGCCTCTGCCGTTTGCGCACCCATCTTTTTGGGTGTAGAGAAATAGCGGTCGGCATATTTTTCGGCGAGTTCGGCGTGTGCGGAGGGCATCACATCGCTCACATATTTGAAATCCGTGCGGTCGGCAAAGAGTTGCAGCAGTTCCGCCTCGTTAATCACCTCTTTGCGGGCGGTGTTGATAAGCAAGCCGCCTTTGGGCAACTTATTTAATAATGTATAGTTAATGCTGTTCTTCGTTTCGGCGGTGGCGGGAATGTGCAGCGAAACCATGTTGCAAGTGCTGTACAGTTCTTCCGCGCTCGACAGGGCTTTCACGCCCTCTTTTTCAATCGCCTCTGCTGTCAGGAAAGGGTCGTAAGCATACACTTCCATTCCGAAACCTTTGGCAATGCGGGCAACGTTGCGCCCTACGTTTCCGTAGGCGTGAATGCCGAGTTTTTTGCCCAACAGTTCCGTACCTGACGAGCCGTTGTAAAGGTTACGCACGGCATACACTGCCAACCCGAGCGCGAGTTCCGCAACCGCATTAGAGTTTTGTCCGGGCGTGTTCATCACGCAAACGCCCGCCTGCGTGGCAGCGTCTAAATCTACATTGTCGTAACCCGCGCCGGCGCGTACCACAATTTTCAACTGCTTGGCGGCTGCCAGCACTTCCGCATCAATGATGTCGCTGCGGATAATCACGGCGTTTGCATCTGCAATGGCATCAAGCAACTGCTGTTTTTCGGTGTATTTTTCCAATAATGCAAGTTCGTAGCCTGCATTTTCTATCTCTTTGCGAATGCCATCTACGGCAATTTTTGCAAAGGGTTTATCTGTGGCAATTAAAATTTTCATATTTCTAATTATTACGTTCAAATTCTTTCATTGCCTCAATCAAAGCCTGCACGCTTTCAATCGGCAGCGCGTTGTAGGTTGAGGCACGGAAACCGCCTACCGAACGATGTCCTTTGATGCCGACCATACCTTTGGAGGTAGCGAATTTTTGGAAAGCGTCTTCCAACTCTTTGTATTCTTCTTTCAGCACGAAACAGATGTTCATACGCGAACGGTCTTCGGCTTTTGCTGTGCCGACAAAGATTTTGCTGCTGTCAATGGCATCATAAAGCAGATTTGCTTTGGCGATGTTTTTCTTTTCCATTGCAGAAAGCCCGCCGTTGTTTTTCAACCATTTGAGGGTTTGCAACGCGCTGTAAATGGGCAATACGGGCGGCGTGTTGAACATTGAGCCGTTTTCGATGTGTGTGCGGTAGTCGAGCATCGTGGGAATGTGGCGGCTCACTTTGCCGAGCAAACTGTCCTTCACGATGGCGAATGTCAAGCCCGCCGGTGCAAGGTTTTTCTGCGCACCGCCGTAGATAATGCCGTATTTCGACACATCAACCGGACGCGAGAAAATGTCCGAAGAAGCATCGGCAATCAAAGGCACGGGCGAATCAAGGTCTTTCAAAATTTCCGTACCGTAGATGGTGTTGTTGGTAGTGATGTGGAAATAATCCGCATCGGTCGGAATGGTAAAATTCTTCGGGATATAAGTGAAATTGGCATCTGCCGAAGAAGCGACTTCTACTGCCTCGCCGAAACCTTTTGCCTCTTTCAGGGCTTTTTTTGCCCACACGCCTGTGGTGAGGTAGGCTGCTTTTTTCTCTAACAGGTTGAACGGCACCATACAAAATTGCAGGCTCGCGCCGCCGCCCAAGAAGATAACCGAATATCCTTCGGGTATATCCAAAAGTTCTTTGAAGAGGGCAACTGCCTCATCAACAACCGGCTGAAAGTTTTTAGCCCTGTGGCTGATTTCCAAAAGCGACAGTCCGTCATTTTCAAAATCCAAAACGGCTTGTGCGGTTTTCTCGATGACCTCGCGCGGTAAAATCGAAGGTCCGGCATTGAAATTATGCTTTTTCATTTGTACTATTATTTATAATGTATATAGGTTTTATATGGATTGAAAGCGCAAAGGTAATACAAATCTCAAAAACGAGAAAGAAGTTGCGGGTTTTTTATTAAAGAAATATTTTTTCAAACAAGAACACGCTACTAATTAAACTTTTACTACTTTTGTCGGTCAAAAAAACACATAAATATTATTTCTATGAGAAAATTTATTTCTTTCGTATTGTTTCTTTGTCTATCAATTTCGTTATCAGCACAATACACAATATCTTCACGTATTATAGACACGGAAAGCAAAGAGCCGGTGGAGTTTGCAGCCGTGCAGTTGTTGAACGCCAAAGACACAACTATTGTGGGCGGGGCGCAAACGAATTTAGACGGAAAGTTCCAAATCGAGAATGTGAAATCGGGCAATTACGTTTTGGCAATATCTTTTCTCGGCTATGAGGAGAAACGGCAAAAAGTGTCAATAAAATCGGACAATATTGCGTTGCCGGATATTAAAATGGCACCGAGTTCGCAGTTGCTCAACGAGGTAACGGTGGAAGGAACGGCGGTGCAGATGGTGGTGAAAGGCGATACGATTGAGTATAACGCCAACGTTTTTAAGCCGGCGGAACATTCGGTGGTGGAAGATTTATTGAAAAAACTGCCCGGCGTGGAAGTGGATAATGAAGGAAAAATTACCGTAAATGGCGAGAAAATCACGAAGATAAAAGTTGATGGCGAGAAGTTTTTTGACGGCGACATTGAAATGGCGACAAAAAACATTCCGGCGGATATGATTGAAAAGATACAGGTATTGAGCGAAAAAACCGGCAATACGGAATTTACCGGCTACGAAGACAGCGACACGGAGCGCATTATCAACCTGACCATTAAGCCGAACAAAAAGAAAGGAACATTTGGCAACATCACGGCAGGCGCGGGCGCGGACATTGACGGACATTTCCGCTATGACGGCAACGCTTTTGTGAATATTATGAATAACAACTCGCAAACGGCAATTACGGGCGGCGCAAACAACGTGAATACGGCTCGCAGCACGCGCGGACGAGGCGGGTGGGGTGCAGGCAGCGGTATTACGGAAACGCAGAATTTCGGTATCAACAACAACACGTTATTGAACAAAAAACTGAAAATTGGCGGCGATGCGACTTTTAGCCATTCGGCAAACGAAACGGACTCAAAAACCAGCCGCGAAAATTATTCGCGCGGCTCGGTGTTCAGCGAACAGTCCGACAGCAAAGCGCATTCGGGCAATTACGCTGCCAACCTGCGCGTGGAGTTGGAATGGACTATTGACAGCCTGCGTACATTGGTGGTGCAGCCGAATATTAATTATAATTACGGCATTTCGGACACGCGGAAAGATTATGAAAGCCTTGTTAACGACAGCCTGACGACAAGCATTGGTTTTTCGGAAAATCATAGCACAAATACCACCATCGGCAGCGGCTTGAATGCTACTTTTACGAAGAAATCGGCTGCAAAAAAAGGGCGTTTGCTGACTGTGAATTGGCGCGGCGATATTTCTGATACAAAGGGAGAAACATTTAATCATTCTGAAAGAAATAATTTACTTAATAAAATGCCGTTGATAAGCATTTACCAACGTAGCGACAACGCATCAGACCGCTACAACACTGCCCTGAAAGTGTCGTTGACCGAGCCGCTGTGGAACGATAAAAACCTGTTGGAGGCAGCGGCGGCGTTCAAATATACGCGCAATACTTCGGACAAAATGCAGTATGCAAGAGATACGCTCGGCAATTATTCCTTTTTGGTTGAGGAGTTCAGCAACGATTTTCAAAACGATTTTTTCAGCGAAACGATGGAACTGAATTACCAGCACAAAGAGCAGAATTACAATTTTATGCTCGGCGTGCAGGGCGAGCCTTCGCAAACGCAGAGCCGCACGGATTATGCAGACGGCACGGTGCGCGATGTGTCGAACAATGTGTTTAACTTTGCGCCGCGCGGGCGGTTTCAGTACAATCTGAGCAAGCGCAAATCGTTGCGTTTCGACTATCGCGGCAGCACCGGACAGCCGAGTATCAACCAGATGCAGCCGGTGCGCAACAATTCCGATTTGATGAACGAAACGGTGGGCAATGCCTCGCTCAATCCCGCGTTTAACCATCGCTTTGAACTGCGCTACTCGGCATCGGAAATCGAAAAAATTTCGTCTTTGACCTTTAATATCAGCGGCAATTTTACCAAAGACGCCTTAGTTACCAACAGCATTTATGACAACAGCGGCAAGCAATACACGCAGACCGTCAATGCCCAGAAATCGCCTTACAACCTCGCCGCCAACCTGATGTACAATACGCCGTTGCCGATAAAACATTTTTCGATAAACACAAGAACGACAGCGGGATACAACACGCGCTACGGCTACTCAAAACAAACAAGCAACATCAAGCCCGACAGCCTGCCGCTCGGCAACCTGAGCATCACAAACCGCCTGAACGCCACCGAACAGTTGTCCATTACTTATTCAACGGACTTGTTGGAAATCGGTTTGCGCAGCACGCTGAGTTACTCCAACACGCGCAATAACCTGAACGACAACAGCAACAACAAAACTTGGGACTGGTCGGAAACCGGCAATATAGTGGTGCATCTGCCGAAGAAAATCAATTTTTCCACCGATTTCAGTTACCAAAACCGTTGGGGTTATGCCGAGTTTGACCACGCGGAACTGATTTGGAACGTTTCTGTAGATGTTGCGCTGTTCAACGGCAAAGGCATTCTCGCGCTCAAAGCCACCGACATTTTGCAACAACAACTGAATATCCGCCAAACCGTTGGCGACAACTACATTCAATACACCGAAACCAACGCCCTGCGCTCGTATTTTATGCTGACTTTTACTTACAAAATCAGCCAATTTTCGGGTGGGGCGAGCGAGAGCGATATGCAACGGGGCAGTAAGCGTGAAAGAGGTTTGTAAAAAATAATGTACAAACACTTTTTGGTACAAAAGATTTTACTACTTTTGCACCGCTTTTTTATGCAAAAATAATGAATCAAAAAATCAAATATCTATGAAAAAATGGATTTTAGAAGAAAAAGAATTTAAAGCCAAAACCGCTTTGGCTTACGAGGGACTTTTCACGCTCGGCAGCGGCTATCTGCACACGCGCGGCTCGCTCGAAGAAAACGTGGGACACGACCCGCAAAACATCACCGCGCCCAAACAGCCGGTTGCCAACGCCTCCAACTTCGACCACGCGGCTACGGTCGTTGTGTCGCACTGGGGTACTTATGTGCCGGGTGTCTTTGCCCGCCACCCCTATATGAACGAGGAAATCGTCAATCTGCCCTATTTCTTGGGCATTGCACCCACCGTTGCAGGCGAAAAACTTGATGTTTTGGAAAGTGAAATTTCCGATTACAAGCGCGAGTTGAATATGAAAACCGCCTCCATCGAACGCAGCCTCGTTTGGCATACGGCAGAGGGCGATGTAAAAGTGAAATTCGAGCGTTTCATCAGCGGCGTGCGCACACACCTGAGCGTTCAACGCGCTACCTTTACTGCTGCAAACGAAACGAAAATCACCATCAAATCCGGCATTGACGCCGATGTACGCACCAACGGCGAAGACCATTTTATTGAATACGGCTCGCTCGAAGGCGGTGCGCTGCGCTCAAAAGTGGAACAAATTTCGGATAACGCCGTGAAATCAACCGTTCAAACCAATATTAATAAGGTATTTGGTACGGGCGATGATACGATTTATACTGTTGCCGAAACGATTGCTGACAGCGCGAAATGGCAATACCAACCCGAAGACAGACGCGGCTTTTTCGTTGCCGAATTTACCATACCCGCAGGCGGTACGCTCGTGATAGAAAAACGCGCTGCCGTTACCACCTCGCGCGACCTTCACTGTCATTGCGGGCTTGACCCGCAATCCCCCGAACAAATTCTGTCCGATGCCAAAGCACTGACTTACGACCAACTGTTTGAAGAACACAAAGCCTATTGGGCAGAACGTTGGGAAAAATCCGATGTGGATATTGAAAGTTCTGAAGAAGAAGACGATTCGCAAGAGGCAGTCCGCTCCTCCATTTTCCACCTTTTGCGCTGCCACGTTGCGGGCGACTCGCGCGTGGCGATTGATGCCAAAGGTACGGCGGGCGACTTGTACTACGGTCGTTTCTTCTGGGACACAGAGATTTATCTTGTGCCTTTCTTCCTCTACACCGACCCCGAGCGTGCCAAAACGCTTGTCGATTTCCGCATACAAACGCTGGACGGCGCACGCAAAAATGCTGCCAAACTCGGCTATCGTGGGGCGCGTTTCCCTTGGGAATCAGACCACAAAGGCAACGACTGCTGTCCCGCAATGAATTGGCAATATCGCGACCACGAAGTGCATATCACCGCAGACGTTGTCTATGCCTTTGCGCACTACGCTGCCAATACCGGCGAAGAATATTTGAAAGACCCGAAAACGGCGGAAACCATCGTGGAAACGGCGCGTTATTGGATTGACCGCATTGATTGGCGCGAGGGCGATGATTATCCCTCGTTGCTCGGCGTGATGGGACCAGACGAATACACTGCCCTCACAAGCAACAACGCCTACACAAATTATATGGTGAAATTTGCGTTGAAACTGGCTGCCAAATATGGTAAATTCGGCGGCGCAACAAATGAGGAAATTACAGAATTTACCAAAGTTGCCGAGAAGTTGCCGATTGTGCGCTCGCCGAAAAACAAAGATTTGATTATGCAATGCGAAGAGTTTGACAGTTTTGCCGAGCCGCAGTTCGACAAAATTTGGAAAGACCGCACAAAACACTTTGCTATCTTCGCCCCGCAGGAACGTTTGTATCGTTCCAAATGCCTGAAACAAGCCGATGTGCTGATGCTTTTGTATCTGTTTATCAACGAATTTACAGATGCGGAAATCAAAGCGGCTTGGGATTATTATTTGCAATACACCACGCACGACTCGTCATTGTCGCGCGGCGCGCACGCCGTTCTCGCCAGCCGCATCGGATTGGAACAAGAGGCTTGGGATATGTTTCAAGGCTGCAAAGGGCAAGACCTCAACGTGGAAAACGGCGGTGCCGCCGAAGGTATCCACATTGCCGGTTGCGGTATGAATTGGCAAATGGTAGTATTCGGCGTGGCGGGCATTCTCAACGCTTTGCAGTCGGATACCTTTACGCTCAATCCGCACTTGCCGAAACAGTGGAAAAAGGTTTCGTTCCCCTTTGTTTGGAAAGGACAAAGCCTTTTTGTTACGCTTGAAAGCGGCAAAACGACCGTTGAAAATAAGAGCGATAAGGCGATAGAGGTAGTTGTTGCAGGAAAAAAGGCGGCGATTGCAGCGGGAAAAGAAGAGGTTTTTTAGAACGCAGACGACACAGATAACGCGGATTTTCACAGATTTTTTATATAATTATCTGCGAAAATCCGCGTTATCTGTGTCATCTGCGTTCTATATATTTGCCCCTTTGAATGCCCAGACACCCAACAAAGTAGCCCCCAAACAGAGGGCAACATTGGCAAGAACATTCAGCGCAAACATCAGATAATGCGCCTCTTTCAGCAAAACAAAGTTGTCGATGGAAAAAGACGAAAAAGTGGTAAATCCGCCGCAAAAGCCGACAATGAACAAAAAGCGCATAAAATGTTCCTGCCTGTCCGCTAACAGCGCAAAGGCAATGCCGATAAGAAAACTGCCCAACACATTGACCGCCAGCACGCCGAGCGGAAATATCGAATGGCTTTGTTTTTGCACCAATTGTTGCAGCCAATAGCGCAAAACGCTGCCCGCACCGCCGCCGAGAAAAATCAAAAATAAATTTTTCAACATTTCAATTATTCATTTATTCATTTATTCATTTATTCAATTACTCATTTATTCAATCGCAAAGTACATATAAGTCTGCACGAGGATTTAACAGCATTATCGGAATTTCGGCGCGTTTAACGATGTGTTGCTCTTTTGCGCCGAAGATAATATCGTCAAGTCCGTATTCGCGCGAGGCAGTGATGATAGCCAGCGTTGCGCCATAGTTCGCGGCGTTTTGCACCGCCTCCATTTCCGCTTTGTAACTGTCTTTTTGCGCTTTTGCCACCTCATATTTCAGCGAAAACTTGTCGAGTAGTGTTTTGATGGCGTTAGTGTTCGACTGCGCTTTCGAGCCGTAGTCATTTGCCGTCAGCAGCAGTATTTCCGACTGTAAAAACCGCCCAAGTCCGCTTGCAAACCTGCCTTTTTCGCGCTCTTCCACGAGGAAAGTTACCGGCACAAGCACTTTTTGGAAACTGATTTCCGCAAAATCTTCCTTTACGAAGATGTAGGGAATACGCAGTTCGCGCGATATTTTCAGCAAAAAAGCGATGTTGCGGTTTTGTTTCGACAGTTCAAACACCACCATTGATGCCTCGTGTTCTTCCAGCGTTTCGGCAAAAGTTTTGGCGCGGTTGCCCTCTACGAAGTTGATTTTCACGCTTGTTTCCGTTTGAAATGCAGCGGCTTGCTCAGCAACATCAAGGTTGTCGTCAATCGAAATCAAGCAAATTTCCTTATTGAAACTCTTTGCTGCTTTTTCGGCGTACTCGAGGGCTTTTCGGGGAAAATTGTTTTTTGTCAGGGCTATGAAAATTTGGTCTATGGGCATTTTAACTACATTTTTTTTGCAAAGATACGGCTTTTTGCCCTATCTCATTATTTTTTTTGCAAATAAATTGAGATTGTGCTGTAATTTGGCATACCAGACTGCTACTTTTGTAGCAGGTTTTATTATTTTTCAAAAAA
The DNA here is from genome assembly GCA_031261165.1 of Prevotellaceae bacterium. Classification (GTDB taxonomy): domain Bacteria; phylum Bacteroidota; class Bacteroidia; order Bacteroidales; family Paludibacteraceae; genus JAISJU01. The sequence goes on from JAISJU010000152.1 coordinate 10,254, forward strand.
TGAAACGAATTTGAATGAAAATGTATAATTTTGCAAGCAAAAAAATAAAGAAAATTTTATGGCAGAAAATAAAATAACAGCCAATATCAAAAAGATAAAATTTGTACTCGAACAAAATTTATCCATTCCTCATTTTCAACGTCCTTATGTATGGATAGAAGATAATGTAAGGTTGCTTTTGCAGGACATTTATGATAATTGGAAAAGTGGCAAACAATCATACCGAATTGGGAGTGCAATTTTTTATGAACCAGAAAATGAAGAAAATCTTCAAATAGTTGATGGACAACAGCGAATTACAAGTATTCTTCTGATTTTACGATTACTGAACAATGATTTTGTTGGAAAAGAATTATGCGAATCCTTAAATTATGAACATAGCGAATCAACACAGCATATCGCTGAAAATAACAAATTTATCGAAAAATGGATTGCAGAAAAAGTAGCTAATGAAAAAAATGAGTTTTACAAATATATTGTTGATTATTGCGAATTTGTGGAAATTATTGTAGCAGATTTATCCGAAGCATTTCAAATGTTTGATTCTCAAAATGGGCGTGGTAAGGAATTGGAAGCGTACAATCTCTTGAAAGCATATCATATTAGAGCAATGGAGGGCGAAACTCAAGAAACGAAAATAGAATCTGACAGGCGATGGGAAAGTGCAACAAAATTCAAAACAGAACCCAATAATGAGAAAGAGCAGGAAAAAGATATTTTGAAACAGGTAATTAACGAGCAACTTTACCGAACAAGAAAATGGAGTAGAAAGGAAATTGCATACGATTTTACGAAATCTCACATTAAAGAGTTCAAAGGTATTGCGATTGATAATCAGCATACAATAAATTTCCCCTTTCAAAATCCTATGCTATTGCAATATATTTCTACTAAATATTTTGAATCCATTGGTTTGAATGTAAAAGGTATAAAATCTCGTTTTGCCAATGGTGATTCAGAGAATATAAATCCGTTTGTTTTGATTAACCAGAATATTATAAATGGCAAACAGTTTTTTGATTATATTGAAACTTATGTTGAAATATATAAGCGACTGTTTGTGTCGAGGAATCTTCAATTTTTTAAAAATGCGATAAATACTTATTGTCCACGAGGGGGAAGAGGAAATGAAGCAATGTATGAATTGTTCAAATCGTTAGTATTTCTCATTTTTGACAAATTTGGAGAAAAAGGAATTGTAGATTATTGGGCGACACTTTACTCCATTGTTTATCGCATACGATTACAAAATACTCGTAATGTTAATTGGAAATCTGTAGCAAAATATCCACAAGAAAAAAATCTATTTTCAATTATTGAAAATGCAAAAGATTTTTCAACATTGCAAAAACTTAATAAAATAGAAAATGAAACTTTTGAGAATAATTATAAATGGCGTCAAGCCGAAAAAATCAAACAGTTTTTTAAAGATAAACGCAATATAGAATATTGATATGGAAACAACTAATCTAAATAAAAACATAACAACTGTGCTACAGCAGAAGTACATAGTACCTCTTTACCAACGCAATTTTGCGTGGGGCGAGGAAGAAATAAGCCAACTGCTGCAAGATATTTATGAGAGTTGGAGTAAAAATCCAGATGGCAATTATTATATTGGCAGCCTTGTAGTAATTAAACGCAAAAACGGTGATTATGAAGTAATTGACGGACAGCAACGGCTGACTGCAATAACTTTGGTTTCAAAAATTCTTAAACCGGAAATCAAAGAGCCAAAATTATTTTATGATTCTCGCCCCGAAGTTGAAGCATTTTACAGTTCTTTTTATCAAACAGGTAATACAAATGATGTTACTTTCGATTACAAGGTTTCACACTTGATAAATGCAGTTGATTTTATAAAAGAGGCAAAATTAAATTCCGATGATAACAATAAAATCACGATAGCAAATTTGAATGACGATTTCAAAAAATTCTTTTTTGAGCAAGTAATTTTGGTTTTTGTTGAATTGCCTCAAGATACAGATGTGGCTAACTATTTTGAGATAATGAATAATCGCGGACAGCAACTGCAAAAACACGAAATTTTAAAAGCGAAATTACTTGACAAGATAAAAGACGAACAAGGAAACCACGATAAAGCGAAACGGAAAATTTATTCCAAAATATGGGATAGTTGTTCGCAAATGAATACTCACATTCAAAAATTATTCGATATAAACTATCGAAAAACACTCTTTGGCGAGGAGTATTCTGATTTTCCGAATAAAGAAAAGATAATCCAATTAATTCCAAATAATGCAGATAATCAGACAAATAACGCAAGCACTCGTCAGACAATAAATTCTATTTTATTACAAGAAATTTCCAATGAAAACAAATACGCCAACGCAGAAATTGAAGATGTTGATGACGATGGAGATGATAAGTCCATTATTGATTTTCCCAATTTTTTGATGCACATATTAAAACTCAAATATGATACGATTTATAAAGATACCACAAAAACAGACAGGTCTGACGGACAAAATATTTCACTAAACGAAAAATATCTATTGGATGTTTATGAAAAAATTAAAGATAAGGTTGTTGCAGAAGATTTTATTTCGGATTTGCTTTTTTATAAAACAATATTTGACCGATATATCGTTAAATCAACAACTGATGAAAATTCAGAAGATAAATTTGAATGGACATTAGAAAAACCATATAAATATACATACGAGGCAAGAAATTCAACAAGTTTAAAATATAAAAATACATTTGATGAAAAGCAAGAAAGATTAGTCAAATGCCTTTCAATGTTGCAGGTTACATTTAGAACTCGTATTAATAAAAATTGGTTGCAAGAAGTTTTAGGTTGGTTTCCTTTGAACAGCGAGGAAGAGTATATCAAAAAATTAGATGATTTTATTTCAAAATACTATGACAATCTCCAATTATCAATAAATAGAATTGAAAACGGGAACACTGATTTTTATCATAATGGAACAGATACTCCCCATTTCTTTTTCAATTTTATTGATTATTTGTATTGGGTTGAATCAAAAAACGATGCAATCAAACCACAATTCAAATTTGATTTTCGCTATCGCAATTCTGTTGAACACCACAGACCTCAATCGCGAAAAGATAGCGTAGATGACAAACTGATTGACTGTCTCGGTAATCTGTGTTTGGTTAGTAAAAGTTCTAATTCAAGAATGAACAATGAAGAACCAGTCGGAAAAGCCAAAGCATATTACAGTAATAATCTTCCTCCTAAAAGAAAGGTTATATATGATTTGACTAACGATAAACACAATTGGGGAAAAACAGAAATTGAACAGCACTATAATGATGTGATAGATTTGATAAACAAAAGAAGTGCTATTTTAAAACAATAAAGATATGTTAGGAGAAACTTTTGAGTGCCCGAATTGTGGTATGGAAAGTGCTTATTACGATTATATGGAAAGAATATGTTATTGTCCTGATTGTGATTACGAATGGAAACATCCTAATGAAATCGAAGATGATAATGATTTTATTGAAAATTTTCCAAATCAAATTTAATTTTATGAGCATCCTTCACCTTTCCGACACCCACGCACAGCACCACAAAATGCAAAACCTGCCCAAAGCCGATGTTATCATTCATTCGGGGGACATCACTTTGGCAGGCACCGGCGAGGAAGTAACGGATTTTATTGATTGGTTTGACGATTTGGACTATCGGCACAAAATTTTTGTTGCCGGCAACCACGATGATTGTTTAGACGGCAAGAATATTCAAAGTTTTTTGCCCGACAATATGTACTACCTTTGTGAGTCGGGCGTAGAAATTGACGGTATCAAGTTTTGGGGCATTCCTTATTTTATTTCATACGAGTTGCGTATGGAAAAATATCAGTATGCTTTGGATACCGTTCCCCGCAATACCAATGTTTTGATTACGCACCGCCCGCCACTTGGCATTTTAGACCGTAGCGGACATATTACATTTGGTTGCCCTGATTTGCTGCAAAAAGTATTGGAAATCAAACCGAAATATCATTTATTCGGGCATATTCACGATGCTTATGGTTCAGAAAAATCACACGACACCGCTTTTTACAATTCGGCTGTATTGAACGAAAGATATGATTTTGTCAATAAACCGGTTACAATTAATTTATAAAATTCTTTCAGCCTGTGCTATAATTTGGCATATCTATGTATTACTTTTGTAGCATCAAACTTTAAAAATAAATGGTTTATGGAAAACATAGCAAAAATTTCAGCCGAAAGTTGCAGGCAAATGAATGTGCAACACGTTGCAAGTCTGCACAATATAATTGGCAATTGTGATACACTTGATGAAAAACACTTGTATCTTTCTTACTTTGGCAGGGTGCCAAATTGGATAGATTTAGACGGCATTAACGGCAAAAAAGCCAATGAATGGCTTTCGCAAACTTACAAGAATGAGATTACGGATTGCTCTTATGTAAAGCGTTACGAGAAAAGAAAAGGATTGTATTTTGACGATGTATATTACTTTTTGTTTGATGATTTATTGGTATATATCACTACAAATGACGATAAAGCCAAATTGCTTTTTAAGAAAACGGACATCGCTATTGTTGAAAAAATTGCCAATGAAATACGAAAATTCAAGCCGATAAAATCGCGAACAAGACCAGAAATAAAACTGCTCATTAACACTCATAGCGGGCTTGACACAAAAGAAATGGACATTTCCAAGCCCAAACTCTCCATCGAAGACAATTACAACGATGATTTTTTGCCCATTCACAAAACGATTTTGAGCCGTTTGCAAAAGAAAAACGACAAAGGTTTGGTGCTGCTTCACGGCAAACCAGGTACGGGCAAAACCTCGTATCTGCGCTACTTGATAGCCCAAACGAAAAAAGATGTGATTTTCCTGCCGCCCAATATGGCTGCGAGCATTACCGACCCGGGGCTGATGGGCGTGTTGATTGACAATCCGAACTCGGTTTTTGTGATTGAAGATGCCGAAAATATTGTGATAGACCGCAACCGCAGCGGCTCGTCATCGGTGTCGGCGTTGCTCAATCTGGCTGACGGACTGCTGAGCGACTGCCTGAATATTCAGATAATCTGCTCGTTCAACACCGACCTCTCGCGGGTGGATAGCGCATTGATGCGCAAGGGGCGGCTCATTGCCAAATACGAATTTAACGAGTTGGAGAGGAACAAAGCGCAGGCGTTGTCCGACAAACTCGGCTTTGACACCGTGATTACCGAGCCTATGACACTCGCACAAATCTACAATCAAAACGAGGCGGAATTTGCGCCGGTAACAAACAGAAGACCCATTGGATTTCAGATAGCAGTATGAAAAATTTTGCAGCCATAGATTTTGAAACAGCAAACTATTGCCGTACAAGCGTTTGCAGCGTAGGCATAGTGATTGTGCGCGAGGGTGAAATTGCGGAAAAATTTTACCGGCTTATCCACCCCGAGCCGAGTTGGTATGTCAAACGCTTTACGGAAGAAATTCACGGCATAAGTCGTGCTGACACGGACAATGCACCGATATTTCCCGATGTGTGGGCGGAAATTGCGCCAAAAATTGCCGACTTGCCGCTTGTGGCACACAACAGCCCTTTTGATGAGGGTTGCCTGCGAGCAGTGCATCGGGCGTATCAAATGGATTATCCCGAGTACGAGTTCCATTGCACTTGTCGGGCATCGCGGCGTGTGTTTGGAAATACTTTGAGTAATCACCAATTACATACCGTTGCGGCGCATTGCGGATTTGATTTGACACAACACCATCACGCTTTGGCTGATGCGGAGGCTTGTGCGTGGATTGCGAGAGAGATATTGTAAAATCATATTCAATCAAAATAATCACTATAAAATCACAGACAATATGAAAAACCTTTTCCAACGCTACATCTGGCTTGTTGATACGATTTATCGCGCCGATAAAATCACCTTTGAGGACATCAACCGCCGCTGGGTGCGGACTGAAATGAGCGATGGAAAACCTTTGCCCTTGCGCACATTTCACAACCACCGCAGCGAAATCGAAGAACTTTTCGACATCAATATTGAGTGCGACAAACGAAACGGCTATGTATATTACATTGAAAATAAAGACGATATACACAACAACGAACTGCGGACTTACCTGCTCAACGCTTTTTCCGTCAATGGTTTGCTCAACGAGAGCAAAAAGATGATGCGGCGCATTTTGTTTGAAAAAATCCCATCGGGACAGCGTTTTCTCACGACTATAATTGAGGCGATGCGCGACAGTCGGGCTGTGAAAATCACCTATCAAAGTTTTTGGCGCGATACACCAAGTACCTTTGAGGTTGAGCCGTATTGCGTGAAAATCTTTCGGCAACGATGGTATCTATTGGCGTTTAATTCGTATTTCAACACTTTACGTATTTACGCATTGGACAGAATGCAGGACTTGCAGGCAAGCGAAACAACTTTCCGACTGCCCGAATCATTTGATGCGGAAACCTTTTTTGTCAATTATTTCGGCATTATTGCCGATGAAAACGTCAAGCCTTGCACGGTACGCCTTAAAGTTTTCGATGGGCAACGTAAGTACCTGAATACTTTGCCCTTGCACCATTCACAAAAAGAAACGAAAACAGTCGAAACATACAGTATTTTTGAATATTTTGTGGCACCGACTTTCGATTTTGTGCAGGAAATTCTCTCACGCGGCGCAGAAATAGAAGTGTTATTACCAGATTGGTTGCGCAGTGAAATGCGAGATAAAGTAAATAAAATGAGTAAGTTATATCATCAAAATTAATTTGGATATATTTTTTGCCATTCTCGCATTTATTTACTACTTTTGCGCCTCGAAAAAATTCATTTTTATCACAAAATAACTAACTAAAATTATGATTTATTCTCACGAAGTACAACAAATGTGTGTTGTCAAAAAAGGAGCAAATCACCCTTCGGCACCCATACCCGAAGAGGGTAAATGGGTGAGGGCTAAGGAAATAAAAGACATTTCCGGTTTGACTCACGGTATCGGTTGGTGCGCACCCCAACAGGGAACTTGCAAACTGACTTTGAATGTAAAAGACGGTATTATTCAGGAAGCCTTGATTGAAACCGTTGGATGTTCGGGTATGACTCACTCGGCGGCTATGGCTTCCGAAATTCTTCCGGGCAAAACCATCTTGGAAGCGTTGAACACCGACCTCGTTTGCGATGCCATCAACACGGCAATGCGCGAACTCTTCCTCCAAATCGCTTACGGACGTACGCAATCGGCTTTCTCCGAAGGCGGTTTGCCCATCGGCGCAGGCTTGGAAGACTTGGGCAAAGGTCTTCGTTCGCAAGTCGGCACGATGTTCGGAACATTGGCAAAAGGAACTCGCTATCTGGAAATGGCAGAAGGCTATTGCACCCGTATGGCTCTTGATGCTGATGGTGAGGTAATCGGATATGAATTTGTCCATCTCGGAAAATTTATGGACTCTGTGAAAAAAGGCGTTGATGCCAACGAGGCACTCGAAAAAGCAAAAGGCTCTTACGGTCGTTTCAAAGATGCGGCTAAATATATTGACCCCAGACACGAATAATTAATAGGAGGAAACAAGAAATGGCTAAAAGAGAAATAAAATTTGAAAGTCAAGACCGTAGAATTGACAATATCAATAAAGTATTGAACAGTTACGGCATCAAAGATATTGCAGAGGCAGAGGCAATCTGCAATGCAAAGGGCATCGACCCTTACAAAATCTGCGAAGAAACGCAACCTATCTGTTTTGAAAATGCAAAATGGGCTTATGTAGTGGGTGCTGCTATCGCTATCAAAAAAGGCGCAACGAACGCAGCAGACGCAGCCGAGGCTATCGGCGAAGGTTTGCAGGCATTCTGCATCGCCGGCTCGGTGGCAGACGACCGCAAAGTGGGTATCGGACACGGTAACCTCGCAGCGCGTCTGCTTCGCGAAGACACCAAATGTTTCGCTTTCCTTGCCGGACACGAATCGTATGCCGCTGCCGAAGGTGCCATCAAAATTGCCGAAATGGCAAACAAAGTGCGCAAAGAACCTTTGCGCGTGATTTTGAACGGTCTTGGAAAAGACGCTGCAAAAATCATTTCGCGCATCAACGGTTTCACATACGTGCAAACGGAATTTGACTATTACAGCGGTGCGCTCAACGTGGTTGCTACGAAAGCGTATTCCGAAGGTTTGCGTGCCAAAGTGAAATGCTACGGTGCGGACGATGTTCGCGAAGGCGTTGCCATTATGCGCTCGGAAGGCGTTGATGTGTCCATCACCGGCAATTCCACCAACCCGACACGTTTTCAACACCCTGTGGCAGGCACGTACAAAAAAGAATGTATGGAAACCGGCAAAAAATACTTCTCCGTAGCATCAGGCGGCGGCACCGGTCGCACGCTGCACCCGGATAATATGGCTGCAGGTCCCGCCTCATACGGTATGACCGACACGATGGGACGTATGCACGGCGATGCGCAGTTTGCAGGCTCGTCTTCCGTTCCTGCACACGTGGAAATGATGGGCTTTCTCGGAATGGGCAACAACCCGATGGTAGGGGCTACTGTCGCTGTGGCTGTTTCGGTGGAAGAGGCAAGCAGGTAAGAAGTTTTTAACTTACGAGAAAGTGTTGTGAATGGAATGTTTGCAACACTTTTTTTATTGGGTTGAAGTATGATTTTCTTATACGATTTTGGGTAAGATTTGTAAAGTTTTGCGACCATTTTGCGACCATATAAAAAGTGGTCGCAAAAACATAGTCAAAGTGCTGTATGTCTGTAAATTAATTCAAATAAAGACTTTCCAAATGTCTAATTATCTAAATAAATTAAACTATGGAAAGAAGTAGTTATTCCATTAACTTTTGGATTAGAGAAAGTAAAGTAAGAAAAGACGGTAAAGCACCGATTGAAGTAACAATCAGGCTAAACGGAGAAAGAGCCTCTTTTTCCACAGGCAAAAAAGTACCGTTGCAAGATTGGGAGGCAACCAAACAGCAAGTAAAAGGCAACAACGAAGAAGCCAAAACGCTAAACCGATTTATCTACACGGTAAAAAACAAAATCTATCAAAAAGAGATTGAATTGTTAGAACGTGGCTTTGTTGTAACTGCAAACCTGCTCAAAGATGCTTATTTCGATAAAATCGAAAGTATAAGCGAAAAAAGTTTGTTCGGTGTTTTTACCGAGCATAACGAAATGCAAAAGTCAATGATAGGCAAAGGCATTTCAAAAGATACGCATTGGTGTTCCGATTACACTTTACGCCTTTTGAAAGAACACGTTAAAATCAAGTACCGCCGTGAAGACATCTATTTGCGGGAATTGAACATCAATTTTA
>JAISJU010000215.1 GCA_031261165.1 Prevotellaceae bacterium
TCATCTTGAATAACGATTTTGAGTTTCACGCCAAAACGTTTGTAAAACTCCGAATTTTCGCTTGCAGTAAGTCCACCGTTACCCCAAATGATGGGTGTAAATCCGGCGTATGTATTTACGCCCACTGTGATAACATTGCTACTCGTTTTAGACGAAAACAAATCGCCAATGTTCTGTGGTTGGTCGCCGTTCGACATTTTTAATACAACAATTCCTATGGCGGCTACCACGATTGCCACCAATGCGATTTTTACCCAGGGTCTGATGATTGTTTTGCTCATAATACTGTGAGGATTAAGTTTTTATAATTTGAGTTAATTAAAATATCGGTTATTTGATTCAGTTATTTCTTTTGGTCTGATTTCTTCGTAATCGGCATATTCGCCAAATTTTATATCTTTGGCATACACAGTTTTACCTTGTGTAACTTTTTTGCCGAAATTTTCAAACATACCATCAATGCCGAATTTGTCGTATCTTTCAATAATTTCGGCGGCTTGTTTGCCGATAATGTTACTGTCGATATTGTGTTCATCAAGCAATCCGCCGGCAGAATCTATTACATTTTCCATTTCACCGAGTTTGAGCGAAATATCATTTGCCATATAGTCCATTGCCTCGGTAAATAAAGCCACTTCATCTACATCGCCTTTCAGAATACTCATAACCGATTTGAATGCTTTGTGTTGTTCTTTTACCAACTTGAACTGTTCTTTGCGCAACTCTACTTCATTTTCGGTATCCTGCACCGTAAGAATGGACATTTCTTCGAGTTTTTTAAGGATTTCGTACCATTTTATACTCTGTTCGTTGTAATTGATGTAGGTTTTGATGATGTCGTCCAAACGTTTTACCTGATTGTTTGCCACTTGCGCTTTGGCTATTTCATTTCGCGCCTGATATTCTTTTACTTTTAGAATTTCTGTTTCCTGCTGCGCTTTTTTCTGTTTGATATTGCTTTCGTTTTTCACAATCAAACCTTTCAGATTGCCCATTATTTTGGATATTTCCTGAATTTTCAGTTTCATATCTCTCACTCTGCGTTCAACGATGGCAATGGGGTCAATTTCAATCAGCAAACCGGTAAGTTTGCGCATCAACATAAAATAGCCAACGCTTACCATTCGCCGTATGTTTTTATCTGTCAGCAACCATATTATCAGCGCGATTGCCACGCACAATAATATCAATGTCAATACATTACTTGCCAATGTGATGAGAAACGGCAAGATTTTGTAAAGCACCATCAGTCCGCCGCCTACCAATAAACCTGCAAATATTTTTGCTGTTGTACCGCCCGGACGGTCCCAGTTGCTCAACTTGTTTTTCATATCGTTTAATTCGGGAAAAGAAAAATCTGTCATAATAATATGCTGTTTAATAAGTTTTTATCGCTTGTTAATTGGTTAATCATATAATCAACACTTTTGTCGAAATCGTTTTCCTGCTTGTCCAGCAAGATTTTTGCTTCGCCGATTTGCGATTGCGTGCTTGCAATATTCGCCCGCTTGGCATTGATTTTTACATTGATTTCTTCTATCTGTTTTTTCAGACGTTCAATTTCCGCTTGCAATTCTATAATTTCTGCATCGTTTTTTGATATAAATTGCTCTTTATCAATGATTTCTTTTTTTCTTTTGCCATTCAACGAGAGTTTTCCCTGTTGCCTTTCGCCTTCCAATATTTTGGTATAAGCATCAATACTGTCTAAAACTGTTTGCTTTGTGAGTTTTGGGAAGTTGGCTTTCATACTTGTAAAAGCCGCTTGAAACCTTTGCGCAGGGTCGAGCAACACGGATTTCAATGCTTCCGATGCCTGCTTGATTTCCAGATAGTCGGGTCCCTCCAAATTTTTCTCGTCCAATGCTTCGCACAAGCCATCTACCATTTTTTGATTGACTTCGCCATTGGTAGAAATCGCCACAGGAACGGCTGTTATTGGAGAAACAGAAAGCGGCGCAATGGGCGGATTTTCCGTTTTGTCTTCCACTTCGGTTAAAAAAATACTTTTGAATTTATCTGTGAATGCCATTTTGAAAATTTTTTGCGTCAAAGGTAAAAATTTTTATTTGAATATTTAATTACACAAATGCAAAAAAAACATAAAACGAATATAATAAAACACAGTTATTAAAATGATGATTGGCAAATATTATGCTAAACAATTGATAGCAAGATTATTGTTAGTTTTCATATATATTTAGGCATAAAATAAATATCCGCGTTCCAAAAATATTTAAAGCGAACGGAAACCCATTATTTCCCGCACTTCCCGCAAAGTTTTCCCAGCACTCTCGCGGGCTTTTTCGGCACCGATTTTGATTACTTTGTTCAAATAAACCTCGTCGTTTTTAATATCATTAATCCGCTCGCGGATAGGCGTAGTTACTTTGATAATATCTTCAGCTAACTGTTTTTTCAGATTGCCGTACCATTTTTGCTCGCCCGTGTTCCACAGGTTGTCGTAGTAATCAACCACTTCCTGCGTGGAAACCACTTTCAGAATGGTAAAAAGATTTTCGATACAATCGGGCTTTGCTGTATTTTCGCCTTCGGGACCATTGTCGGTCAGTGCGCCTTTTACCTTTTTCTCAATCACCTTTGGCTCGTCAATCAGGTAAATACAGTTGCCTTCCGATTTGCCCATTTTGCCCGAGCCGTCAAGTCCGGGAATTTTTATCATTTGTTGGTTAGACGCAAAAGCGGTCGGCTCATTGAAATAATTAACACCGTATTTATTATTAAACCGTTTGGCAAAATTGCGTGTCATTTCGAGGTGCTGCTCCTGGTCTTTGCCCACCGGCACATAATTCGCATTGTGAATCAGAATATCCGTAGCCATCAGCACCGGATAGGTCAGCAAACCTGCATTGACGTTGTTAGGGTTTTGCCGCGCCTTTTCCTTAAACGAAACCGTTTTTCCCAACTCGCCCAAATACGCCTGCATATTCAACAAAAGATACAGTTCTGCAATTTCGGGTATATCGCTTTGCACATAAAGCGTAGCCTTTTCGGGATTTAATCCGCACGCCAAATATTCCGAAAGAACATTCCGCACATTGGCATTCAGTGTTTTAGGGTCAGGGTGCGTGGTCAGCGCGTGCCAATCGGCAATGAAGAAAAAACATTTATATTCTTCCTGCATTTTCAAAAAATTGACCATCGCGCCATAATAATTGCCCAAATGCAAATTCCCGGTCGGGCGAATACCGCTTAATACTGTTTTCATTTTTTTAGATATTTAGACTATTAGACAATAGACACAAGACTGTTAGACATCAGACTTTTTTAAGGCGCAAAGGTATAAAAAAAAAACGATAAGACGCAATTATATCCTTTCCACCCCTAAATCCCCTGAAGGGCAGGGCTGTTAAAACGTACCGAACAATGTAAGTTTTGTCATTGCGGGCTTGACCCGCAATCCCCTGAAAAAGGGATTCTGACTTTCGTCAGAATGACAGGATTGGAATGGGGATTGCGGGTCAAGCCCGCAATGACAAAACTTACATCGTTGGTGCGTTTTACAAAGAACTTAACAGCCCTGCCTGCTGAAAGGGATTTAGGAGTAAAGATACAGAAAAAAGCAATAAGACGTAACAAGTTTCCAAAAACCGTGTTACGTCTGTCTTTTTTTTACAATCTTTCTTCTTATGCGACAAAGATTGCAAGCAAAAACTTGCAATCTCCGCCAGCCGTTCCCATACGTTTCTATATAAGATAAGGGGATAACTCTAAAAAACATTTATTTACGAAACGGCTTGTTTTGTCTGATTTTTGCCAAAAGTTGCTTTTGAAAATCTTTTTCTGCCTGATACAAATTATATATCTTCTCATCAGACAGTATTTGTTTGAATTTGTCGTAATATTCCTTTTCTAATTGCGCCTCTTTCACGCCCGAATTAATGTTTGTATCGTTGCATTTTCCGTAATCCACCGTGCCTGCTTTTTTGTCTTTGCGCAGTTGCCACAACTCTCTGTGTATCTGATGGACTTTTTCTTCTTTCTCGTTGTAGAGTGCCCAAAATTTTTGCGCCTCTTCGGGTGTCAGTGCCACCTTTTCGGTGATGAACGCCACTTTTTGCGCTTTCATTTCCGTGCGCCTTTTTTCAAACTCCGCTTTGCGGTCGTCTTTTTTGTTTTCTTGCGAAAAAACAGCCAAGAACGGCGTTATCAGCAACATACATATTAAAAATTTCGTTTTCATATCGTTTTTTTATTGAGGTTAAACTTTTATTCTTCTTCGCCTGTCAAATAATAATCAACCAGCGTTTGCTTATCAACAAAGGCAAGCAGCACATCAGACTGTTGTTCCGTTATTTCGGTTTCTGTTTGCGAGGCTACCATTGTTTCGTCGTCTGATGCGGTTTTCATTGTCAGGTAGTCGCCCACAAAGAATGCCAGCACCACTGCCGCAGCAATGTAGTAAAGCGGTTTTATCTTACGGTACAAAGGAATGATTTTTGATTTTGCCTGACTCTCGGCGAGAATTTTTTGCTCCATAGCGGCGGCAAAATTTTCAAAATAATTTTCAGGCACGCGGAAAGGATTTTTGTTTCCGATTTCTAATATGTTGTGGTCGTTTTTCATAATTTGTGCGTTTGTTACTATGACTGTTTAAGTTTGAAAAAGTTTAATCTGCGGTCAGATTTTTTTCGATTTTTTGTACCGCCAAGTGATAAGATGCCTTCAATGCCCCTACGGAAGTGCCGAGTACATCGGACATTTCTTCGTATTTCATATCATCAAAATATTTCATATTAAACACAAGGCGTTGTTTTTCGGGCAGTGTCAAGATGGCTTTTTGCAGTCGCATTTGCGCCTCTTCGCCCGAAAAATAAGTGTCCGCCTCAAGGCGTTGCACTAACACATCTTCCAGTTCAAGGATACCCGATATATTTTCCGCACGTTTTGAATTGAGGAAAGTGAGCGTTTCGTTAGTGGCGATGCGATAGAGCCAAGTAGAAATTTTGGACTCGCCACGAAACGCCGAAACGGCATTCCACGCTTTGATAAAAGTGTTTTGCAACACATCGTTGGCATCATCGTGGTTGAGCACCATTTTCCGAATTTGCCAATATAGTTTTTCGGAATTTTGCTTAACCAACAGGCAGAACGCTTGATTGCGCTGCCGCTCGTCTTGCAACATTTCAAATATTTCTTGTTCGTTGTACGTTCCCATTATTTTGTCGAAAAAATTTTGGGAACAAAGGTAGGGATTTTTTTATAAATATTGGCAAGTTCTAATAATCAAAAGAATAGTGTTTATATAGAATAAGACATTTTTGATTTTCTGGATTGCTTCGGAAATACCTCGCAATGACGCGAAA
>JAISJU010000024.1 GCA_031261165.1 Prevotellaceae bacterium
CGGTTTTTGTAACCATGGTCAATCCCTTTCTTTGTGTGTTAGCAACGCAAATATAAGGGTTTGACCTTTTTATTTCTTATTTATTTGAACTTTTATAAATAGCAACTTGAATTAATTATCAAAATAATTTTAAAAGAAAAATAATATGGCAACAGAAAAACAATTAGCCGCCTTAAAAAAGGCGCGTTCTGCAAAAGCAAAGAAAACGCTTACAAAAGCGATTAAAACTACAAAAAAACAGGTAGCAAAATCGCTATCGCGGTCAGTGAAAACCACCAAAAAGCAAGTAGCAAAGTCGCTCGCAAAAACAAAAAAGCGAGTGGTGAAGTCATTGGGCGAAACGAAAAATAGTGAAAAATTGACATTCGCAGAACAACGCATTTTGTATTATTCAGCATTGGCAGTTTTGGAAAATATGCAGTGGGACAAAACCGATGGCGTTTATCGTGAAGATTACGAAAATTGGTTGTATTCACTTGATAAAACAGAGTATTCTTTGCTGAAAAAAGCGATTGCAAAAATCAAGTAGTAGTTTCAGTCCTTAAAGTCCTTAAAAAAAGATGTTCAAAACCTGCACCACCGCCGACCAATGCAAAACCCGCTACCGCGAACTTGCAAAAGAACTGCACCCCGACAAACAGGGTGGCAGTTCTGCGGCGTTTCAAGCAATGCAAGCCGAATACGAGGCGCGGCTCGCAGAACTTATCAAAGGCACACGCACAAACAGTATCGAATACACGCGCCTTGTAACCGCGCTGCTCGAAATACTGAAAATCACAAAGCCCGAATACTACGAGTTGGTAAAACTCTTCGGAAACCACCCAACCGTACAAACTGTGGCGCAACTTATCACACAAATTGCGCCCGGCAAAGGAAATTTAGTCAATAATGTATTAAAAATATTGCAATAACAAATCAAAATTACAATTACTATGATAAAAATATTAGTAAATGGCAAAAAAACTTTTAGGGTAAAATGCGATTTATGTGGT
Source organism: Prevotellaceae bacterium (assembly GCA_031261165.1). Lineage (GTDB taxonomy): Bacteria > Bacteroidota > Bacteroidia > Bacteroidales > Paludibacteraceae > JAISJU01. The sequence goes on from JAISJU010000024.1 coordinate 993, forward strand.
TGTATTTTCACTTGTGAAAATGGCAGATTTGTCCTATTTCAACAAAAAAGATGAAGATGATTTTTTTGTTGATTGTCCTTGCTGCAAAGATAGACAGCACGGAGTTGTAAAACATAGCAAAAATGACAATGTTTTTTACGATTAAAACCTAACCGCCTATCTGATTGAAATGATAAAAAAGGCGATAATGGTAATGCGCGGTATCAGACCAATGCGTTTTATCTTTAATAAGTTCTTTGACATATTGAATTTTACCGAAAAAAAAGAGATTGTTATTTCAAAAATAATTACTACTTTTGCAGTGTAATTTATAAACCAATAAAAAGTAAGAATTATGGCACGTCCAATAAAACCAACGCCGATTTTGTACGGCGAAGACGCTATTCGTTTTGAAATGCGTATGCAAAATGTTAAACCAATGCCAAAACGTGAACGCGAAGAACAACGCCGCGCTTACGAATTGTTTAAATCACGCGCAACATTTCCAATGTTATGAGTTTGAATGGCATAAATTTTGAATGGAAACCAAAAAGGTTAGATTTTGATACAAAAATAAAACCTTTTGAAAGCGAGGACACCGATTTGAATAATTTTTTGAAAAACGATGCGAAAAATTATCTCAAACAACGTCTTGCTGTTACCTATCTGATTGAAAATGATGTAGAAACAATCGCCTACTTTTGTTTGTCCAATGACATTGTGTTGCGCTTATTTTCAGATAAAGAGGGTTGGAAAAAAATCAAAAAGAGTATTCCCAACGCCAAACTTCGCAGTATATATCCTGCCATAAAGATAGGACGTTTGGCTGTGGCAACAGATTATGCAGGCAACGGCTTTGGCAAACTTATTTTGCAGATTGTCCGCGAAATGTATTCTTCCGAAACGCAACCGTCAGGATGCCGTTTCGTAACTGTAGATGCGTATCAAAATGCCGTTCATTTCTATCAGAAACATAAATTTGAGTTTTTAACAAGTGATGACGAAAACGAAAAAACACGATTAATGTATTATGACTTGCAGGCAATACAATAAATTCATTTAAGACTTGCAGCATTGTGCGCACAATGAAATGGCTTAAAACTGCATTAAAAAGGTAGTGTCCGTAACTTTTCCTAAATGATTTTCCAAAAATTCGGTAAAATTCAATATGAGTTTTACCGTTTTTTTTATGTCGAAAAACCAAAAATATTGCAATGAAAAAGAGTTTATTAACAATGGTCGCACTATCAGCAGCATTGGCAAGCAATGCAGAATATCAAAGGTATGCTCGTGATTTGTCAGAAAAAAGACAACCGCGAAAGGCGACAGCAGCCCAAATTGCGGCGCGAAACCATTTAAAGGAATTTGATATTGACGGCGAAATAATTTATGCTATCAATTACAAGAACGCATTGAAAAAAAAACAAAAAAAACAATGAAACTAATCCAAATCCTAAACCAATTTTTCACCATAAAAGGCGAACTCGGCACAAAGTTTTGCGTGTCCGCAGACAGCGACCGTAACAATAATGTTACGCGGGTAGAATATATCACGGTGCAAAGCACAAAGAAACTCCCCGCCGATTGGCAAAATGAGAAAAAACGCCATAGCACAACGGATATTGCCAAAGTGCAACCGATAGAGCAAAAGTTAAGCGGTTTGGGTATGGCTTACGCGCCTGCCGCCACAGCCGTGCAGGTGCTTAACACTGTTGTCCCCGATAGTATGGGCGATGAAGTGAATAACGCCCTCGCAAACCTCAAAAAAGCGGTGGGCGATGTGAGCGGTTTCGTAGCAGAACGCTTACAGTTCAGCCGCGCCGAACTTGCCGACCGCCTCGCTGCCGAACAGGTAGATGCCGTTGCGCTTTCCATTTTCAACATTGAAGCGCGTGAGCAGGGATTTATCATTGGCGACCAGACAGGCGTAGGCAAAGGGCGCATTGCCGCCGCAATGATACGCTACGCAATCGTACAGGGACACACGCCCGTATTCATTACCGAAAAACCTAACCTTTTTACCGACTTTTACCGCGATTTAGCGGACATTGGTTGTCCGCAGTATCGACCGTTCATTATTAATACACGCGCCAGCAACACGGTCATCAAAGACAAAAACGGCGAAAAACTGTTTGACGCGCCGGACGAAAAAACACAGCGTAAAATCATTGAAAGCGGTGAACTTACAAAAGATTATGATTTTGTACTCACTACCTACTCGCAGTTTTCTGACGAAGATTACACGCCTAAAAAGAATTTTCTCGTGCAAATGGCTGACGACAACATTATCGTAATGGACGAAGCACACAATGCCGCAGGTGTGGTTGATGATGACGAAAGCGAGGGCGACAGTGAGGGCGATTTCAAACGCAAGCAAAAAGGCTCAAACCGTGCTACCTATTTCACAAAAACCATTGTGCCGCGTGTAAAAGGTGTGGTGTTCCTTTCGGCTACCTTTGCCAAACGTCCCGACAATATGCCGCTTTATGCCATTAAAACCTGCATAGGCGAAACTTCACTCAAACCGAATGACCTCGCTACTGCCATTACAAAAGGCGGCGTGGCATTGCAGGAAGTTTTATCGGCAAATGTGGTAAAAGAGGGGCAAATGATGCGCCGTGAAAAAAGTAAAGACCAGATTATTACCAACTACATTTATCTGAACAAAGAGGGCAAAGCCCGTTTTGGCGTGAAAGACAGCGAAAAGCACGACCGCCAAACGCTCGACAGCATTACCGAACTGATGCGCGACATTATTGAATTTCAAAAGACTTATATAGAGCCGATTATCAAACAGCGAAACGAGTTGTTTCCGAATACAAAGATACGAATTTTGAAAGCAATTCACAACTGTGACCGAAATTCTGAACATCGTGATAAAGTTGTTTCCGAATACAAAGATACGAATCTTGAAAGCAATTCACAACTACACGAAAAATCGTACAAGTGCCTGATAGGATAGTTTGCACTTTTTTTAATCTGCAAAAATTTTGCAGATTAAAAAAAGTGCATATCTTTGCAGCACTAAAAACACATTGGCAGTGGCGTCCTTAAGACAGCCTTGTATCCAGTGTGTTTTTTTCTATACTATTTCTACCTTTAGCTGCCTCTTTACAACCCTCGCGCATAATCAAATATACCTCTGTTTCAAGAAAATTATTGTAAATGCTTTTGCTTCCTTTAGCAATAAATGATAGACTTTCAAAACCTTTTCCCTGCGTTGTTTTATCTTTTTTTGTCGGTTGCAAGTCCTTCTATATATGTCGGCAACTCTCGTTTTGTTTCTTTTATCATAAATGTACATTAACTGATTTGTTTTCTAATACCTCTATCCGAAAACAATTCACGATATATAAAAAAAACTCCTAAAAAAATAGTTTTTTTTCACGCCGACCGTCTCCATTCGCGTTTTCGGCTTTTCAGTTCTTTGAGGAAAAAATCTTCGGCGCGACCGACCCAATCGGGGAAGCCGGTATCCGGTCGATACACCGGCAAAAAGCGCAGCAGTCTGGTCAGATTAAACGCTTCGGAGGCGATGCCCGCGCCGGAGTGCATAGCATCAAAGGCGTTGCATTCCTGCTCAATATGCACCGGTATCATCATCGCGGGCTTTTGCAAATAAAGTGCCTCGCAGACGGACTCGAAACCGCCGGTGGTGGCATAAGCCTTACAGCCCGCCATCATTTGTACAAACTTGACATCGTTCAATCGGTGGAAGGTGAGCGTGTCGTCTATCCGCAATTCTTCGGGCGCATCTTTTTTGTCCCAAAAGAAGTGCAGGGGAACGCTTTTGTTCCGCTCGTGCCAAGCCGTGATGTGTTCCGCAAAACCGGCATTGAGCATATAGCCCAGCACATAATCGCCCTCGGCGGGCGTTTGGCGCATTACCTCGCGGCGCACGAGGGGCGGCACTACGCTGATGTTGCCCCAGTCCGACATCGGGCGGAAAGAGAGTGCCAACAGTTTCTCGGCGCGGAGGCAGGTCAGCCGCGTGAAGAACAACAAACTTGCAATTTGCAACGCGCTCTTTTTCGGGAAAATAAACTCGGGGTGGAAAAAGAGGTATTGGTGCGCAATGCAGATGTAAGGCTTGTTTGGGCGCGTGAGGGCGTAGGTCAGTCCGGTCATCACTTCGTAAAAATTGATAACCATATCGGCTTGGCTTTCGTTGATTTTCTTTTTCAGAAAGCGGATACTGCGGGCATATTCGGGCAGTTTGCCGAGATTGTAGGCAATGCTTTTGAGCAGCATTGATTTCTGGTTTTTCGGCGAGAAGAGGAAACCCGAACTGCCGAAAGTGCTTACCGGACACGGCACGCGCTCGCGGAAAAAGTTCGGCAACGTTGCCCCGTCTATCTTGCCGACCAGCACTTCGGTTACTTCATCGCCGTTGCGCGTAAGCATTTCGTACATCGAAATCGCCTGCGTGAGGTGTCCGCGCCCCTCGCCCTGTATTACAAATAAGTATTTCATACGGCTTCTCTTAAAAATAGTTGTTCGCGTTCTTCGTTGGCAAGTTCTTTGTCGTAGAAAACGATGTTCCAGTTGCCCTGTTCGTCTTCCGTCAAAGCGGAGAGAGAATCAATCCAGTCGCCCGAATTGAGGTAGTGAATGTCGCCGTAGTGCTTGTTTTCGGGGTGATGTATGTGTCCGCAAATGATGCCTTCGCAATGCTTGGACTTTGCCAGATTGACGAGCGACTCCTCGAAATCGGAAATATACGATACGGCGGATTTCACTTTTTGCTTTACCGCTTGCGCAAAGGAATAATAAGGTTTCCCGCGCAGGGTGCGGTAGCGGTTATAATGTTTGTTGATGTGCAAAAGCAGGGTGTAGCCCACATCGCCGAGTTTGGAGAGCCAGCGCATATTGGAGGTAACGTGGTCGAACACATCGCCGTGCGTTACGAAATATCGTTTGCCGTTGTTGCTTTCGTGTACGAAGTCGGTTACGATTTTCAGGTTATAGAAGTTTATCGGCGTGAGGTCGTCAAGGAAATCATCGTGGTTTCCGCGCACGTAAATCACTTCTGTGCCGAAGTTTTCCATCATCTTCATTATCACGCGGAAAAACAGCGTGTGTTTCTTTTTCCACGTTTTATGCGCGTTTTTCCGTAAATGCCAACCATCAATAATGTCGCCGTTGAGAATCAGCCTGTCGCAGTCAATGGACTTGAGAAACTCGGCAACTTCCACCGTTTTTGAGAACGATGTTCCCAAATGTACATCGGAGATAACGACCGTTGGATAATAAGTTCTGTTCATCATTTTTTTCTTTAAAATTACTGAACAAAAGTCGTTTCTTTTTATTACGATTTGGTAACGAAAGGGATAGGATTTTGTTAAGAATAGATATTTGTGTCTTCACAAAATTGTTTTGTGTCATCACAAATTGTTTTTGTGTCTTCACAAAACTGTTTTGTGTCATCACAAATTGTTTTAGTGTCTTCACAAAACTGTTTAGTGTTATCACAAATTGTTTTAGTGTCTTCACTAAATCGTTTTGTGCTATCACAAATTATTTTTGTGAATAGTTATTTTGCATATTTCCGCCGTCTGACAATCACATTCCCCACCGCAAAGAGCATCAAAACGATTACCGGCAAGCCCACATTGACGGTTTGCAGCAGTTTTTTGTTTTCATTTACGGCGACTTTGTCCAGCAGGCGCAGTTTTATTTCGCGCGAGCGCAGGGCGAGCCAACCCTCGTCATCGGTGAGGTAGAGAATGGCGTTGAGGATAAAGTCGCGGTTGCCAAAGGTTTGGTTGGTGTATTTGTCAAAGCCGAGCGGCAGGGGGCGGAGGTTGTAGCCCGAGCCGCTCACATCGTTGCGGATAACATCGCCGTTGGCAACCACTATCATTCTGGTGTCTGCGCTTTCCGTTTTGGGCGTTCCGGCGTTCACAATTTCTTTTGGCGGCAGCCGACCGGCAAAAACCGATGGAAACTTCCCGCTCAACGCCACCGCCACAGGCAGGTATTGCTGATTGAAAAAATGGGGGTCGGCAGTCAGTTCCAACGCCTCCATTCCGATGCGCGTGGGCGTGGCAATGGCGCGTGAGTGCGGCGAGGTGGCAAGCAGAACTTCTTTGTCGATATTCTTGTCGTTGCCCACAAAATCAATGCTTGAGGCAAATTCGCCTCTTACCACATTGATGTTTTTTGTTACCACGTTGTAGGGCGAGGCGAGCAGCAGCGGCGCGTAATACCACGCCATCGGCTGATAGTCGTGCGCATCGCCCTCGCGGGCTTGGTCAACCGGTATCACGCTGCATTGCGCGTCCATCACCATATCCGCATTGATGCGCACGCCGTAGCGGAAAAGTTGGTCGTTCAGGTTAATGTCGTTCGGAATGGCGGGCGACATTCCGTAAGCCGCCAGCGTATCCATCGACACCCGCGCCCCATCGACAAGCCACAGCACGCGCCCGCCGTTCATAATGTAGTGGTCGAGAATGTATTTGTCGCTTTCCGAAAACTTTGCGAGCGGTTTTGCCACCACTACGGCTTTGTAGCCCGACAAAATATTGGGGTCGCTGCCGAGCGTTCCCCTGTCGATTTGGAAATAATGGCTCAACGCTTGCGTGATGTCGTAAGTGAGGATTTCGGGCAGTTCGCGGTGTCCTTCGAGGAGGGCAATTTTTTGCGTTTCGTGTATGGTCAGCGTGCGAATGGCATCGGTGAGTTCAAATTCGAGGTTTTCGATGGAGATGTTCAGGTTTTGCGTTCCATCGTTGCCCTGTATGTTTTTCAGCAGGCTGACGTTTGCCGTGTCCGTGCGCCCCGTTTCGGGGTTTTGGTAAATGATTTGCGCCCAGGGGAAAAGGGCTTTTTGCACCGTTTGCCCTTCGCCGTCTTTGTCGTGTACAATGGTGGCGCGAAGTCCCTGCCGTTCGAGCCTCTCGTAGTTAGCAAAACGCTCTTTGTTCGTTGCCGCCAGCGATGGATTGACAAAAGAATACGTCAGTTTTTTGCCCGCATACACGCGAAACTCGTCAAGCATTTCCACCGTTGCGCGTTTCAGCCGCAGGAAACCGGAGTTCATTTCACCGTCAAGATACACCACTATTTGCAACTCATTGTCCGTATTCCGCAGCAGTTCTTTGGTGTTATCCGCAAGGGTATATCGCCCCTCGCTCGTCAGGTCGAAACGGTAAAAGTAGTTTTGCGAGGCAATGTTTGCCCCGACTATCACCGCAATCACGGCAATCGTTATGATGATGTTTTTCTTTTTCATTCTCTTGGTTGATTTTGACTTGCAAAAGTACGAAAAATTAATATTACTTGTTGTTTTTCATTGATAAAATGATTTAAGCAGATAATTACAAAATATATTTTTCTGTCTTCGTGTTTCTTCGTGTCTTCTTCGTGTATCTTCGTGTGATGAATATTGTTACACGAAGATACACGAAGTTTTGCACGAAGAAACACGAAGTTTATAAAAAAAGAGGCTATCCCCCAAAGGAACAGCCTCTTTTTTCATTTATATTTTTTATTTTTTCAATGCCGCTTTCTTTTCCGCGCGTTTTGCTTGCCATCTTTGAATATCGTAAGCCAGCGGCGTTGCCACAAACAGCGTGGAGTACGCGCCTGAGGCGATACCGATAAACAATGCAAAGATAAATCCGCGTATCACATCACCGCCGAAGAAGAAGATGATAATCAACACAAGCAGCGTGCTGAACGTGGTACTGAACGTGCGGCTCAACGTAACATTGAGCGATTCGTTAATTACCTCGTACTTGTCGCGTTTCGGATACAAGCCCACAAGTTCGCGGATACGGTCGAAGATAACCACCGTATCGTTGATGGAGTAACCGATAACCGTAAGGATTGCCGCGATAAAGTCCTGCCCGACTTCCATTGAGAACGGCATTATCCTGTAAAGCAGCGAATAAGCGCAAACAATCAAGATGGCATCGTTTACCAAAGAGGCTATCGCGCCCAAACTGAACGACACGTTGCGGAAACGGAACAGAATGTACAACCCGATGCCGATGATGGCAATGAATACCGCCCAATAAGCGGCTGTGGTAATATCGTTTGCGATTGAAGGACCTACTTTTTGCGAACTTTGAATGCCGAGCGTGGTTTCCGTTTTTTCGGATAATTGCGGGTTTCCGCCGAAATCAACCGTGTAGCCGCCGATAAATTGCTCTTCGGTTACTTTGTCGTTGCCGGTAAAGGGTTTCAAGCCGTTGAACAACAGTTTTTCAATTTCGCCGTCAACTGTTTCCGAGTTGTCCGCAATTTTGTAGTTAGTCGAGATGCGTACCTGGTTGTCATCGCCGATGGTAGTAACATTTATCGTAGTTTCTTCGCCGAATGTTTCTTTCAATGCGCTTTGAATATCTACCGTGCTGACTGCTTTGTCGAAACGCACTTTATAGTTGCGCCCGCCGCTAAATTCAATACCTTCGTTCAAGCCAAAAGTAAAGAGCGAAACAATAGTTACAATTGCCAAAGCGATGGTAATGCCGTAGGTATATTTGCGGATACCCAAGAAATCGAATTTTGTGCCTTGGAACCAGTTTTTGGTAATTTTAGTGGTAAAGGGTACATCTTTTAATTGGTCTTTGTCTGCCATTCGAGCCAAAATAATGCGAGTAACGAACACAGCGGTAAATACCGAAGTGAGGATACCGATAATTAATGTAGTGGCAAAACCTTTGATGGGACCTGTGCCGAAGAAAGCAAGAATAACACCGACCAGCAGGGTAGTAATGTTACCGTCTAAGATGGCTGAGAATGCGTTTCTAAATCCGTCATCTACCGCCTTTTTAGGATTCTTGCCCAAGCGCAATTCCTCTCGGATACGCTCGTAAATAAGCACGTTGGCATCAACCGCCATACCCATTGTAAGCACGATACCCGCGATACCCGGCAGTGTCAGCGTTGCCCGCCAAGCCACCAGAATGCCGACTAAGAAGAAAAGGTTGGCAAGCAGTGCAAAGTCGGCTACAAGACCCGGTTTTGCGCCGTAGTAGAATATCAGGTAGAACATCACCAGCACAAAAGCAAGAATAAACGAAGTCATACCGCTGTTGATAGCCTCTTCGCCGAGCGAAGGACCTACAACGTCTTCCTGCACGATGCGTGCCGGCGCGGGCATTGCACCCGATTTCAGCACGTTAGCCAAGTCTTTTGCCTCTTCTTGCGTGAAGTGTCCGGTAATTTGCGAACGTCCGCCCGAGATTTCCGTATTAACGGTCGGATAAGAATATACATAGTCGTCAAGCACGATGGCTACGGACTTTCCGATGTTTTCGCGTGTTACTCGCGCCCAATTGGTAGCGCCTTCGGCGTTCATCGTCATACTTACTTCCGATGATGCGCCGTGCTGGCTGAAATCTGCCGAAGCATCGGTAATCACGCTACCGTTAAGTTTCGGTGCCCTGCCTTTGATGGCAATGAGCGCGTAAATATTGGTTTTGCTATCAACAGGTTTTACTGTCCAACGCAAGCGCAAATCGGGCGGCAAAGCCTCTTTTACCGCTCTTAATGCAAAATATTGATTTACTTTTGAGGTGTCGCTCGCCAAAACGTAGCCGACAATAGGACCTGCGCCCGATTGCGAAATTTGCAATACGGCAAAGAGCGGATTGTTTTTAACCCAGTTTTCGCGTTCTTTCTCGCCGAGTGCATCTTGTTTCAATGTGTCAGCCTTTGCTGCCTGTGCCAAGAGGTCGTTTTCGGCAGGTTTGGCGGCGGTTGTGTCGGCTTTTGCAGTAACAGCAGTTGTGTCCGCTTTCGTTTTGTTTTCTTGCAGATTGCGGATAATATTGTTGGCTGTTACGATACCATTGTATATCTCGGCAAAGTTATAAGTTTCGTAAAATTCGAGGTTAGCCGTTCCCTGCAAGAGTTTGCGCACGCGTTCGCGTTCTTTCACGCCCGGCAGTTCCACCAAAATGCGTCCGCTGTTTTCGAGGCGTTGAATGTTGGGTTGCACCACGCCGAAACGGTCGATACGCGAGCGAAGCACGTTGAACGAGTTCTGAATAGCACTGTCGGCTGCATCGCGCAACACCTTCATTACTTCCGCATTGGAAGAACTCGGTTTGATTTTGTCTTGCAACTCGAATGTGCTGAAAAACGAAGACAGACGCCCATTCGGGTCGATTTTTAGAAATTCCTGCTCAAAGAGCGTCAGAAAATCCTTTTGGCTCGTGTGTTGTGCCGTTTGCGCATTGGCGATGGCTTTGTTGAACGTGGGGTCGGGGTTGTTGCCCGAGAGCGAGCGAAGAATGTCCGCCACCGAGATTTCGAGCGTTACGTTCATACCGCCTTTGAGGTCAAGCCCCAAACTGATTTCGCGTTCGCTGCATTCCTTGTAGGTGTAGCCCGCGTGCAGAAATCTTAAAAACTTGTTTGTACCCGTGTATTCGTCCATAAAACCGGGCAATCCCCAAACTTTTACGCCCGAAATAGAGTCCAAATACTTGGTTTCTAACGCCTGGTCGATTTTCCCGTCAGCCGTAGTGGCGTATTTCTCGGCTTTCCCGTTCTGGTAACGTGTAACGAAACTGAACGAGAGATAGAATAAGCATATTATGCCCAATGTGATGGCAAAAAACTTAACAAATCCTTTGTGTTGCATTTTAGTAAGTTGTTTTTAATGAATATATTAAATGTTGTTTTTCAAAATTTGGCTGCAAAGGTAAGAAAAAATTATAATTTACCGTTTATAATTTGCCGTTTTTTTATTTTTGGGTGATATTTTTTCATTAACAACTTATTTTGTCCACTCCAATAATTAAGAAAAAAATGTAACACGTCTAATTGGTGCAAGTCTGCGACATTGGGCAGAGTCTACGCCCAACGGAGATAGTCATTCATTGTTTTTAATTTCATCTTCATTTTTCCAACAATCACAAGGCGTTGCATTATAAAATTCTTGTTCCCGTTTCTTTACTCCGAAATTAACTCCATTAACATAGTAATTTAAAAGATTAGCAAGCCATTCATTATCCATTGAACAATATTTTAATTCTCTGCGTGGTTTCAGATAAATAGCACCATCATAATAATTTTTTATTGAAAAATGAGGCAACAAACGAGGCGCAATAATGCCCTCGCAAATATAATCTTCTAAAAATGAAGAATTCAAATCAAATCCTATTCGATTAATTCCTTGTTTTTCCAACAAATCTTCTAATGGTGTTGTGCATTTTCCTTCATTCCCATTAATAATAGGAAGCGGCACAAATACGATATTTGTTACTTTATTCGGTAGTTTTTCGTATAAAATATTCCCCATTCTTATCATAAACTCGCCGGTTACATACTTGCCGTCACGCGGTATTGATTCATACTGATGAGCCTTTGTCAGTCCGTGATTTGCGCCACAATATACAACCGCTTTTGTATGTGATGCCAAATGATAATCCAATACCAATTTTGCCATCAGTGAATCGTAATCCGTATGCAAATACTCTTGTGGAACAGGTTTAATGTAAGTTTGAAAATAATTCTTAACGGCTTCTTGTTGCAACGAATCTAATCCATCATCAAGCCATCGTTCGATTTTAGTCGGTCGTGTTAATGCTAAAACTTTAATTTTTTCATTTTCTATGCCTATTTGTTGTTGTAGTTTCCATAACTCGTATAAAATATTTTCATTCGGTTTTCTAAGAAACATTGGAAATTGTCCTAAAATTACGTTTTGCAGCAAGACATCATATGTATCATTATAAATTAACGAGTCTGTTAAATCTTGCACATTGACACACAGGAACTCAAAAGCAAAACACTTTACGCCGTTTTTATACAATTCCGGTATCATATCTGCAAAAAAGTTCATATCATCTGCTATCCAATGCGACTCGCCAAAAATGACGATGTCGTGTTTTTGGATTTTCTCAATAACATAGTCATCGGCATTTTTTGTTTTAAATGCAGAGAGGCTAATACTTATAACAATAAGCAAACAAATTTTCAAAATAGATTTCATAATGTAGATTCTTTAATTGTAATACAATACTTTCCTACGGAATGCAACCTTGTAACTCGCTTAACTAATGTTTTCTATAATCTTACAAAGTAATTCCGCTCTTAGCCAAAGCCTCCGCCTCTTCGGGGCGATAAGCGGTGAGGCGCATTAGCATTTCGTCAAAATCCACCTGGTGTGCATCAAATTCGGGACCATCAACACAGACAAACTTCGTTTTTCCGCCCACCGTTACGCGGCACGCGCCGCACATTCCCGTGCCATCTACCATTATCGTGTTGAGTGAGGCGAGGGTGGGAATGTCGTATTTCTTGGTCAGCAGCGACACGAATTTCATCATAATGGCGGGACCGATGGCTACGCACATATCTACTTTTTCGCGTTGGATAACGCTTTCTACGCCGTTAGTAACCAGACCTTTCGTGCCATACGAGCCGTCATCGGTCATAATGATGACTTCGTCTGAGAACTTGCGGATTTGTTCTTCGAGGATAATCAAATCTTTGGTGCGGGCGGCGAGTACGCTGACTACGCGGTTGCCTGCTTTTTTTAATGCCTCGATAATGGGCAGCATCGGAGCCGTGCCTACGCCGCCGGAGGCGCAAATCACCGTTCCGAAATTTTCAATATGCGTGGCTTTGCCCAAAGGACCGACAAGGTCTGTGATATAATCACCCACGTTCAAGTCCGTGAGTTTGGCAGATGACACGCCGACACGTTGTACGACGAGGTCGATAGTACCTTTTTGCGGGTCGCTCGTGGCGATGGTCAGCGGAATGCGCTCGCCTTTTTCGCCCACTTTTACCAGCACGAAATGCCCTGCTTTACGCGAGCGTGCTATAAGCGGTGCCTCTACTTCCAATCGGAATACTTTGTCCGAAAATTTTTCTTTGGCTACAATTTTGTTCATATAATTCTGTTTTGATTGTCAAATTGATATTTAGAGAGCGCAAAAGTATAAATTTTTTCTGAATTTTATTTGTTTATGCCGTTATTTTTTTCTGTCTTTATTTTTTTGCATATTATCCCAATAGGCTTTTAAACTTTCGGGCGTGGTTTTCCATCGTTTGTGCAGCCATACCCATTGTGCGGGGGCGGAGAGTATCATTTCGCCGATGATGTCGTTGTGCCGTTGCGTACTCAGGCGTATGTCTTCGGCGGTGTTGCCGCTCACAATCAAAGGCTCTTCGGGGTATATTTTAAATGTATAAGTGTCGTCTGTGTTGCGGAAAGTTGCCATCGGTACGATTGCCGCGCCGGTGTCCATTGCGAGGCGTGCACAGCCGAGCGGCGTGTATGCCTGCATTCCCAGAAAGTTGAGGAACTCGCCCCGCACGCGCTTTGAGTCCTGGTCTATCATTATGACCATACACTCGCCTTCGTTGAGGATTTCCACCAACTTTTGATAGACGTTATGCACGCGGCTGTAATTTTTCATTCCGCGTTTTTCGCGCATTTTTATCATCAGGCAGTTGAGTTCCGCATTTTTGATTTCGCGGCTCACTGCCGAAGTGCTGTAACCTAATATAGGCGGCATTATTGCCGAAAATTCCCATCCTGCCGTATGCGGCACGAGGCAAAGAACGCCCTTGCCTTTTTCGTAGGCTCGCCGCAAATGTTCTTCGCCTTCGATGCGGAAATATTTGAGGAACTGCTTGCGGGTGGTAAGGTTGGAAAAGATAGCGTAGTCGGTAAAGGTTTTGCTCAGATTGACAAACACATCTTGCCCCATTCGGCGAATTTCTTTCGGCGATTTTTCGTTACCGAAAACCATTGTGAGTTGTTTCAAAATGGTTTTGCGCGAATTTTTGAAGAAGTTGAACACAAATTTTGCTAACACGCCGTGCCACCACAAAACGGCTTTTCGCGGAAACAGTTTGACGAAAAGAAAAAGGGAACGCAAAAAGAGGTACACAATCGTGTCGCGTACCGGTCTGATAATTTTTGTTTTAAATCTGCTTGCCATTTTTTTCATCTATTTTTCACGGCAACTATATACCGCTCACCCTCAATAAAACCTTTGTTGAGTCCGGATTCATACACGCCATCAAGCAAAATTTTGATGAATATCGTATCGGCATCTTTAAATCCGATTTCCCTTACATTTACGCCGGAAAAAATAACGTCTTCCATTTGAATGTCGCTTGTGTAGTTTGCCCGAAACTCACTGCCTGATGTGATGTATTCGTGCTTCTCCACTCTGCCGGTGGAAGATGTAAATGTGGCGGTTATTTTACCGTTTGTCCCGGATATACGGAGGTCGCCGTGTCGGGTCTGGGTATATTCTTGCAGCACTTCGCCGCGCTGTATCTGTCTGATACTGCCGGTTTCGTCATAAGAATATTTTCCGGTAAACTGGTCGGTGTGATACTCGTCTTTACAAGAAACTGCCAAGAGAGGCAACAATAAAAGCAAAAGTAATTTTTTCATATTATACATTGTTTTTTAGGTTGAACATTCTTATTTTATCAACGCCTGATTTAATGCCGCATAAATATCCGAACAAATATTTTCTTCGCCTATTTCCTGCGCAAATTGGGTTTGTTGCAATGTTTGATGTACATTCTCATTCACGCCCGAAAGAATAATGCGTACTCCCTCGCGGTTTGACGAGCGAACGAGGCTGCGTAAATTGTGCAGCCCTGTGGAATCGATAAACGGCACTTTGCGCATACGGATAATACGCACGCGCGGCTTTTCGGCTACGGTTTTTATTTGTTCGTTGAACTTGTTTGCCACGCCGAAAAAGAAAGGACCGTTAATCTCGTAGATTTCCACGCCTTTCGGAATAATCAGTTTGTCGGTGTCGTCTGCGCTCAATTCTTCTTCGTTTTCGGAGTTAATCACTTCGCGGTCAATCACCGAAATGCTTGTGCTTTCGGTTACACGTTTCAGCAGTAATATCAAACCGAGCAGCAAGCCGACTACAATGGCATAAGTTAAATCCACCATCACCGTGAGCGCGAAAGTAATCAACAGCACGCCCGCATCGGTCATCAGAATGGCGAGGCTTGTTTTGGATTTGCCCGTAATGTTCCACCATTTGTGGTGTTTGCGCCGCGTTCCCCAATGGCGGCAAATGCCTGTAAACGACCGCCATTCGCTCATATTGTAGGACACAATCACCAGCACGCCCGCCAAACACGCCATCGGGATATGCTGCGTGAGCGAGCCGAGAAACAACATTATTAATAACAGCACAATAGCGTGAATGATACCCGCAATGGGTGTGCGCCCGCCGTTGTTAATATTCGTCATCGTGCGGGCGATGGCACCTGTGGCGGGAATGCCGCCGAAAAACGGCGTTACGATGTTCGCAATGCCTTGTGCTATGAGCTCCGTGTTCGAGTCGTGGCGGTCGCCGGTTACGCCGTCTGCCACCATTGCCGAGAGCAGCGACTCAATCGCCCCAAGCATCGCAATGGTAAAGGCGGCAGGCATCAAAATCCGCACCAAATCAAAAGTGATGTGCGGCACTTCGGGCGAGGGCAGCGAAAAACTGCTGCCGAAACGGTCGCCGATGGTTTCGATATGAAAACCGTATTGCCGCAACAGATACACCGCCACCGTCATCACGATAATCGCCACGAGCGAGCCGGGTATCTTTTTGGAAATGCGCGGCATCAATACAATAATAAGTATGCTCGCCGCCGCTACGGCTACCGACCACCAATTTACCGTGTTCATCGCGCCGATATACGCCAGCCATTTGCCGATGAAATCGCCCGGCACATTGGCAATCGTCAAGCCGAAGAGGTCTTTGATTTGCGTAGTAAAAATGGTCAGCGCAATGCCGCTCGTAAAACCGACAATGACCGGATAGGGCACAAATTTAATCACGTTGCCGAGTTTGAACGCGCCGAGCAAAATGAGGATAACGCCCGCCATCAACGTGGCAATAATCAGCCCGTTCAAGCCGAATTGCTGAATGATGCCATACACAATGACGATAAACGCGCCGGTGGGACCGCCTATCTGCACGCGGCTGCCGCCGAAAAACGAGATGATGAATCCCGCAATGACGGCGGTTGCCAAACCGACTTCGGGTTTCACGCCCGATGCGATACCAAAGGCTATTGCCAAAGGCAACGCCACAATGCCCACGATAATGCCCGACATCAGGTCGGCATAAAATTGCTCTTTCGAGTAATCTTTAATAGTAGAAAAAAGTTTTGGCGAAAAATTCATTTCAATTTACTTAAAAACAGAAAATATCCACATTAAAATTTTGAGGTGCAAAGGTAGGTAGAATTTCAATAAGTTAGCAAATTTAACGGAGAAAAAATGAGGTTTTTTTTAATATTCTTGTCGAAACCTTTGTGTAGTTCAAAAATAGTACATATCTTTGTATCACACATTTATTTATAACAAACAGTTTATTATCAAACTTTTAAAACTTGTAATACTATGGCATTGACAATAACAGACAGCAACTTTGAAGAAATTGTGCTGCAATCGGACAAACTCGCGGTAGTGGATTTTTGGGCAGAATGGTGCGGACCCTGCCGAATGATTACCCCTATTATAGAGGAACTTGCGGAAGAATATGCCGGTAAGGCAGTTATCGGTAAGGTTGATGTGGATAACAATCCCGAAGTGTGCGACAAGTACGGCATCAGAAACATTCCCACCATTTTGTTTTTCAAAAACGGCGAAATCGTAGATAAACAAGTGGGCGCGGCTCCCAAAAATGCTTTGACGGGCAAAATTCAGTCGTTTATTTAATTTATTAGAGAACGCAAATTACGCAAATATCGCAAATTTACGCAAATGACAAAAGAAATTTGCGGAAATTTGCGCTATTTGCGTAATTTGCGTTCTACATTATTATAAGTGCAACAAAAAATACCTTTGTGGTCTTTGTGAAAATTCTTTGTATTCTTTGTAGTTATTTTTTACCACAAAGAACACAAAGGGAATACACAAAGTATCACAAAGAAAAACACAACATTAATTGCTATTATGTCTATCAAGAAGAAAATAACCGAACTCAACCGCCTTTCGGTAGAAAAATTCAAAGAAACGGAGAAAATCCCGCTTATCGTGGTACTGGACAATGTGCGCAGTTTGCACAATGTCGGCTCGGTGTTCCGTACCGCAGACGCTTTTTTGGTTGAGGGGGTGTATCTTTGCGGCATTACTTCCGTGCCGCCCAATGCCGAAATTCACAAATCGGCTCTCGGCGCGGAGTTTAGTGTGGATTGGCGGTATTTTGAAGATGCCTGTGAGGCGGTTTCCGACTTGAAATGTGCGGGTTACACGGTTTTTGCCGTAGAACAGGTGGAAAACAGCATAAAGTTACCCGATTTGCAACTCGAGAAAGGGCGGAAATACGCCGTAGTTCTCGGCAATGAGGTGAAAGGCGTGCAGCAAGCGGTGGTGGATATGTGCGATGCAAGTGTGGAAATTCCGCAGTTTGGCACGAAACATTCGCTCAATGTCAGCATTGCGGGCGGGGTTGTTATTTGGGAGGTTTTTCGGAAAATCACTGCCATTTAAAGCGATAGCCCACATTCCATTCGATGTAATCTGCTACCGAGAAATTGTGCGCCAACAAACTGATACCCGCAAACAGATTGCTTTTGAAGTGATATTTGATACCCACCTTTTCGTTGAGCGACAGTTTTTTTTCTTCGGGCATTCCCTGCCAGAGGTAGTAGCCGACTTGTGCGAGAATGCTCACTCGGTGGATACAAAACTCGTGCGCCGCAAAGAGATTGACGGCAAAACGGTCGCGCTGCCTGCCCAAAACGGTAAACGGTTTTCCGCCGCTCATATCAAGGTGGATACCGCCCCGTTCATCATAAATGACGGAAACGCCGCTCGTATCAAAGCGGCTGCCGCCCCATTCATCATAAATGACAGAAATACCCCCGCCCGTCTTACTCATATAAGAATACTGCCGCATATAGGCAAGCGAGGCTGTAAATACTTTATATTGAAAGTTATCATACTCATAAGGAGTGCCTCTTAGATACCAAATTTCTTGATTGAAAGCCTTGATACCCGCGCCGGCGGTTACAAAAATCTCGTGATTCTTCGGGTAGGGCGGGATATAACTTTTTCGGATAAATTCGGGTTTGGATTGCAGGTAATAATTCAGGGCGATATGGGGCGAAACGAGGTTTAAGCCTTTGTTCGGTTTTTTGTACGAGCCGTTGCTGAAATGCGTAAAACCTGCGCCGGCAGAGAGTTCCAAGTGCTTTGTCAGCCAATAATTGTATGACGCACGCAAACCGATATACACGGTGCCTTTTGAGCCGATGACGATGTTAAACGGATTTTTGTCGAAGTCGTAAGGATTCCAACCGTAGGCAAAACCGCCCTCTATTTTGTAAACGAAAGAGGATTTTTCCCAACGCCGAAATGCGCCGTTCAAGAAGCCGTAGAGTGCCAGCGGTCGCCCGAGTTCATCGCCGCCTTCGGGCAAGAGGGCGTAGAGTGCAAGTCCGTAACTCGGAAAATTATACAGTTGTTCCCAATCGCGTTTGCCGGCACTTTGCTTGCCGAAACCGAGTGAAAAGGCGGCAAACTCATTGACTGTTTGGTTTTTCTTGTTGATGCCGCGTACAAAATCGTTGGTTTGGAAAACGCGCCCATAGTCTGTGCGTGCGGTGAAAAACAAACCTTTATTTTCAGCATAGCACAATAGATTTAAATGGATAAAAATGGATAAAAGCAGATAAAATTTATTCTTCATTTTTCAATCTTCATTTACAAACTCCACTCAAAGCCATCTTTTGTATCTTTTACCTGAAAACCGTACTCGGCAAGTTGCTTGCGGATTTTGTCGCTCGTTGCCCAATCTTTGTTTTGCTTTGCCTGCAAGCGGATTTCGAGGAGCAAATCCACCGCCTTTTTGTATGCCTCGTTTGAAGTTTCGTTTGCCGTGCTTTGCAAACCGAGCAAGTCTTCGACAAAGAGTTTGAAGGTGGCTTGCAGTTCCTGCAAATCTTCGGCATTGAAGGTTGCTTTGCCGTCTGTGGCGGCGTTGATGTGCTTGATTGCCTCGAAGAGCTGCGAAATAACTATCGGCGTATTCAGGTCATCGAGCAATGCCTCTTCGCATTTGCTTTTTAAGCCTTTGACTTCTACGGTGGAAACGCCGGCGGGCTGCAATTTCTGCAAACGCGCGTAACCTTCGAGCAAGCGTTCAAGTCCTTTTTCCGATGCCTGCAAAGCCTCGTTGCTGAAATCGACCGTGCTGCGGTAGTGCGCCTGCAAGATGAAGAAACGTATCGTCATCGGCGTGTAGGCTTGCGCGAGAATGGGGTGCGCGCCGGTGAAAAATTCTTCGAGCGTAATGAAATTGCCGAGCGATTTGCCCATTTTTTTGCCGTTGATGGTTATCATATTGTTGTGCAGCCAGTAGCGCACGGACTCTTTGCCGGTTGCGCCCACCGATTGGGCGATTTCGCATTCGTGGTGCGGGAAAAGCAAGTCCATTCCCCCGCCGTGAATGTCGAACTGCTCGCCGAGGTACTTCGTTCCCATTGCCGAACATTCCAAGTGCCAGCCCGGAAAACCCTCGCTCCAAGGCGAGCGCCAGTGCATAATATGTTCGGGCGCGGCTTTTTTCCACAGCGCAAAGTCGAAAGAGTTGCGTTTTTCTTCTTGCCCATCGAGGTCGCGGGTGGTTTCGAGCAACTCGTCAATGTTTCTGCCCGACAGTTTGCCGTAATGGTGCTGTTTGGCGTATTTTTCCACATCAAAATACACCGAGCCTTCGCTTTCATACGCCCAGCCGTTGTCGAAAATCTTTTGGATAAATTCAATCTGCTCAATGATATGCCCCGATGCGTGTGGCTCAATGCTCGGCGGCAGTACGCCCAACGCCTCCATCGCTTTGTGGTAGCGGTTGAGGTAATATTGCACCACCTCCATCGGCTCGATTTGTTCCAGTCGGGCTTTTTTGGCAATTTTGTCCTCGCCGCTGTCGGCATCGTTTTCGAGGTGTCCCACATCGGTTATATTTCTGACGTAGCGCACTTTGTAGCCGAGATATTTCAGCGTGCGGAACAGAATATCAAAGGTGATGGCGGGTCGTGCGTGTCCCAAATGCGGGTCGCCATACACGGTGGGACCGCAGACGTACATACCCACATTGGGCGCGTGCAACGGTTTGAAAACTTCTTTTTTGCGGGTCAGGGTGTTGTAAACTTGCAGTTCCATAATTGCTTGTGATTTTAAAAGTGCAAAGATATTGTAAATTATTTTTACCACCAAACCTGTTGCTTGTTTTCATAAGTAAAAATACGCTCATCGTGTCCGCGCGAGTGCTTGCGTATGGGTTCTTTTTGAAAAAAGGTTTCTTCTGTTTCTGTTTAGTTGTGTAGATGATACTGCAAATCGGCGTGAGCGGGAAGTTTTGGGGATTATTTCCCGCAGTAAAATCCAATTGACGCCAAATTATACAGTCAATTATGCCATTTTTTGAAAATAAATATAACAAAAATCTGTTCAATGCACAAAATCAATAAAAAAGTTGTAATTTTGTGCCATATTTTAATGGTTAAATGACAACAGAAATATCTGCAAATAAAAAAAACGAAATCATTTTCTACCAACCGGACAGTTTCATTCAGTTGGAAGTGTTGGTAGAGAACGAAACTGTGTGGTTATCACAGTCGCAAATGGCTGAATTGTTTTAAACCACAAAGCAAAATATCAGTTTGCATATAAACAATGCTTTTAAAGAAGGTGAAATTGAAAGAAATTCAGTTGTCAAGGATTACTTGACAACTGCTTCCGACGGCAAAAATTATATTACAAAATACTATAATCTTGATGTAATTATTTCCGTTGGTTACCGTGTTAAATCGTTGTCCGGTGTGCAGTTCCGCAAATGGGCTACCCAAATTGTAAAAGAATATACTTTGCGTGGCTACGCTCTAAATCAGCGGTTTGAACAAGTTGATAATAAACTTTTTCAGCACGAACAGCGATTGCTAAATGCCGAAAAACAGATTAATTTCTTTGTGCGCACAAGTTTACCTCCGGTTGAAGGCGTGTTTTATAATGGACAGATTTTTGATGCCTACAAATTTGTGTCTGATTTGATTGAGATGGCGAAAAAGGAAATTGTTGTGATAGATAATTATATTGATGTCAGTATTTTAGCCCTGCTCACAAAACGCAAAAAGGAAGTAAAAGCAACAATCCTTACAGCCAATTTGAATAAAATACAACCTGACTTAGACAAACACAACGCTCAATATCCTGAAATTTTTATTGAAGAAAAACTAAATATACACGACCGTTTCATTTTGATAGACAACGATTTGTATCATATTGGTGCTTCATTGAAAGACTTAGGCAAAAAACTGTTTGCGTTTTCAAAAATGGAAATGTCGGCAACAGATTTATTGAAAAATATTTGATTGAAAATCAAATATAAATTCGTAATATTGCAATCGAAATTTAAACAAAAAATATAAGATAAAAAAACAGACATTTAGCGTAGAAATACGCAGGACATATTAAAAATAGCGATTACTGCTATTCTTGACTATCATTTTCCACACTTGTAATCCATTTGGATTACTACCTCAAGAATAAGTTAGTGAAACGCCGTGTGTTACGGCGTGGAATAACTTGCCAGAGGTAGAGGCGTGGAAACCTGATAGTCAGACAGGTTGTTCCGCGCTATTTTTATTGATAATAAGTAACTTCTTAATTTTTATTTTATGATACTTTTAAATCAAACACCACAGCGCACAAGTGCAATGGAGACCGGAAACCATTTCAAAAACGGGGCGAGTCTGAAAAGCCTAATGAGTAAGGGAAAACAATATTTGCTGTTCTTTATGCTTTTGCTAAACTCGGCAACGATGCTCGGACAAAATTTTGAATGGGCGTTGAAAGATGTAAAAAGTAGTGAGCCGTTTCATGATGGTTTGGCCAGTTTCTATGAATATGAAAGCGGGCTCTATGGTGCTATTGACCGTAGTGGACAAGTAATAATTAAACCTCAATTCAAATCTTCTTTTGAATTTGAAAATGGTTTTGCGGTGGTTGAAACAGAAACAGGCAAAGGCATTATTAACCGTAGCGGACTGTTTCTTTTAGAGCCTGTGTATAAATATATTTTACCAGGCCTGAATAAAATTGCTGGTCTATACACAATTGTAAACACAGAGGGAAAGGAAGGAGTTTTTTATAATAATCGTTTAGTACTACCTGTTGTTTATAAGAGTATTTATACCGATGACTTTCCTTTTATTTCAATAGAAGAGCGCAAAATCAATCTTATTGACGGTAAAATATTTGATAAAGTAAAAAATGAAGGTGCCGTATTTATTACAGAAATCGGAAAAGAAATAAAATATTATAACAAAGATGGCGAAGAAATAAATTCACAGGTAAGCAGTAAAGGCGTTCAGTTTTTTAAAGACGAACAATCAGAAAAATATGGATTTAAAAATATTGAAACAGGTGCAATTATTACTTCGCCGATTTATGATGTATCTGACATACCTATATTCGTTAACAATGTAATGATTGTTTCATATCGTAACCCAAAAGATAATGAAAAATCAGAGTTATTGATTGATGCAAATGGAAAAGAAGTAATTAAACGAAATCTTTTCAAATATGTGCGATATTGTACATTAGACGCTGTTTTAGTTGCTCCTTCAGCTTTTGATACCAAATACGGATTATATTCTATTACAGGAAAGCAATTATTACCTGCAATATATGGTTATATTTATTACGCAGGTCACGACTGTTTCATTGCGAAGAAAGGAGAGGAACAATTTCTCTATAATTTTCATAACGGAAAACTTTCCGATGCATACGAAACGATTTATCCTGTCGGTAAAAATAAAGAAGGAATGATAAAGGTTACAAAAAAGATTAATGGGGAAAAAGTGTGGGGATATGTTAATAGTGAAACAATGAAAGAAATTCCTCCGCAATTTGGTTATACTTATAGTTTTTCTGAAGGACTTGCCGTAGTACAAAAAAAAGACACCAAACGACTTTTGATAAACAAAAATGGCGAAGTAATTATGACAGATGAAAAATTTTATTTGAGTACTGAAGTTAATAACGGAGTATTGGGTGTCAAAGATAAAGAAACTCTCGAAATGGGATATATCTATGTTTCCAAAGATAGCAAATACACTTACAATCAGACAAATGTTTCCGATACTAAACTAATATATGATGTTACAGTTGAAGATTGGTTGGCAGAAGGCCATAAATATTTTGAAAAAGAAAAATATGCAACAGCCAAAGAATATTACTACAAAGTAATGATGGCTCAACCTAAAAATATAGATGCAATTATCAGTTATGGTGCTTGTTTGGGTAATTTGGGTTATTACGAAGAAGCACTCGAAAGTTGCAATATGGCACTTGATATTGACCCCAATAACAAAATAGTATTAAATAATGTTGAAACTGCTCGCAAGAATATGGAAATAGAACGACAAAACGCCATAGCACAGCAAAACGCCAATAACAACCGGAGTTCTACTTTTTGGGACGCGCTTTCTTCCTTTGGTCAGGTGTTGTATGATGTCGGCTCTGCGTATAACAGCGGAGGCTCCGGCAGTTATGGTTCGGGCGGATATTCGGACAGTTCAGGCAGTAGCGGCAGTTCTTCGAGTTGTGCCTCGTATAAACAACGCTATAACGATATGAAATACAAACGCGACCGAGAAGCCAATGGCAACGCAGGCAGAGAAGGAACAGCCACAGGAAAAAATAAAGCTCATTCTATTGCACCTGATAAAGCAAGCGGTGCTACATCGGGAGATTACCGAGTTATCAATGGTTCAAGAGCCTTGATACGGGAATATGAACGGCAAATGCAAAGTATTGAACGGCAAGCAAAGCAAGCGGGTTGCAGTGTGTATTAGAAAAAGAACGGCAGATAACAAATTGTTACTTTGATGGCTGTAAATTAATAATAACTATTTGAAAAGCAGCGATAATTCATTTTACCGCTGTTTTCCTGCCCGCGCGGATTTCCAAAATTCGTTGTTATTAACTACCCTGCTCGCGCCGATTTGTAATCGGCACGGCATTAATTAACTGAAAATAAAGAACATATAACGCGCCGATTGCAAATCGGCGCGAGCAATAGTTCGCGTCCGCGCGAGGGCTTGCGTATCCAAAAGAGGGCATACTTCGGCTACGCTCAGTAACCGAGCCTCGCCCCTACAATCAACCAAATGAAAGGGCGGAAAATTTTCCGCCCCTACGATACACATATACAGCAAGTTGTAATTACTAATATAAATGTGTGTTTCATTTTCTTCAACTTTTCAAAATAGTCCGTTCAAAAGTTTCATTGCCGCTTATCAGTTTGACCACATAAACGCCGTTTGTGAGTTTTGAAATATCAATTTTGCCGTTTTGTTGTTGTTTTTGCAACACTTTTTCGCCCGAAAGATTGAAAATCTGCACATCGAAATCGGCAATGCCCGAAATGTACAAAAGTCCGTCATTCGGATTCGGATAAAGCAGTATGTCCGAGGCGGTTTGTTTGGTTGTTTTAATGCTCGACAGGTCGTCTTTTTCTTCCAAACCGAAAATATTCCAACCCTCAACAGCCAATTTCGGGGTCTTGTCGCTTTCAAACGCCATCGTTATTTTTTTTGTTTCGCCGGGCAAAAGCGAGAAATAATTATCGGAATAAAAGACGGGTAAAATCCGCTCGCCCTGCTCATCTTGCACTTTCAGGCGTATCATTAATGCCACATCGTTGCTCGGATTTTTGATTTGGGCAGTTATTTTTCCGCTCGATTTTTCTACTTTTCCGATTAAGGTTACTTTGTTCATTGTTTGCAACGGCGTGTAATTTTGGTAATCCGTTGCCCGCCAATAGAAATTGTCCGACAGTAATTCATCGCCTTTCATCAGTTTTAATTTGATGAAATGCACCGGCGAAATCGTAGTCGGATAAGTCAGCGCAAAGCAATTTCTCACATCATCGGCAAGCGATGTAATTAATAAAGAATCAGAGTATTGCAATACTCCGCTCATATTATAAACGTAGGCTTTGGCAGTAATATTTTCAACAGTTTTGCCGGTATTATTCGCCACTTTCACGCGGTTGGCATTGGCGTCCCAAAGAATGTGCAGCGGCTCGCAGGCGCGGCGACATCCGTAGTAACCGCCGTTTTGGTCGAGGTAATAGTCATAGGTTTGCCACACCATCGACTGCCACGCGGGGTGGCTCATCCACATCAGCAAGCCGTTTGCCTTGTAGCCCGCAAAGCCCTCGAACATCGCCTTGTGATTTTCCATATTCACCATTTGGGCTTTCTGGCAAAAATCTTCAATGCTCGTTGCTGTGCCGTATTTATTCACGGCGGCAACATAATCATTCGCTTTGGCAGCAGGCTCTTGGCTGAAATCGTGAATGCCCCACATATCGTTGATGGGGAAAAGTTTGTTGGCGGGCATCATCGCTTGCATCGTTTCCAACACCGGCACGTTGGGCAAGCCGCGTTCGCTGTGAATTTTGCGGTTGTTTACTGCCGAGAAATACCATTTTGGATTTTGCACGCCGTAAGGTCCAAAGCCGCTGACCGAGTTGGCTGCCGAGTGCGGAATGTAGAGGCGCGTGCCATCGAGGGTGCTGATGGCGTTTTGCAAAGCGGCGTTCAGCGTTGCAGGAGGGTCGCCCTCGTTTCTGCCGCAGTAGAGCGCAACGCTGGGGTGATTTCGCACGCGGCGGATTTTGTCGTTGGCATTTGCCATAAACATTGCCTCGTCATTCGGGTTGGGTCCATCGCCCGGGTTGGCGAGCCAGAAGTCGTCCCAAATCAAGATGCCGTAGCGGTCGCAAGCCTGATAGAAATAATCGCTGCCGGTCATTCCCACCCAGTTGCGAATCATTGTGAAATTCATATCTTTGTGCAGTTTCACGCAATTATCGTAATCTTTTTCGCCGAAACGCAGCATTGATTCGCTCAAACCCCAGTTGCCGCCGCGCAGGAAGATGCGTTTGCCGTTGACAAACACCGTGAGCGTGCCGCCGGTGGTGGTGGTTGTGATTTCGCGGATACCGAATTTTGTGGTTTTGGTGTCCGAAATATCTTCGTTTATTTCAAAAGATACGTTCAAATCATAAAGAAACTGTTCGCCATAGCCGTTTGGATACCAAAGTTGCGGATTTTCTACCGACAAATTGGAAACGGTAACGCTTTTCGTTTCATTGGCAGACAGATTTACAGTTTGATTAATCTCAACACCTGCAACATTTCCCTTCAAAATCCCGCTGACAGCAGCATTCGTGTTGTTTTTTACATCAACAAGCAAAGTAAGTTTCGCAGTCCAATTATCAAACAATTCTGTTTTTACAAACGGATTTTCGATGGACACCGCGCCCGCCGCCGATAGAAAAACCTCGTCCTGAATACCGATGTTTCGCCCGCGAATGGTGGGCAGCCAGTCCCAACCCACAGAGGCGTGAATGGTAGGATTGTCCGCGCCGAGCGCGCCGCCGTTGTAGCCCGCAGTGGCGCGGCTTTGCAATGTAACCGCGCCCGGCGTGTCGTTTCGATGAATGAAAACAGCCAAATATGCCGTGTCGCCCGCCGAAACATATTCTGTGATGTCGAATTTCCCGCGAATAAACGCGCCGTCAATCCGCCCTAAATAGTTGCCATTTACATAAATGTCGGCTTTCCAGTTGATGCCGTCAAAATTCAGGAAAATATTTTTGCCTGTGTATGTTTCGGGGATTTTAAAGGAGTTTCGGTACCAAAAGTCGGCAACGAAAAAGGCATCGGAAATCTGCAACTGTTGGTCGCCGTAGTTCGGGTCGGGCACTGCGCCGTTGTTCAAATAACTTGTCAGCACCGTGCCGGGTACGGTGGCGACAATCCAATTTTCGTCATCATAGCCCGCCTGCGAAAGTTGCTCGCCGTTTGCCGTAACAAAATTTGTACGTTGCACTTTCCAATTTCCGCCGGTGAGAAGGAGTTTGCCGTCCGGCGAAATGTTGGGTTGCGGCTTCGGCTCAACGGTTTTTCCGCCTGTGCCGAAGATTTCAAATTCCGCTAACTCGTAACCTGCCGCCCAACCGCTAAATTCGACAGCACTCAAACGAATATATCTGCCTGTGGTTGATGGAATAATTATCTCGTCAATTCCGCCGTTTTCTTCGGCAGTTTGGTATATTTGTCGCCAATTCTCAGCATTATCCGAAATGTCAATACTGTATGCTTTTGCAAAACCTTCGCCCCAATGCAATTTTATTCCGTCAATGGTTGCCGTTGCGCCTAAATCAATGTAAATCCATTGATTGCCGTAATTTTTGCTTATCCACGCACTTGAATATCGCCATTCTTCTTTCAAATTTGTTTCATTATTATATAAAGCAAATTCTGAGAATTGCAACTTGTTATCGCCGTGATTTGCCGTAACATTCAGGCGATAAGTTTTATAAGGCGTATCGTTTTCAAAAGTAAAAGTTTTGGTTTCTTGCCTGTCTGCAAAGTCAATATTGCTTTGTGCATCAAGCGTAACCCAATCCGTACCGTTATTTGAGGCTTGCAACTGCCAATTTTTCGGGTCGCGGCGCGGCTCATCGTTTGCCGAAGAAATGGTGTATTTGTTTGCCACATACGCATTTCCTGCGCTAAACGCATATTGCAGCCAGCAAGCGGCGTGGAAAGTTAGAAATTTACTGTCTGTTGTGCCGTCAAAAACCTTTGTCTTGTCCTCGCCCGATGGTGAATCTTCATATTGCGCCAGGATAAAAGGGTTTTCAAGAACGGCAAAATCGCCGTCTGTGGCAAGATGCGCCGTGTTGTCGTAGTTTGCGCACGAAGAATGATAGGCAGCGCAATTTTTGGCGAGGTTTTTTACTTGCGCGGTCGCAGTTAATGCCAACAAACAAGCAGTAAGCAAGAATAACTTTTTCATATTGGATTTAGATTTTTTGGTTGGGGCAAAGATAGAAAAAAAATCATTATTCCCCAAACTCCAAAATCCACCGCGCCGCTTTCCTGCTGTCGGGCGAAGAATTTTTCAAACTTGCGAGTGCAAATTGTTTGGTAAGTGCCGGCTCATCGGCGGCGTGGTTTTCAATCAGATGCCCTTCGTATTCGGGTGTAAATTCGGGGTGTCCCTGAAAAGTCAAAACCTGCTTGCCGATATAAAACCCCTCGTTGGGGCAAAACTCGCTTGCGGCAAAAGATACGGCTTTCGGCGGCAGTTGCAGCACTTGGTCGTGGTGGTTATAAAGCAGGCGCATCGCCCCGCAGTCAAAATAATTCAGCGCGTAATTATCCGTAATCAGCGAAGTGCGAATACCCGCACCCCAGCCGGCGGCGGCTTTTTCCACACGCCCGCCCAAGGCTTGCGCAATAGCCTGATGTCCAAAGCAAATCCCGACCAATTTCGCGTCATTCCGGTAAGCCTCGCGGATAAACTCCAACAGGTTTTTCACCCACAGCACCTCCTCATAAGCCCCCGCGTTGCTGCCCGTTATCAGATAAACCTCGCCGCTTTCTGCCTCCGCCGGAAATTCGTTGTTCCATACATTATATATAATGTATTCTACATTCGAGGAAACGCTGCGGAACATTTCCTCAAACATCGAAAAATATGAGGGAACGTTGTCGGGCAACAGCCCCTCAAAAATGTCGCATAGCAGAATGTTTATTTTCATACGTTTATGTTTTTTGGGAACGCGAATGACGCAAATAACGCAAATTTGCGCAAATTATGTTTTTGCGAAGATTTGCGTTATTTACGTCATTTGCGTTCAAAAATTACTTGTAACTCTGTTCGTGAACGCCTTTTATGGCGCGTCCCGAAGGCTCATTCATATTCTTAAAAGACTCGTCCCATTCCAGCGCGATGGCAGTGCTGCACGCCACCGATTTTTCCCAGGGCACCGTTTCGGCAGCCGTTTGGCTTGGGAAATGCTCGGTGAAATATTGGCGATACAGATACGCCTCTTTCGAGTCCGGCGTGTTGTGCGGAAACACCTTTGCGGCATCAGCCAGCATTTCGTCTGTAATCTTTTCGTTGGCAACCACCTTCAAAGTGTCAATCCAGTTGTAGCCCACGCCGTCAGAGAATTGCTCTTTTTGACGCCACGCCACGCTTTGGGGCAAATAATCTTCAAACGCTTTGCGCAACACCCATTTTTCCATTTTGCCGTTTTTCGCCATCTTATCTTCCGGATTCAGGCGCATCGCAATATCCATAAACACCTTGTCGAGGAACGGCACACGCCCTTCTATACCCCAAGCCGCCAGCGATTTATTGGCGCGAAGGCAGTCGTAAGCGTGCAGTTTGTCTAATTTGCGAACGGTTTCTTTATGAAACTCCTCCGCATTCGGTGCTTTGTGGAAATAAAGGTATCCGCCGAAAATCTCATCAGCCCCCTCGCCCGAAAGCACCATTTTCACGCCCATCGACTTGATAACTCGCGCCATCAAATACATCGGCGTACTTGCGCGAACGGTAGTAACATCATACGTTTCCAAGTGATAAATCACATCGCGAACGGCGTCTAATCCCTCTTGCACCGTAAAGTGAATTTCGTGATGCACCGTACCGATATAATCCGCCACTTTCTTGGCAGCCACCAAGTCCGGCGAGCCTTCCAACCCCACAGCAAAAGAGTGCAACTGAGGCCACCAAGCCTCCTGCGTGTTGCCCGATTCTATGCGTTTAGCCGAATACCTTTTTGCCACCGCCGAGATAATCGAAGAGTCCAATCCCCCCGACAGCAGCACGCCATAAGGCACATCAGACATCAACTGCCGGTGCACCGCATCTTCCAACGCCGTGCGCAGTTCGTCAATAGACGTTTTGTTGTTTTTCACGTTTTCGTAGTCCATCCAGTCGCGCTTGTACCATTTGGTCATCTTGTTGTCTTTGCTCGACAAATAATGCCCGGGCAAAAACTCCTCAATCTTTGCGCAATACCCCTCCAACGCTTTGAGTTCCGAAGCCACATACAGCGTATCGTCATCGTCCCAGCCGATGTAGAGCGGGATAATGCCGATATGGTCGCGGGCAATGAGATACTCATTTTTTTCAATATCATAAAGCGCAAAGGCAAAAATACCGTTCAAATCTTCGAGAAAATCCACACCTTTGTCGCGGTAGAGCGGCAAAATCACTTCGCAGTCCGATTTTGTCAAAAACTCATATTTGCCGGCATATTTTTCACGATACGCTTCGTGGTTATAAATCTCGCCATTCACGGCAAGCACCAACTTGCCGTCTTTGCTGTAAAGCGGCTGTTTGCCCGACTGCGGGTCAACAATTGACAAACGCTCGTGTGCCAAAATGGCTTTCTCGCCGGCATAAATTCCCGACCAATCCGGTCCTCTATGACGGATACATTTCGACATTTTCAACGCCTGCGCACGCAGTTTTTCAGGACTTTTCTTAAAATTGAATACTCCAACTATTCCACACATATACTTAATTAAGAATTATGAATTAAGAATTATGAATTAGCAATGCGCTAAAATTCAAGTTCTTAATATTGCGTTAATATTAGATTTGTTGTTTAGAAACTTAAATGCAAGTACATTTAAAATTTCAGATTACAAAATTACAGAATTTATTTGATATAAATTGCTTTTTGATAAAATAATTTTTGAGAGGGAAAAAATCAGAATTTTATTTTTTCACTACGAACTCACGAATTTCTTGCTGTCAATAAAAAATTCGTGAATTCGTAGTTATTAGGTATATTCGTATTCTATTAAATAAAATTCCATTTTTTCGCCGATACGGACTTCTTCCTTATCTTTCGGCATCAGAGTGCCATTGAAAAATTCGGTTTGCGAAGTTTCGGCGGGCAGGTTGTCCAACGAAAAGAAATTTTGCACAACACCCTTGTCGTCAAGTTCGACAACGCCGTTTCTTAGTGTCGTTTCTGCATTGATGTAGAGGTAATTGGCGGCTATTCGTTTCATTTCTCCAATTCCGCCTCTTTTTGGTTGAGGTTGGCGGTTACTTTTTCGTAGATTATTCCCAATTTGGCAGGCGTGCGAGCATACCACGTAAAAGACGTATCAAATTGTGCCGGCGTAATGCCGTGTTTTTCGAGTACATAATTATAATACGCCTCTTTTTTTTGTTTGTCAGTCCACGCAATGCCCGAAATCATCATCGTGCCTTCCACCAAATTCAGGTCGGTAATCACTTCCACCATTTGTTTTTCGGAAAGCACGTCTTTCGGTGTTCCGCTGCACGAAATGAAAAGCGCGATAATCAGAAATAGCGCACTTGTCATTGCGGGCTTGACCCGCAATCCCCTGTTTCGGTCTGTCATTCTGACGAAAGTCAGAATCCCCTTAAAAAGCAAAAGGGGATTGCGGGTCAAGCCCGCAATGACAAAGTGGCTATTTAATTTTTCATTCTTCATTTTTATTATCGCCCAAATATTTGCGGTAGAAAATCAGAATATAAATCACCGCAACAGTAATTGCCGAGTCGGCAATATTGAACACCGGACTGAAAAAGAGCGTTTCGCCCGCCGCGTTTCTAATAATTGGAAAGTACAGCATATCAACCACTTTGCCATAGAACAGGGGCGCATAATCAAACGCGACACCATAAAAAACACAGTCGATAATATTGCCCAATGCGCCCGCAAAAATCAGCGCGATGCAAATGATAAAGCCGTCAGAATACTTGTTTTGCTTGATGAAACGGTAAATGAGGTAGCCGATGCCGCCCACTGCCACAATTCGGAAGAGTGTGAGGAAGAGTTTGCCGATAAATTCCATACCAAACGCCATTCCGTTGTTTTCGATAAATGCGATTTGAAACCACGAAAAGACCTCTACGCTCTCGCCGAGCGCGAAGTGCGTTTTTATCCAAATTTTGGAAATCTGGTCGATAATCAGCACGAGCAAAATGACCAAAATGCTTTTTTTCCCAACCGACAGTGCCATTTTACTGTTTGTTTTTTGCTTCGATACTCAATGTGGCGTGCGGCACGGCGCGGAGGCGTTCGGCGGGTATCAGTTCGCCCGTTTCGCGGCAGATGCCATAAGTTTTGTTTTCGATGCGCACCAACGCCGCTTGCAGGTGTTGAATGAACTTCATTTGCCGTTGCGCCAGCCTGCCCGCCTCTTCTTTGGAGAGGGTTGCCGCGCCTTCTTCCAGCACTTTGAAAGTGGGCGAAGTGTCGGTTACATCGTTGCCGTCCATATTCGTAAGGCTGAGCCGCAGCGATTCGTAGTCGCGTTGCGCCGCCTCCAATTTATCCATTATAATAGCACGAAATTCTTCGAGTTCGGCATCGGAGTATTTGGTTTTTGTTGCCATAGTTTTATTGCTTAAATTTCAGGGCGCAAAGATACAACATTATTCCATATCTTTGATATATAAGGCATAAAAAAAAGCGAAACATTTGATTTCGCTTTTGTAAATACGATAAAAACAGAGAAGTTTTCTATTTGTAGAATTATATTTTTTATTTGAATGCTATCGTATAAGTAACAATATCATTATACCCCCATTTTGCATCTATCATTATTAAGTTCTCATTTTTTGGGGTAGTAAAAGTTCTGGAAGATAAATTACTTAATTTTTGCGAGGAATAGACAGTTGCAGTATATGAACCTATCTGACTGACTCTACCTGTAAGATTCAATTCATCAAGCATATCTAAAATTGTACCGGAATATTCGTATAGACCATTGTCTAATTTTACAAATTTCAGTCCTGTTACAATACTGCAAATATCACGATTAGTAGGATTGTTAAAAATAATTTTGTATGTATTATTGTCTGTTTTATATATGTCCACTAATGCATTGCTTTTTGAGGTAGAATAATAGGTACTCGGTCGAGTAAACACAATATTATAGTTATATGGTTTGTCTGTCATTTGTTGAGGACAGCACGCTGAATATTGAGCATAAAGAGTTGCACTACAACAACTAATCAGAATTAATACTAATGCTTTTTTTATTTTTATTTTCCTTTCTTTATTTTTTTATTCTATGTACAATGGATGCTGGAATTTTAATAATGGTTCAAGATTAGAATAATGGATTATTTCTTATATTTTTGAGGAAAATTAGATATATATTTTTCTTTCTAAAATTGTATCTGAATTCGCATTCTTTAATGTGTAAATAGAACTTATGTTTATGCACTCCTTTGAACTTTGCAAGCCTTGTTTTACAAAGCCCCCAAAAGTTTTCAATGCCATTAATATGATTATTTCCTACAGCAAATTCATTCTCCCCGTGCCTAACTCTATAATGCTTTTTATAGCCAAAATCAGCCAAGCCATCGTATGTTTTAAACCCGTCTGTAAATAATACTGCACCTTTATCCGCCTTACCCTGTATAATAGGCATCAACTCGCTCATAGAGCAGTTTTTGACTATTTGTGTATATACTTTATCGCCTCGTTTTAGCATACCAAAAACAGGTATTTTCCCTCTTGCACCTCTGCCTCTTATGCCTCGTACTCTACGCGCACCAAAATAACTTTCATCAAGTTCTATTTCCCCATTGACAAATGGACTCTCGGCTTCGCATAATTCCGATATACGAACTCTGAGTTTGTCATAGAACTCATTTAAACTTTCAATAAAATTAAAGTAAAAGCGAAATAATGCCAACTTAACCACGAAGAATTTAATGTATCAAACCTAATTAACAGCGTTTTAAAAGCATCAAGCCAAGCAAATAATCTTTCATTGACAACTCGTCTTTTGTAAAGTTCTTTATGAAAATATCGTTTCCTTCCTCTCTTTTTATGCTTTCTATTACGTACATTTTCTTTGATATTAGGAATAATCTTTCTGCGTCTGCAAGCCCTTCGTAAAGATTTGGCATCAAAACCTTTATCTGCATTCAAATTACTGTTCTCAACATTAATGCCACAATAATTAAGGTCTTTTATCATCACGGCAAATTGCTTTACAACCTGATATAAATCATTGTGATTACCGTCCTGAATATCGCCTATGGCTATGGGAATGCCTTTGCCATCAGTCATTACTAATACATTAGAGGTTTTTCCTTTTTTGCGATGCTGATAACCGACTGATTCACTCGTTCTTTTTACATAACTGTGCGTACCGTCAAGGTTCAAATTCTCCGTGTCCAATTTATCCTTTTGCAAAAACAAATAGAACATAAACAATTGCTCAAAAACACCTGCTTTACTCCATTTCTGGAAGTAGTAATAAACTAACTGCCAAGAAAATTGAGACTTAACACATTCTATATCAATGAATAAACAATTCCACTGAACACCCGTTTTGAGTTTATAAAGAATACACTGTACGATTTCTGCCAAATCCACTGTGGGGGCAAAACCACGTCTGTTTTTGGGAATAAACGGTAATATGTAGGTTTTTATTTAGTTTTTTGTTATCTTTGCAAACTTGCTTTTCATAAGGCGTATATTTTTGATTGGACACCTTAAATATACTGCTTTTCTTTGAAATAGCAAGTTTTTTTATGAGCAAATTAAAAGTTTAAATGAGTTCAAATATTCGGTTTATTGTTACGCGGTTTAAACCTGTAAATTCAGACACTTTTTTTGCCTCCATTTCCAAACAAAACAGCCGTAAAACAGTCCGAAATTCTGCCTCTGAAATCTTCGCATTTTTTATGTACTTGTTTCTCATTGTGATTCAATTAGTTATACAAAGATAACACTTTATATCCTAATCTTGAACCTAAATATGATACCGGAAAAACGGAAAAGGTGCTGCGGTAGGTGCAGGCGGACTTCGACTACGCTCAGCCACCAGCGAGACATTCCATTTTTTCAAAAAATGGGATGTCTTATCTACCTATCTACAGACAATTTATTAACTAACAAAACAAAAATAACACAATGAAAAACCAATTAAAAGTGTGGTTACAGAAAAACGAACTGACCACCGACCCGAATGATTTTACCGCCTCGGTATCTACGCCGGGCAGCGCGACTTTCGACGATATTATCAACGAAATAGTGAGCGAAGGCACAGAACACAGCCGCGAAACGCTGGCAGACATATCCCGCCGTTTTCAGCGGGCAAGTTCGCGCCTCGTGTTGAACGGCTACAACGTAAACACCGGTCAGGTGTATATGCGCCCTGTGATTACAGGCGCGTTCTACGACAAAAAGTGGAATGCGGAAAAAAACAGCATCTACGTTTCCATCACGCAGGGCGTGGATTTGCGCCACGAGGTAGCCGATACCTCTGTTGAGATTTTGGGCGAAAAGGCGGATTTGATGACCATCTTCCGCGTAACCAA